>NZ_JBWKFL010000056.1:8186-42255 GCF_056434305.1 Streptomyces sp. NPDC044061 | reverse complement strand
GCGGTCCCACTCGGCTTCGAGTCCAGACCGGGCGGTCGCCGACACACGCAGCCGGTAGGTATACCGGGCAAACCCGGCCCCCTCCACACCACTCATGCCCAACTCCCGCCGATCAAACCGAACTTGGCTTGATCATATCAAGAAAGCGCAGGTCAGAACAGATGCGAAGAGAACTCCGCCGCTGCGCGAGGATCCATTCCTCCCCGGCCTGAAGCCTGGGTTCGACAGAATTCCCGTCACCTAGAGTCACAAGATGCGGTCTGACCAGGGGGGATGCGCTAGGTCATGGAGAGGGGGCGTGTCTCTAGGCGCTGGCATTCTCTCTGGTCAGCGCGGTGACGACCGCCAAGTGGCCCCTTCATGCTGGGGCGTTGCCACCACGCTACCCGATCACATAGCGCGCTTCGAGCCCCGTCGCGCTGCGCCGAGGCGGGCCCGTAAAAGTGGCAAAGGGTAATGAATCGCCCTCGGTTCTTGCGGCATTGCCAGAGAATCGTGCCTGTCTCGTCAGTTCCCTGACCAGCGGGAATGCCAGCGCCTAGAGACACGGACAATTCGGGTGTGAGGCGATGAAGTCGCAGGTCATGGCCCATTTTGTGTCTCTAGGTGAACTGACTTCTGTCGAACGCGGGTGAAGGCCGGGGCCTCCTGGAAGAAGTCCGGTGAACGCCTGCCCCGGGCCGGTGAGTTCACCTCACGCTGGTGGCCACGCGGGCTGAAACCGCGCCGCGCGCTCCCTCCGCGGCACGCGGTGGCCGCGCCCGCCTACCAAGCCCCCTACACGTGCACGTGTGCAGCGCGGTCATCCGTGCATAGGTGCGAGGACCGCTGGGTCTTGGTGCAAAGATGTGCGTGTCGCTTCCCAAATCCGAAGGGCTGGAGACCCGTTGCAGCCCCATTCCAGTTTCAATGCTTCGCCTCGCCGTCCGCGGCCGATCCAGTGCGCGCGGTACGCCCTGACGGTCACTGCGGCTGCTGACGGCGTGCGGTTGCTGCTGCTCGCCGAGCACGCCCACACCGGTGTGGTCAGCGTGCGCCGTGCCCAGTGCTGGCCCGCTGGTGCCGCAGAGGGGACGGTCGCAGCAGCTGCCGGCGCCGCCTACCGCACAGCAACAAACCAGGCGCCCACCAGCGTTCACGTGGTGCACACCGGACCGGGCAGCCTGTGGCCGACGGCGATCCGCCGTGCGGTCGGCCCGCTCGCCAACCTGACCACCCACTCCCCCACCACCACTGATGCCGGCTGGCCCGCCGCCGTGCGCTGTGCCCTGGCCGGCTTGAACCCCGACCAGGCCGAGGACTCCGAACAGGTGACCACCCTGGCCGAGCACGCCACCCTCCGCGCCGCAGGTGCGTGACGTAGCAACCACCCCACCTGGACCCGGCCTTTAGCAGGACACTCACCGGCGGCGGCCGGACGCAAAGCTCCTGCGTCTCAGGACCCGCTGCGTTCTCTCCTCGGCACGCTACCGGGTAGCGGGGTACTGGACGCCCCAATTATGGCTCTTCTGCTGTATGTGTGGGTCAGGCTGCAGCGGGTTGGCGGCCTGGTATCGGGCGGTCGCCTCCGAGGGTGAGCATGACGAGGGCGATGACGGCGTTGGCGGTGCGGAAGCCGAAGCCTCGGCGGATGATCAGGCGGGTCTTGGTGTTGGTGGACTCGATCAGCCCGTTCGACGGACGCTCGATGAGGGCGTTGACGATCGCCTCGCGGTGACGGCGTATGCGGCGGCCGAGGTCGACGAAGGTGGTGATGCGGCAGCGCTGGGCCCATGACAGCCACCGGTCCAGGGCGTCGACTGCCGCCCGCGTGTCCTGCTCGCGGGCGATGGCGAAGACCGTGCGCAGGCCCTCCTTGAGCAGGTAGGCGCGGTGCAGGCGTGGGTCGGTGGCCGCGATCCAGCCCAGTTTGGCCTGCTGGCGGGGTGTGAGGTCCTCGGGGTTCTTCCACAGCGCGAAGCGGGAGTCTTTCAACGCCCGGGCGGTGGCGGCGTCCTGGGCGTGGCGGCGGGCCCGGTTCCACGCCGCGCGCCGCTCGTCGTCCAACGCCTCGGTGCCCCAGGCGACGACGTGGAGCGGATCCATGGCGCGCACCGCCTGCGAGGCGTGGGCGGCGACGGTGTCGGCGATCCACTGCGCGCCGTCGGCGCAGATGTGCGTCAGCTTCGCGCTGCGTTGCGGGCCGAGCTCGTCGAAGAACGCCTCAAGGACTGCGCGGCCGTGGCCGTCGGCCATCCACACCACCTGCCGGGTGTGATGGTCGACCACCACGGTCATGTATCGCTGCCCCTTGCGGTAGGAGATCTCGTCGATGCCGATCCGGCGCAGGCCCGCCAGCCGGTCCACCTCGGCGTCCCGGTCGGCGACAAACCGCTCAACGATCGCCCCCACCGTGCGCCAGGAGATGCGCATCAACTGCGCGACGGCCGACTTGGAGCACTCGGCGGCCATCCAGGCGGCCTGCTGGTCGAAGACCCGCGTGTGGCCGGCCCCGTGCCGGGCCCAGGGCACTGCGGCGGCCACCACCCCGTGCGCACGGCAGCGCATCCGGGGCAGCTCGGCCTCCAGGAACACCTTCATCGTGCCCGCGTCCAGGCACCGCCAGCGCCGCAGCCCGCGCCCCTGGTCGTAGCCGCGTCCGGGGCGGCGGCAGATCCCGCACCGGTTCCGCTCCCGCACCACAGGCCGCACCCGGGCGACCAGCACACCCGCGTCCTGGTCGATCTCGACCTGCTCGACCACGGCCCGTTCGACCGTCAGGAGCTCTTTCCATATCCTGTTCGCAGACACGCCGTCTTCCTGCATGTGGATCTTGACCTCAGAGACCTTGAACCATATGCGTAAGACGGCGTGTTTCACGTATCAGGGCTGGTCAGGCACCCACACATACGGCAGAAGAGCCCCAATTATCCTGTAGTGAGCTGGAGGGGCGCTTGGGGGCCTGTGACCTGGGTTTTCCAGTGGGGACCCCACTGCCCACTCACCAGCAGCCCGGCACGGGCGCCGGCCTGCTGGCGGGTCCGGACGAGTCACGCGTGCGGGGGGCCTCGTTCCGGCGGGATTCGGAAGTCCGGTTTTCCCCGGGAGATGCCGGGTGCCGGGCATTCCAGGACGCGTTGCGCGTTTCGTCCGGGGTCAGTCCGGGCCTGCAGGTAGATGTCGCCGCTGAGGCGGGCTGCACCTCGGTAGCAAACGGGGAGAGTCTGGCCGCCTTTGAACAAGCCAGCCGTCGGGGTCAAGGGTGACCGAAAACGCACCCACCGTATCGGCCAGGGAAACCCAGCTGGCACGATGACCGGTATGAACAGCCAGGACAACGCCCTGGAGGCGGCAGCTACGGCGCTGGCCGAGGCGCAGGAAGCGGTCCACGTGGCGCGCAGGCACCTGACCGCGGTCATCGTCTCCGCCTACCAGGCTGGAGAGCCAGTCGCCCGCATCGCGCAACGCACCAACAAGACTGTCACCGAGATCCGGAATCTGCTGGCCGCCACCCAGACATCACGCCGCGCATAGCCACCACGGCCGACCCACAGGTCAAAACCGGATGGAGACGCCGTACGGCTTCGACACGGCGAAACGCCCCGCCGCCCGCACCGCTTCAGGCGCCTCGATGGCCTGTCGGCGACGGCCGTACCACCGTCTTCCGTCTCCCCCTCTCCGCACATCCATTCAAGCCGGAGGACTCAGACTCCGGAACAGACGTTGCAGCAGCGCCCGGTCCATCGTCACGTCCGGCACGGTCAGCAGGGCGTTCTGCAGCTGCGTCGTCAAAGCAGCCCAGGTAAGGAAGACACAGGCCGCCCCGAAACGCGCGGTGCGCGCCGTCGCGCGGTCATCCGGCCTATTCGTCGGTGTGTTCCGGTACCGGCTCCAGCCGTACGACAATGCTCTTGGAGGTGGGTGTGTTGCTGATGTCTGCAACGCTGTCCAGGGGCACGAGGACATTGGTTTCGGGGTAGTACGCGGCGGCGGAGCCGGAGGGCGTCGGGTAGGACACCACCCGAAAGCCCGGTGCACGGCGTTCCAGACCGTCGTGCCAGAGTCCGACCAGGTCGACTTCGCTGCCGTCGGTGATTCTCAGGGCTTCCAGATCGGTGGGGTTCACGAGGACTACGCGGCGGCCATTGCGGATACCTCGGTAGCGGTCGTTCATGGCGTAGGGGATGGTGTTCCACTGGTCGTGGGAGCGCAGTGTTTGCAGGATCAGATGCCCCTTGGGGGCTTGCAGCATCTCGAACCTGTTGCGTGTGAAGACGGCCTTGCCGCTCGGCGTGGGGAACCGTCGTTCATTGACCGGATTCGGCAGTCGGAAGCCGCCGGGACGGGCCACACGGGCGTTGAAGTCCTCGAAGCCGGGTACGACGCGGGCGATTCGGTCCCGGATGGTGCTGTAGTCCGCCTCGAATTGCTCCCATGGGATCGTCAGTTGGTCTCGGAGGGTGCGCCGGGCGAGGCGGCTGATGATGGCCACCTCGCTCAGTAGGCAGGGGGAGGCTGGAGCGAGTCGACCGCGTGAGGCGTGCACCTCGCTCATGGAGTCCTCGACGGTGACGAACTGCTCACCACCAGCCTGGACGTCACGGTCACTGCGACCAAGAGTCGGCAGGATCAGCGCAGTGTCTCCGCAGACCGTGTGGGAGCGGTTGAGCTTGGTGGAAATGTGCGCGGTCAGCCGGCACCGGCGCATCGCCTTCTCGGTGACCGTACTGTCGGACATGGCCCGTACGAAGTTGCCGGCCACGCCCAGGAAGACCTTGGCATGGCCGTCACGCATGGCCCGGATCGCGTCCACCGAGTCCAGGCCATGCGCGGTCGGCGGAGTGAAGCCGAACTCTCGCTGCAGGGCGTCGAGGAATGCCTGAGGCATCCGTTCCCATATACCCATGGTGCGGTCGCCCTGGACGTTGCTGTGGCCACGCACTGGGCACACGCCGGCTCCGGGCCTGCCGATGTTGCCGCGCAGCAAGAGGAAGTTGACCACCTCACGGATGGTCGGTACGCCGTGCTTGTGCTGGGTCAGTCCCATGGCCCAGCACACGATGACCTTGTTGCTGTTCAAGACCCGTGCGTGGACGGTTTCGATTTCCTTCCGGGTCAGCCCCGTGGCGGCGAGAACGTCCAGCCAGGACACGTTGCGAGCGTTCTTGGCGAAGTCGTCGAAGCCGGTGGTGTGTGAGCTTATGAAGGCGTGGTCGAGGACCGTGCCCGGCCGCTCGTCCTCCGCCTGGAGTAGCAGCAGGTTGAGCGCCTGAAACAGGGCGAGGTCACCGCCCGGGCGGATCTGCAGGAACTGGTCGGCGATCGCGGTTCCCTGGCCGATCACCCCGCGTGCCTTCTGTGGGTTTTTGAACCTCTGCAGCCCGGCCTCGGGCAGGGGATTCACTGCGACGACCTGCCCGCCGTTGCGCTTGGTTTCCTCCAGCGCGGAGAGCATGCGGGGGTGGTTGGTTCCGGGGTTTTGTCCCACCACGAAGACCAGGTCGGCGTTGTAGAGGTCCTGCAGACTCACGCTGCCCTTGCCGATGCCCAGCGTTTCGTTCAGTGCGGCACCGCTGGACTCGTGGCACATGTTGGAGCAGTCCGGCAGGTTGTTGGTGCCAAAGGCTCGGGCGAAGAGCTGGAGAAGGAACGCCGCCTCGTTTCCTACCCTGCCGGAGGTGTAGAACAGGGCTTCGTCGGGCGAGTCCAGCCGATTGAGCTCGTCGGCCATGAGACCCAATGCATCTTCCCAGGTGATGGGCTCGTAGTGGTCCGAGTCTGGGCGCTTGACCATGGGCTCGGTGAGTCGGCCCTGCTGGTTGAGCCAGTAGTCGGACTTACCGTCCAGTTCGGAGATCGGATACTGACGGAAGAACTCCGCAGTGACGCGGCGCGAGGTCGCCTCGTCATTGATGTGCTTGGCACCGTTCTCGCAGTACTCGTTGCGGTGCCGACGCCCCGGTGCGGGCTCGGGCCAGGCACAGCCAGGGCAGTCGAGCCCTGCGGCCTGATTGATGTTGAGCAGCGTCAGCGCGGTTCGCCGGATGGTGGTCTGCCCGAGGGAGTATTGGAGCGCGTGCCGTACACCGGGCACGCCAGCCGCCCACGTCTTGGGCGCCGTAACAGACAGACGCTCATCACCGGGGTCTTCGATCTCGCTCATCGTCCGGGGAGCCTTCCCTCTGCTGCTGCTGTGCAGGAGTTTCGTCCGGGGGGGACGGTCCGCTGTCTGGCACCTTCGCTCCGTCGGTCAGAGCGCGTCAAAGTGGCTTCTTCGATGAGTGATCGGCATCGCCTATCACGCCCGCTCGATGAGTGGTGTGCAGCCAGTTGGTGGCGCAGGCCGGCCGATTGGCGCCTGCGGTCAGGGGCGAGTAGACCCGTGATGTGCTGCTACGCCAACTCGAATATCTCATCGCCCTCGCTCGTGAGCGCCACTTCGCCAGAGCCGCCGAGGCGTGCCATGTCTCGCAACCGACCCTGTCGGAAGGACTGCGGAAACTCGAGACGGAGTTGAACCTCTCCCTGGTCCGCAGAGATCGAAAGTTCGAGGGGCTGACGCCCGAGGGGGAACGCATCGTCGTCTGGGCGCAGAAGATCCTCTCCGACCGAGATGCGCTGCAGAACGAGGCGGCAGCGCTGCGAAGTGGACTGAGCGGGCAATTGTGCATCGGTTCGGTGCCGACCGCGGCCACGGCCGTTTCCCTCCTGACTGAACCCTTCTGTGCGCAGCATCCACTGGTCACCGTCCAGGTGCAGAACGACCTGCGAACCACGGAGGTGATCGAGAAGCTGCAGAGCTATGAGATCGACGCCGGCCTCACCTACTTCAGCGCAGACCTCGCTCAGCGGTTCGAGTTCGTGCCGTTGTACCAAGAGCGCTACGTTCTCCTGACCCGGCTACCGTTGGGCAGCGGTCGGACAGCGCAGGTCGGCTGGGAAGAGGCGGCGCAGCAACCCCTTTGCCTGCTCGTTCCGACCATGCATGGACGTCGCGTGTTGGACGCGGTCTTCCAAGACATCGGTGCACCGGTGCGGCCCCAAGTCGAAACCGACTCGATCGCCTCCTTGTTCGCACACGTCCGGACGGGTCGCTGGGCGAGCGTCGTGCCGCATACATGGCTGCATGTCTTCGGGGTGCCCATGGGCATGCAGGCGGTCCCTCTCGTACGACCGACACGTACCGAGCGCATGGGCCTAGCCATTGCCAAACGGGACCCGGCATCGGTCATGGCCCGTGCTCTCGTAGACATCGCCCGGCGCGCCGACATCACCGCTTCCCTCGATACCGTCCCAGACTCGTCAGCCTAGGCCCCCTGCCGCTCGCCTTCAGGCCGCACCACACGCTGGGACAGTTCATACCCGAAGTAGCCACAATGCCGATTCGCTGCGGCCCGCACGGGGCTGCCGGACGGCGCCCAGGACACGACCACGGGGCGCAGGGATGCGGATGGAGCCGGGCCCGGCGTGAAGCCGCCGTCGCCACCGCCCTCGCGGTATGGGGTCAAGCCGGGCCGTCCTGCCTGTCCCTGGAAGAACCCCGGCGGCACGGTTGGTCGAGAACTTCGCCCACCCTTTCCCGCTCCACGCGGCGCCGCTGCTCTTCCCGGCGGATACGCGGCGGCGGGTGAGGTAGGCGTCCCGGCGCGGGTTGCCGATCGCCTTCAACAGCGGCTCGCAGTGGCCGCGGCCTAACGCCGGCATCGCGCATCTCAAGGTGCACCGCCGTGCGCAAGCTGGAGGCCGCTCGCCGCGCGGACCTGACGCGGTTTTGGTCGAGGAGCCCGAAGCGCACCTTCACCCGCAGCTGCAGAACCTGCTGCTGGATCACCTCAAGTACCAGGCGTTGCGATCGCAGCATGTGCTGGACTACTCGGGCGGCCTACCGGCCGCCGAGCAGGCGGTTCACCAGGAGATCCGGTTGACGGGCCGCTACCGTCTGCTCCGCTCGCTGCCGAACCAGACCTCGACAGGCGGGGGCGCTTCGAGATCTGGGTCGGGCAGCGGGCGTCCTGAGTGAGTGGTTCAGGCTCTGCGGGCCCAGAAGTCGCCGAACCACAACTGGCTGTTGTCGACGCGCAGGCCTACTCCGCCCGGCGCGGTGAGTGGGCCCGGTGTGCGGTCGATGGTGTGCAGCACCTCCGTGCCGTCGACGGCCAGGCGCAGCCGGATCCCGGAGAGGGTGTTCACGGCGCTGGCCTCGATCCGGTGCCAGTCGCCGTAGCTGATGGCATGCCGGCCTTCGGCGACTGTCGTGTAGTCGCCGCCGTTCGCGGCCGCCGGGTCGTGGGCCGGAAGCTTCCGTTTGATTACCACTGAGCCGTCGCGGCGCCGGAAGCTGAGCGCGTACAACTCCTGTGGGGTGTGGTAGCGCAGCCAGACGTGGGCGCCGTCCCAGTCCTGCTTCGGGGTGCGTGGGGTCGTGATCGGCTGCAGCAGTCGCACCTTGAAGGAGACCGAGACCGGTCCGAAGTCCCGGCGCCGGCTCACCAGCCGGAAGACTGCCGAGTCGTTCGCGGTGGCCGAGTTGGGGCCGGTCTCGCCGGCGTCGGGGTGGCCGGTCCAGCCGCGGCCGCTGCTGGCGAACAGCGACCCGCTGGTGACGACCCAGTCGGAGGAGTTGTGGGCGTCGCTGTCGTGGGGGTTGCGGAACGCCCACTCGTTGGTGACCAGGCCGTCCGCGCCGAAACGTGGACGGAAGTCGGGGACGTTGTCGTTTCCGGACAGCTCCCAGGCGCCGCCGTCCCCGGCGGTTGCCGCGCCGAGCCCCGCTGCCGCACCGGCTCGGATGAGTTGGCGTCGTTTCAGTCCGGCCACGGTCAGCTTGTCCTGGCGATCGCTGTAACCCTGAGGTTCTGCACGGTCGGCCACGACTGCCGGGTCAGGTCCCGGTAGGCCGAGAAGCCCACTCCGCCGGTCTCGCCCTTGGCGATCAGGCTGAGGTTGGTCGAGCCGTCCACGGTGATCAGGGTCCGCTCGGCGGTCACGCTGATCGCCACGGCGTGGGTGGGCGCCGGTGTGAGCGGGCGGCTGGCCACCAGTGCCTGGTTGTCCGCGTTTCCTGCATAGACGTCCAGATGGTCGAGGTAGACCCGCACGCTGATCGCGAGGGGGCTGCCGACCCGGACCCAGAGTGCCCCGCTTACCTGGGTGTCGGTCAGACGGGTGATCGTCCCGAACAGGGTGTAGCCGTCCCAGCGGGCGGTCGCGTCGGGCCGGTAGGCGCCGTATGCGGAAAGTGTGCGGCCCTGTGGGGTCATCTGGCGGCCGTTGCTCTCGAAGGGCGCCTTGACTCCTGGGGCGGAGACCCATGGGGCGTTGGGGGCGAGCAGGGCTGCGTCGCCGACCGGTTGCTGGGTGCCGGTGGTGTCGCGTGGCTCGTCGGCGATGTCGACGACTCGCAGGGAGGCGAAGCGGGGCCAGGCGGCTCCCGGTCTGTTGATGCCGACGCGCAGTGCGATGCCGCCGGAGAGTGTGGCGGGGTTGCCGGTGGCCGGCAGCGTCACGTGTACCGTGCCGTCCACCCAGATGTCAGTGGTGTTGTCACGCACCGTGATCCGCAGGACATGGCTGGAGCCCGGGGCCAGGTGCTCGACCACCTTCTTCCTGCCCGGAACGGAGATCGTCAGGAGCTGGCTCACGCTGACGGAAACGGGGGCGGCGCTGCCGTTGCGGACCTGTACCGTGCCTTGGTTGGTGCCGTCGCCCAGCTCGGAGATGCGTGTATCTACTTCGTAGTTGGTCCAGTCGACACTGCTCATGGGCCGGTATGCGGCTCCCAGGTAGCGCACCCGCTGGTTCGTGTCCGGGTAGGGGCCGGCGCCGGTGAAGGAGCCTGCGCCTTGCAGGCCGGTGCCGTCGTCGTGCTTCCACAGGTGCTGTTGTGCCAGCGGCGCGCTGGCCTGCGGGGCGACCTGGGTCCAGCCGATCACCTTGGTGAGCAGTTGTGAGGCGGTGGTCGACTTGACCACCTCCAGGCGCTGCACCTGTTGGGCGGCGGCCGCGCGTCGGCTGGCCGGCAGCGGGCGGGAGGAGACGTTGGTCATGGTGGCCACGAATTTGCTGTCGAGGATTGCCTGCAGGGACTGATCGGAAGTCGGCAGGTTGGGCCGTTCCGTCGCCTCTGAGAAGGGGAAGGCGAACAGTTTCGGGGCGGGCAGGTCGTGGTTGGCGAAGTCGTCGAAGGAGTGCTGGAGGTCGGCGCGGACGCGGGCCTCGTACTCCGCGTCGGTCTCCTGGCGGTGCAGGCGTGGCAGCCAGAGCCGGTTGGCCAGCGCCGATGCCTTGTGCCCGTGGGCGTCGATCGCCCCGCGGTGGTGGAGGTTGTAGGTGTGGTCCTGGAAGTCCCAGCGTCCCGAGGACTGCATCCTGGCGATTTCGCTCCAGGACAGGTAGTACGGGCGGCGGTCGACGCTGCCGGTGATCAGGAAGACTGCTCCGTGCATGTGATGCCGGGCCAGGATCCGATCGCCGTAGACCCACAGGCCGTTGGGGCCGTCGTCGAAGGTGATGAAGACCGAGCGCGGCGGGGCGGGCTCCCCCTTCAGGTAGGCGACGAACTCGTCGCCGGTCAGGCTCCGGTAGCCGGCCTTCTCCAGTGCGGTCAGCTGCGCGTCGAAGGCGGCAGGGGTGACTGTGTAGTCACTGGAGGAGGGCCCGATGTCGTGGTAGGCCAGCACGACCGGGGCCGACGTGGCCGGCAGTTGCTTGGTCGAGCTGGTCCAGGAGGCGGCGTCCTTGGTGTCGATCTGCACCGGCGGCGTGCTGATCTGATGGCTCATGTACTTGACGTACAGGTAGTACTCGGCGGCGGCGTAGAACGGCAGGGCGAGTATGGCGAGGGCCAGCAGCCCCAGCCCGAAGCGGGCCGGCCAGTGCCACACGCCCCGGGGGTGCTTGCGGGAGTGCCGGTTCAGCTCGGTCACGGCAGGATGCTCCCTCGGGACAGCACGATGGCGTACACGCCGCACACCACGGCGATGGACAGCAGGGCGGCGGTGCATCGCCCCAGCAGGCGCAGGGCGTTCATCAGGTCAGGCTCCTTGCCCAGATGCCACGGCGGATGGTGGCGAATGAATACGGCAGCAGCCAGGCCAGCAGCAGTGCGGAGAGCAGGCTCATCAGCGGCCGGTAGCGCCAGCGGCCGTCCCTGGGGTTGTCCGCCTTGAATGCCAGGCCCCAGATGAATCCCTTGAGCAGGACGCCGCACAGGTAGAGGAGGGTGAGGAAGGCCATGCCGTGCAGCGGCGCCCACAGCAGATGGCGGAAGGCCATGATCGGGGCGGCCACCACCCACAGCGCGTGGCCGTAGTAGAGCGCTGCCGGTCCCAAGCCACGGCGCCACATGAAGGAGCCGGTGAAGAAGAGGTTGCGGATGAAGCTCTTCTTCCAGCGGATCTGCTGCTTCATGAAGGAGCGGAAGCTCTCCGGCACGTTCGTCCAGACCTTGGCGGACTGCACGTAGCCGATACGCCAGGCGCGCTCGGGGTAGTCGCGTTCGGTCACGAAGGGCGAGTCGGCGTACTGCCGCTTGAGCTTTCTGCCGCGCCAGCGCTGGCCGAGCACGTAGCCGGTCAGCTGGCGGTCGGTGGCGAAGCGGAACGGGGCACCCATGAACCGGTCGCCGGCCCAGGCGGGCAGGTAGTTGTAGATGGCGTCGCGGCGGAAGACCGCGAGCGGCCCGGAGACGCAGGTGACCGAGCCGAAGGTGGACTCGGCTGCCTTGGCGACCCGGAACTGCCCCTCGTACCAGACGTCCTGGGCCTTGGTGAAGACGGTGCGGGCCACGTTGAGGGCCCGGGCGTGACCGCTGACGGCGCCCAGCTCCGGGTGGCTGACCAGGGCGCGTACGCAGCGGGCGAGGGCGTCGGGGGCCAGGATGCAGTCGGAGTCGGTGAAGGCGATGATGTCACCGTCGGCTATCTCGCACGCCTTGACCAGCGCGTACTTCTTGCCGAGGTTCTTGTCCAGGTAGAGCACGGTGATGCCGAGTTCGGCCTCGAGGCGGCGCAGCAGGTCGCGGGTGCCGTCGGTCGACATGTCGTCCACGACGATGATCTGGAGCAGGTCCTCGTCGTAGTCGCACAGGGCCATCGAGCGCACGCAGGCCTCGATGCAGTCGACCTCGTCCTTGACTGCCAGCAGGAAGCTGACCGTGGGCCGTGCAGGCAGCGAGGGGAAGTGGGCCAGCTTCTTCGGCTTGGGGCGCCTGCGCAGGATCCGCTCGGAGGGGTCGTCGTAGCGGCTGTAGGCGATGTAGAGCATGGCGATGGTGCCGCACAGCACGGTGAAGCCGTAGCCGAGTACCAGGGGGCTCTGCGCCAGGCGCGGGGCCTCGCGGGCCAGGATCAGCAGCAGCGGCAGCAGGCAGAGCAGGGTCAGCACGCGGCGGGTGCTGTGGCGCAGCGCCGGGTGCATCGCGTCGAGCCGGCGGCGCAGGAGGCCGGGCCGGATTCTGCGGGCCGAACGCAGCTGCGGCAGCGGCGGGGGCGCCGGGCGTTCTGCCCCCAGGCGGCGGAAGGTGAGTGTCTCGTCGCCGGGGGGAAGGGGAGGGTGCGGTTGGAGCCGGTCGTGGGGGAAGAACTGCTCGACGAGCGGATCGGGGCCAGGCATGGTCACACGACCGCCTTGGCGGGGAGCGAGGCGAGGCGGTAGGTGGCGTCCAGCACCAGCGGGTGGGCTTGTAGCCAGGTGAGGTCCATGCCGGGCTGGACGGTGTGCACCAGGACCAGGTCCCAAAGCTCGTGTTCGGGGGCGGGGGTGCTCGCCAGGTGGTGCGCGCCTATGCGCAGCGAGGGTATGAGCGGGTCGTGGTAGGCGGTCTTCGCGCCGGCCTCGGTGAGTTCCTCGAGGATCTCCAGGGCCGGGGACTCGCGTACGTCGGCGACGCCGGCCTTGTAGGCCGCTCCGAGGATGAGAACGTTGGCGCCGGAGACACTGCGGCCGGCGTCCCCGAGCAGCTCACGGACCCGCTGCACGACCTTGCGCGGGCGGGAGGCGATGGCCGCCATGGCGGTGTCGATGAGGGGGGAGACGATCCGCCGGGCGCGCAGCTGCCACAGCAGGTAGTGCGGATCGCACGGGATGCAGTGCCCGCCGACGCCGGGACCGGGGTAGAAGGGCATGAAGCCATAGGGCTTGGTCGCGGCGGCGTCGATGATCCGGATCGGTTCCAGGCCCAGACCGCGGCAGTTCTCCGCGAACTCGTTCGCCAGCGCGATGTTGACGGCGCGGAAGGTGTTCTCCCACAGCTTCGTCATCTCCGCCTCTTCGGCCGAGGGCAGCGCGTGTACCGACGGAGCGGTCCGCGCCAGCACGGCGACGGCCAGCGCGGTGCTGCGCGGGCCGGCCCCGCCGACCACACGCGGGGTGGTCTCCTGCGCGTGGTGCGCGTTGCCCGGGTCGATGCGCTCGGGGGAGAAAGCGACGAAGACGTCCGAGTCCACCAGCAGTCCGCGCGCGGTGAGCGGCTCGACCAGCAGGTCCCGGGTGGTACCCACGTAGGTGGTGGAGGTCAGCATCAGCAGCTGCCCGGCGACGGCGTGCCGCACGGCGTCGGCACAGGCGCCGGCCATCGCGCCCAGGTCCGGCACCAGGTGCTGGTCGACCGGGGTGGGCACGCAGATCAGCACGGTGCGGGCGGCGCAGAGCGCAGCCGGGTCGCTCGTCAGCGTCAGCCGGCCGCTGTCGCGCAGCCGGGCGAGCCGCTCGCGGTCGGAGGGCAGCAGGTCCACCTCCCCGCTGCGGATGGCCTCAAGGCGCCGCTCACTGACGTCGATACCGATCACATCGTTGCCCGCTTCGAGTAAGGCCAGCGCGGTCGGCAGGCCGACATAGCCGAGCCCGACGACGGCCACGGGAGCCTGGGCGTGCTCCTCGGGCGCAAGTGGAATGGAAACAGGCATGAATGTGCCCCCCTGCCGCAAGTCACGTCTGTCTGATGGCGCGCGGAAGGAGTGGTGCGGCGCCGGCTCCCCCCTGAGCGCAGTGACATACGGATATCACTCAACTCCGGTCCGTCAAAGTCAGGTTGTGACGGTGGAAGGGTGACTCTGACCGCTACTAGCCCGAATTTCAGCACTTAACGCGGGGAGAAAACAGAGAAAACCGCCACACATGCCACCGATCGTTTGTGATGATCCTGTAATGAACTAATGATTGGCCGGTGAAGGGGCATGGTTTGGGCAGGCCCCTGAGCGACATACAGGATGGGACGACCAGACACCAACACGTAAGCGCCGCTTCATGAACACCTGACACGCGGCGATCGCACTGGTACGGCCACGGTGGACCGTCATCGTTGCGCCCATCGCCTCCCAGGCGCGCCCGCCGTGGTGTCACCGACCTTTGACGACACGCTCCAAGGACCAGTTCGCCAACGCCCTGCCCGCACTGCTCGGCCATGGCATGCCCACGACCTTCTACGTCATCAGCGGCCGGGCGATTCCGACCCCAACTCGCTGACATCCGCCCGCCCAGCTCCGCACGCTCGCGGCACACGGCGACGAGATCGCCGGCCACACCGTCACGCACCCGAACGGCCCCCACTGGGGAGCGACGACCAGCAGCGCGACACCTGCAGCGGACGCACGGCGCTGATGAAACGGGGCTTCACCGTCACTGACTTCACATGACCATCCCGGGTTCCTGCACCCGATACCCGAACGCCGAGAGCGTGTCGACGATCCCTACGACGTACGCACTTCGACTCGGTGAAGGCCACCACCACGCCATCGCAAGGGCTGCGTCACTCAGGCCCGAACGGCGGTGACTGGGCGCCCATCGTCTTCCACCACCTCTGCGACGGCTGCGACCCGACGTACGCGGTCAGCCCGTCCCCGCCCTCGACCTTCCCGAACCGGCTCCGACCCAGCAACGGCCATATGCCCGCAGTCCGCACACACCGGCGCGCCTCACCGCGCCGCTGCTCTTCCCAGGCGGCTTGACAGCGCCGGACGACGTAGGCGCCCCGGCGGGGATTGCCGATCGCCTCCAGCAGCGGCTGACGGTGGTCGCGGCCCAAGCGCCAGAACGCGGGCCCCGCCGGACCGGCTCGCACAGCAGCCCCAGCGTGGTCGCCACGGTCAGGATGCATCCGTCGCAGGAGTGCAAGCCGTCCTCCCTGCCAGTGGTGGCGGGTGAGGTCGGCGACCCTCTCCATCTGTCTGTTGGCGAAGCGCTTGCCGACCTGGTGGAAAACGAGCAGGACCGGCGGGTGCACCCGCTCGTACTCCTTCGAAGGGGGCGCGGACCAGCGGGTGCGCCACATCGGCTTCTCGATGCAGTCGGTGTCCTTCACCTTCCGGCTTGAAGAACCGCATGTACGTGTCGAACTTCCTTCCGATCAGGACGGCTTCCTCGGTGCCGTTGTCGACCTCGATGAACAGCATCGACACCCCGGCCACCGGAGCGGTCAGGACGAGTCGGGGCGGGCGCTGCCGATGGCGGGGTTCTTCCAGGCGTCTCTTACCGGGAGCGCGACCTCGGTGGCAGCCGAAGCCAAGTCAGCACTCGTCTCGCATCCGGCGGTGACCCCCGGAACTGCCCAGACCCGCTCCGGCAAGATCATGCGGCGGCTGCTACGCCGACATCGCGGACAACCGAGAAGTCGGCGACGTCACCACACCCGCCGGCTCCGCCGTCATGGCACTGATCAACGCTCGGCTCACCGGCGAGTAGCAGGCAGGCGCGCGCCCGAACGCCCACAGAGAAGGCGCACGGTCGTGCCCCGTCTGGTTCTCGTGGGTCCCCCCGGGTGCGGGCAAAGGAGCGCAAGCTACGATTCTAAGCGCCAAGCTGGACATCCCATATCGCGCCACCACGACGTCGTCCGGCACCCGCCAGCGACGTTGTGCCGGGCAAATAAAAAATTCAAAACGGCAATGACCCGGCAGGTTCGGGCAGCTTCGTCGCCGTTCTCGTCGATCGACTGGATGAGCGGACATCATTCCACATCACTCGTTCGACGAGCGCATGAATCGTTGTGAAATCAGTGAAGGGCTGTCCCTATGAACGTATCGGACAGCGCGGCTCAGCGCAGTCTGCTCATCGGCAACCAGCGGGGGAGCGCTCAGCTCATCGAGTCCGACGCTGACGAGCCGGCGTCGGATTCGGGGCTTGTGGTGGAGGCTGCACTGCGTCTGCCGCCTCTGAATCATGGGCGCGTCGTGGCCGGCCGGGACGGGATCCGCACGCGTCACGTCCGCTGGGTCTCCGTCATGGAGGGACCGGTCGAAGACTTCGTCGCACCGGGCGAGTTCGTGCTGTCCATCGGAGCCGGCCACGACGAAGCCGGCTTTACTGAATTCGCCAGCGAGATCGCAGACGCCCAAGCTGCCGCCTTGTGTGTCGGTGTGGGCAAGGGCGCTCCGTTCGAGACAGTGCCGACCGGGGTCCTCGAGCTCGGTAACCGACTCGGCTTTCCGGTCATCGAGCTGCCCTGGGAGATCCGCTTCGCGGACGTCCTGCACACACTCGCGGACCGATTGCTGGCCGAACGCTATGCCGCGTCTGCGGCGAGCGACCAGCTGCCTGCCGGCCTCACCAGCGCCCTGCTACGCAGGGACGGCCTCGCGGCGGTGACCGAAGCCGCAGAGACGATGATCGGCCGCCCCCTTGTCATACTCGACGCCGGACTAGGGCCGCTGGCCCTCGGTCCCCGCGCGCAAGCCCTGCTCAGCCCCGGTGAACTGGCCGCACGTGTCGCCGACATGCCCGCGCAGACACAGCAGCAGCTCCGCGCGCGATTCGAGGCGGATGAGGTAGCGGCACTCCCCGGGATCGAACCACTTGGCCTACCGGCTGTGCTGGCGGCGACGGCGCGGGCTCATGACCGCGCACTGGGTTACGTACTCGCCCTCGGGGAGGGGCGCCAAGCCAATGACCTTGCCGTCGAACGGCGCGCACTCCAGCACGCAGGCGCCGCCGTCGCCATTGAGCTGCTGCGCCGCCAGGCCGTCGCCGAAGCAGAAGCACGCGTCCATGGCGACTTCCTCTGGGAACTGGCCGAGGGCGAGCTCACCAGTCAGGAGATCGCAGGCAAGGCCACCCTGCTCGGCTACTCACTCAACCAGCGCTACCGGATCATCCTCGGACAGAGCAAGCACCCCGAGCACACCGCGCTGCTGGACAACGTCGTCGACCAAGCACGGCTCCGGGGAGGCGTCGAAGGCCTTCATGCCACACGCCGAGGACAGGAAGTCATGATCCTCGTTCCGGACGACGCTCCGCCCATGCTGGCCCCCGGCAACCTGATCCAGCGCCTGGCCGCGGACCTACCCGAACAGGCGCTCACCTGGGGCATCACCGATCACCTCGTGAGCGTGCGCACCTTGCCAGACGGACTGTCGCGCGCCCGGCGCACGGCCGAGATCGGACGCGCCATCCATGGCCCCGGCGCCGTCAGCGATGCTCGCCTGCTGGAGCCGTTCTTCATCCTGGCGAACCTGGCACGCGACCCTGAGGCATCCCGCATCACGACCGCGGCACTCGAGCCGCTGGTGCGCTACGACACACACTGCGAAAGCCACCTCGTGCGCACCTTGGAGATTTACATAGAAGAGCTCGGCAACACCAGTTCGGCAGCCCGCCGATTGTTCCTCAACCGGCACTCATTGATCTATCGGCTCCGCAAGATCGAAGAACTGACCGGCCGCAACCTCGACCGCGCCGAAGACCGACTGATCCTCGACCTCAGCCTCCGGCTGCGGCGCCTGGCCGGCGATTCCCCACCATGAACAAAACGAAAGCCCTCCACCCCCTCATCGGCCATCGCGGACAAGATCTGCGCCCCCCACGAACGCCACTCCAACAGAACATCCGTCCGCTGCCGCGACCTGGCCGACCTGCTCCTGATCAGCCAGCAAGAAGATGTCAGCGGACAGGCTGCGTCGCCTGTCCGGACCCGCGCCGGCTGAGGAATTGGGCCGAAGAACTGGCCCTGATGGTCCCCTCCCCCAGCGAGCTCGACACCCTCGCCGGCCGGTCGTGGGCCCCGTTCCCGGTGTATGTCTTCAACCCGCACACCGGCGAGATGGACCAGGAGCGCGTGCTGCCAACAGCTGGCAGCCCATAGACCGACGACAGCTTCACTGCACGGCGCCGCTGCACGAGCAGCACCCATGCGCCACCCTGGGAGCCTGGCCCTGGAGTGTCAACGCCCTCCGCCGGACCGGACACCCCGGCCACCCCCAGCCGATCACTGCGCAGCACCACCCACTGCCCCCCTCGCCACACCGTGCAGCAGACACAGCAGCACCCCGGACCACTGGTGGCGGGGCGCTGCACCGGTGCTCGGAAGGCTCCTACGCATCAACGTACGCGGCGATCGTGATGCTTCATGCGCAGCGCAGTCACGTAGTAGATCACCTGGACCCTGTCGACGTCGTCCACGTAGTCGCGCAGCAGGGTGTCCGGCACCGGGGTGCCCAGCTCAGGGTTGACGCTGATCGCGACGATCACGCGGTCCAGGCGGTGCGTCTCCCGCTGTCAGCTTCGTCAGCCGGTTCAGTGCGGGCTCCACAAGGACGATGCGGGAGCGCCGCGGCGCGTGCTCAGGCGACACACGGGGCTACTCGCCGGCAAGGCGCTCCAGGTGGGCGTCGCGGGCTTCCTCCCACAGCACACCGGACTCCGCAGCCGGGTAGCCGTGCTCCGCGATGTCCTCCAGCACCGAGGCGAGGACATCGACCTTCGCGCGCTGTTCGGCCGCGTACGCGCGCACCGACGCGGCGGCGTGCTCGTCGAGGGGCTGACGGTCGGGCACGGGGGCCAGCTGCTCGCTCATCCGGGACTCCTGGACTGTCATCTGGCGTGTGCTCTCACGGTATCGCCAGAGTCAGACCTGGGACCCCGGAGTGAGCCAAGCAGGCATGTACTCAGTGCGCCAGCAAGTTCCTACGTGCGGCTTCGCTGCCTCTACGGCCGCGTTGGAGTCTGCGCCGTAGAAGTACTCGCCGTCACGGAAAGTCCCGTCGAGCACCCCAACGGCATTCCACGCCTTCCCCGTCCAGGGGCGCGCCTGCGCGTTCCAGCGTGAGCCTCGCCGAGGCTACCGGCCGCCTTGGCCCGACATGCCGTGCATTGGCTCAATCAGCCGCTCAGGCGTGCATCACAGGTCACCTTGTGCAGAGCAGTGGCCGACCTGGACGGCAGGAAGAAGGTGGCGAACCGAGCCATGGGCGAGGAGAGGGTGGACCGGTCGGAGGGTTTTGGCGAGCGGTTGCTCGGCCTGCTGCTGGACAGGGCGCAGCAGATGCCGCCGCAGCTGGTCGCCCCGCTGGTCGCGGATGAGGTGGCCAGGATCGGCGGCCGTGACGTCTCCATCCTCCTCCAGGACTACGCCCAGGAGCTCCTGGTGCCGCTGCCGGGCAAGAAGCTGCACGCCAGCCAGCCCCAGCCGGTGGCCGGCTCCCCCGCCGGCCGGGCCTTCCTGAGTGCCAACGTCGTCGAAGTGCCACAGCCCCACGACGGCATCCGGATGTATCTGCCCCTGCTGGACGGCAGCGACCAGGTGGGCGTGATGGCCCTGACCCTGGACGCCGTCGGCGACGATGACCGGCGCCTGCTGCGCCGCCTCGCCCGCCTGGTCGCCGACATGCTGGTCACCAAGAACGCATACACCGACCAATTCTTCCTGGCCCGGCGCCGGGAGCCGATGAGCGTGTCCGCGGAGATCCAGTGGAGCCTTCTGCCGCCACTGACCATGTCCGTGCCGCAGGTCAAGGTGGCCGGCATCCTGGAGCCCGCCTACCGCGTCGCCGGCGACAGCTTCGACTACGCGCTCAACGACAACATCCTTCACATGGCCGTGATCGACGCAATGGGCCACGACCTGGACGCCGCCGCGATGGCGACCATCGCCATCGGCGCCTACCGCCATGCCCGGCGCGTGTTCATCAGCCTGGCCGAGAAGTACGCCTTCATGGACGACGCCATCTCCCGCCAGTTCGGGCCCGACCACTTCGTCACGGCACAGCTGATGCACCTGAACATCGCGACCGGCGAGCTGGAACTGGTCAACGCAGGCCACCCCGCCCCGCTGCTGATCCGCAAGGGCAAGGTCGTACGGCAGCTGGAGAGCGCGACAACGCTACCCGTCGGCTTCGGAGGTGACCTGCCCCGGCCCAGGGAACACACACTCCAGCAAGGCGACCGCGTGCTGTGCTACACCGACGGCATCATCGAAGAACGCGTCGAGGGCGGGGAACCGTTCGGCGAGGAACGCCTCATCAGCTGCGTCAACCGCCTGGGCGAAGAGCCGTCCGAGGGGGTCCGGGCGGACCTGCGCCGGCTCTCCCACACACTGAAGACGGAACGAGGCGGGCGCACCAGCGACGACGCCACCCTCTTCATCGTCGAATGGAACGGCGGCGCCACCGACCACCTCGCAGTCCTTGAGTCAACTTGACCCGGTCCTGAATGATCGGGTTTGGAGGTAGTGCCCAACTGGCTGTTGGGTGGGCTCCTCCGTCCAGACACCCCTAGGGGGTGGCAGGGACGCGTGACTCACGCCCCGCGGTCCACGCGTCCTGGCCCCTGCGGGACAGGACGCGGGAAGCGTTGTGGTCGGCGTGCGCAACGACGCCGCACGACTGGCATACGAACTTGGCTTGGGAGACGCGGTTGAGCCGGTCGACATGTCCGCACTGTGCGCACTCCCGTGAGGAGTAGGCGGGATTGACGAACACGAGCGGGACACCGGCCCTGCGCGCCTTGTAGACGATGAAATCTCCGAGCTGGGCGAACGCCCAGGAGTGGAGGGCGACCCGTTGGGGCTTGCGGAGCCGTACCCTCTGCCGGATTCCCTTGAGTTCTTCCAGGGAGATCCCGACGGAGGTGCGTTCAGCCTCGGTCACGATCGTCTTGGCGATGATGTGGTTGGTGTTCTTCACGTGCCGCTGCTCGCGGCGCGAGCGTTCCTTGAGGCGCCGTTTGGCGGACTTGGTGCGTTTCTTCTGGAGCTTGGCCCGCAGGGCAAGCTGTCGCTTGCGGTATCGGTTCAGTCCGCGTCCGGCGGCCTGGTAGCCGGTGGACGTGGTGGCGATGTTGACGATGCCGAGATCCACTCCGAGGAACCCATCGGGCTCGTACTGCTCGGCCTCGGGCACCTCGCACGTGGCGATCAGATAGAACACGCCGTCGCGTTCGATCAGGTCGGATTCACCCTTGCGGTACTGCTGGAGCACCTTCAACGCATCGATGGAGCAGGCGAAACCCACGTTCTTGATTCGGCCCGCGACCGTCCATATGGACACCGTCTGCGTGTCGTACTGCCAGCTCAGACACCGGTCGTCGTACGGCTGCGCGGCCTGTGGCCGGAAGACGATCGGCGTGGACTCGACTTTCCTGCGTCGCTTCGATCCGGGCTTGCCAAGGTTTCCGGCACGAATGTTGGCGTGCAGCGTGGTGTACGCGTCCCTGACCTTCTTGATCACATGCTGTGCGGCCTGCGCCCCGAGCCCTTCGGCCTTGAGGTGCGCGTACGTGAGCTTACGCAGCTCGTACTCACGCGGCACATCGTTGACAAAGGCCACGTCAGAGACCCAGTTGGCCAGATCGTTGACCGTGCGCAGAGTCGAGAGCAGTGCCGACGCCTGGGCAGCATCCGGCATCAGCTCGACCCGCGCCACAATCCTCACGCCCAAGATCATAACATTGATCTATGTCACCACGCTGGGAATCAAACCCCAACATTCGCAGGGGCCGCACGGTCATCCACACCCTCCACGCCCACTTGGTCTTCACACCCAAGTACCGGCGGGGACCCTTCACCGACGAGATCCTTCTACGCTGCGAAGAAATCATGCGCGCCGTCTGCACCGACTTCGAAACCGAACTGGTCGAATTCAACGGCGAACGCGATCACGTCCACCTGCTCGTGCACTACCCGCCCAAAGTCGCCGTGTCCCGACTCGTCGGCTCACTCAAGGGCGTATCGGCCCGAAGGCTCCGCCATGAGTTTCCCGACCACATCCGCAACTACCTGTGGGGTGACCACTTCTGGTCCCCGTCCTACCTCGCCGCGACCTGCGGCGGCGCCCCCTTGACGATCATCAAGGAGTACATCGAGAACCAGGTGCGCCCCGACTGAGGTCAACAGTGCAGACCCGTGCCCCGGTGCGGGTCACCCCTACCTTGAGAAGCGCTTCCTCCCGGCCGCAAACCGCCGGGGTTCCACGCTAGATCATGCTGAACACCTCCCACGTCCGGCGAGCCCCAACTCCACTGCCCCTCCCTCCCCGAACCCGCCCCGAGAGGACGGATCAGCGCAGCAGTTGGCGTTCCGCACGGTGCAGGACCAGGGTGCGTGCGAGGAGGGTGAGGGCATAGGCGCCGAGGACGGGTGCGGCAGTGAGCGCAAAGGCTGTCACGGGGCCTGTGAAGCGAGAGACGAGCAGGGCCGCTGCCAGCAGCAGTCCGATGATGATCGCTAGCGCCTGCTCCTCGTAGTCCTGGTCCTGCGTTCTGGCGCCTTTCGGTGCTGGTCAAGGCGGGCCAGGCGAGCCGGGGATGGGCGGCGGCCGGTCTTCACGGTGCGGGGCCGGGCGTGCCCGGCCCGGCCCCGTGGGCACCACTGGCCGGCATGAGGGTCAGTGCCGGTAGCCGGTGGCGAGGTGGTTGCCACTCACCCACCCCTGGCGGCCCGTGTGGGTGCCGGACAGGACCTCGCCATAGGCCCACGACACGGCGTTCGGAGTCAAGCTGCACCAGGTGGGCTCCTTCAAGCTGTCCGACGACCCGCGGTGCATCGACACGGTTCGCGACATAGTCGGCCTCTGCCTCGACCCGTCCAAGAGGGCGCTGGTCCTGTGCGTCGACGAGAAGTCGCAGATGCAGGCGCTGGACCGCTCGGCGCGGTTGCTGCCGACGACGCCGGGCAGATCCTCGCCCTGCTGAGGGCGAGCAGAACCGTGGTCGCCGCCCGCGCGTCCTCGCCTTCACCGGTCATCAACGACCTCTATTCTCAACGGCGTTACGCCGATCGACCGGGCGGCAAGAGGCGGGGGAGTCTTACCAGTATGAGCGGTACGAACGGGGATGGGCGCGGCGAGCGGGAGACCCGGCGGGACGACCGCTTCGGCGGGGGCATCGAACCGCTCGCCGCGTTGGACCCGGCGCGGATCGGACCGTACCTGCTGCTCGGGCGGCTCGGCGCCGGGGGCATGGGGAGGGTGTTCCTCGCCCGGTCCGACGGCGGGCGCACCGTCGCCGTGAAGGTGGTGCACGAGGAGCATGTGTCGGACGCGCGGTTCCGGGCGCGGTTTAGGCGGGAGATCGAGGCCGCGAGCCGGGTCGCCGAGCGGTACACGGCACCCGTGCTCGGCGCCGGGCCCGACGAGGAGCCACCGTGGGTCGCCACCCGGTATGTGCCCGGTCTCTCGCTGGAGCAGGTCGTGCGGGGGTACGGCCCGTTGCCCGCCGAGTCCCTGCACACTCTCGCCGAGGGGTTGCTGCGCGCCCTGGAGGACATCCATGACGCGGGGATCGTGCACCGCGACCTGAAGCCGTCGAACGTCATGCTGACCGTGGACGGGGTCAAGGTCATCGACTTCGGAATCGCGCGGGCTCTGGAGACCTCCGTCGAGTCGCTTTTGACCAGTACGGGGATGGTCATCGGCTCGCCCGGCTTCATGTCGCCGGAGCAGGTCCAAGGGCACAGCGCCGGGCCCAAGAGCGATGTGTTCACCCTCGGGTGTGTGCTCACGTACGCGGCGACGGGGCGGCTGCCTTTCGGGCAGGGGGCCAGTAACCAGCACGCGGTCATGTACCAGATCGTGCAGGACGAGCCGGATCTGAAGGGTGTCGAGGACCTGGCTCTGCGGGCGCTCATCACGCGGTGTCTGACCAAGGATGCCGGGCAACGGCCCGATGTGGAGGCGCTGTTGGCCGACCCCAGGCGGGTCCGGCCGTCGACTGCCGGCACGGCGTGGCTGCCCGCCGACGTCCTGGCGCGCATCGCTCAGCAGGCCACCGAGCTGCTCGACGCCGAGGTGCGGCCGCTGCGCGAGAAGTCCGTGGACCGGGCGACCGCCAACCTGCGCCCGCGGCCCGAGCCGCCCGTGGTCGTCACGCCGGGCAGCGGCGGCACCGAGCCGAAAGAGCGTGAACGCCGCCCGCGCCGCCGCATCTTCATCGCCCTGCCCGTGGTCGTCGTCCTCGCCGTCGGTGGGACCACGATGGTCGTGCTCCAGCCCTGGAGCAGCGATCGGGGCAAAGCCCACGCCCAGTCGCCGGGCAGCAGCGTGAGTCCCACGCGGGATGGCAGTAGCTCGCCTGTGACGCCCAGCGGTTCACCCTCCAAGACGTCCGGCGGGAAGGACAAGAAGGAAAAGGGTGACGGTGAGGACGCCACGAACGGCGACCAGGCGCAGGCAGGCAGCGGGAGTGCAGGGGCGGCCGGAGGGGACACCTCCCACCGCGGCTCGTCCGACGACTCCTCGGGCATGACCGCAGGGAGCTCGTCCGGCTCCGGCGAGTCGTCCTCGGGTTCTTCCGGTTCCTCCACCGGCTCTCCGCCGCCCGATCTGAAGAGCTACAACCTCGCGTACACGAACTCCTGCGTCGGCGCGTGCGACATGCCGATCAAGGCGAGCTGGACGGCGGTCTCCCGCGCGACCCGCTACGACATCCACTACACCAACAAGGGCAGCAACTTCACCAAGAAGAACATCGACACCGTCTACTCCACCAGCAACACCAGCTACACCATCAACGGCCCGTACTCGGGAGACCAGATCTGCATCACCGTGCGCGCGGCCAACACGTACGGTGCCTCCGCCTGGTCGCAGACCTGGTGCGACACAGTGCCCTACTAGCGTCCTGCGCCGCGAATCCGACCGCGAACTGATCGACGGCGCCCACCTGGTCCCGGACGTCGGCAGCCAACGGTCAACCCTTCGCATCTGGGGCGGCGGCGCGGATGGCCCGGTCACGTGCGGTTCCACTACGCGCCAACCGCCCTCCAGCCTCTCCACGACTTTCGGGTCTACCCCGTGCAGCGTGTGACTGGCAGGCGGCGCAGGGCCGGTTGACCCAGCAGATGACGGACATCTGGCCGACCGATATGCGCACGTCCTCGCCCTCCGGGCGTCCCACGGCGGGAAACCCCGAAGCGAACCCGTTCATCTAGCGAAACGTCCGCTGCAGCAGCGGCCTCGTACGTGCGAAGGCGCAAGTACGACCAGCTCGTTGTGCTCTGCTCATGGTCGGGAATCTCCGGTGAGGCGTCGCAGCCGAAGGCTGAGGTCGAGGATCAGTCGGTCTTCGGCGCGGTCGAGGTTGCGGCCGGTCAGTTCTTCGATCTTGCGGAGCCGATACATCAACGAGTGCCGGTTGAGGAACAATCGACGGGCTGCCGAGCTGGTATTGCCGAGCTCCTCTATGTAAATCTCCAACGTGCGCAGGAGATGGCTGGAGCAGTTGGCGTCGTAGCGCACCAGCGGGTCGAGTGCCGCGGTCGCGATGCGTGATGCCTCAGGGTCGCGTGCCAGGCTCGCCAAGATGAAGAACGGCTCCAGCAGGCGAGCATCGCTGACAGCGCCGGGACCGTGGAGTGCGCGTCCGATCTCGGCCGTACGCCGGGCCTGCGACAGCCCGTCTGCCAGAGTGCGCACGGTCACAGCGTGATCGGAGATGCCCCAGGTGAGCACCGGTTCGGGCAGGTCCGCGGCCAGGCGCTGGATCAGGTTGACCGGGCTCAGCAGGGGCGGAACATCGTCCGGAACGAGGATCATGACTTCCTGTCCTCGACGCGTGACATGGAGGCCCTCGCCGCCTCTGCGCCGTCGTACTTGATCGACGACGTTGTCCAGCACACCGGCGTGCTCAGGATGCTCGCTCTGCCCGAGGATGAGCCGGTAGCGGTGGTTGAGTGAGTAGCCCAGCAGGGTGGCCTTGGCCGCGATCTCCAGGGCGGTGAGCTGGCCGCTGCCCGCTTCCCAGAGGAAGTCGCCATGTACACGCGCTTCTGCTTCCGCGACGGCCTGGCGGCGCAGCAGCTCAATAGCAACCACGGCAGCCGCATGCTGAAGTGCGCGCCGTTCGACGGTAAGGGCGCTGGCGTGACGTCCCTCCCCAAGGGCGAGTACGTAACCCAGTGACCGATCATGAGCTCGCGCCGTCGCCACCAGCACAGCCGGCAAACCAAGGGGTTCGACCCGGGAGAGTGTCGCTACCCCCTCCGCCTCGAAGCGCACGCGGAGCTGCCGCTGCGTCTGCGCCGGCATCTCGGCGACACGTGCAGCCAGCTCACCAGGACTGAGCAGGGCTTGCGCGCGGGGACCAAGGGACACCGGCCCAAGTCCGGCATCGAGTATGACGACCGGCCGGCCGATCATCGTCTCGGCGGCTTCGGTCACCGCCGCGAGACCGTCCGTGCGCAGCAGGGCGCCGATGAGACCGGCAGGCAGCTGGTCACTCGCCGAAGCCGCAGCGTAACGTTCCGCCAGCAGTCGGTCCGCCAGCACACGCAGAACATCCGCGATCCGGATCTCCCAGGGCAGCTCGATGATCGGAAACCCGCGCCGGTCACCGAGCTCGAGGACCCCGGTCGGTACCGTCTCGAACGGAGCACCCTTGCCCACACCGACACACAGAGCGGCCGCTTCGGCATCTGCGATCTCACTGGCGAACTGATGAAGGCCGGCTTCGTCGTAGCCGGCTCCGATGGACAGCACGAACTCACCCGGTGCGACGAAGTCTTCAACCGGCCCCTCCATCACGGAGACCCAGCGGACCTGACGCGCACGGATCCCGTCCCGGCCGGCCACGACACGCCCATGATGGAGGGGCGGCAGACGCAGTGCGGCCTCCACCACAAGCCCCGAATCCGATGTCACTTGCTCGTCAGCGTCGGGCTCGATGAGCTGAGCGCTCCCCCGACAGTTGCCGATGAGCAAACTGCGCTGAGCCGCGCCGTCCAATACTGTCATAGGGGCAGCCCTTCACTGATTTCCACAACGATGCGTGCGCTCGTCGAAACGAGGGATGCACACTGATTGCCGCTCATCCAGTCGAGCGACGAGAACGGCTTTGCCGAAATTTCCCGGACTTGCCGGGTCGTCGCCGTTTATTTTTGATCGCAGGGGACAGGGTCGCCGGCCTGCGCGAGGTCAGGCAGGCGGGTAAGTGAGTTGCAGGTGCATTCTCTTTCGGCTTGCCGAGCACCTCGCATGGTGGATCTCGCCCGCCGGCCACGCCGCCAACGAGGAGCGACCCCGCGCTCATCCTGCATGCCTCCCAGCAAAAGCGGAAGCGTGCTCATAATCACGATTGGGTACTCGCCTCGATCTTGAATGAGGATCCGTCGGCTTACTGGAGGGACCCTTTTCCGATCATTGAGAGTAAAGATTTTCACGTGTAGGCCGCCTGATGGCCCAGCCGTCGCGTCGGGCGAGCGCCTGGCTCCGCGCCTCCGAGTGCGTCAACGGGCAGACAATTACCCACCTCGAACGTCACGTAAGGGGCCAGGGGGGACACTGACGCCGCAACCGTCGAGGACCCGGGCACGGCAACCGCACGTCGAGATCACCAGGCCGCCAGAGGTTCCCGGGCGCCCGATAGCCAGTCCGTCGTCTGGTCAGGGCTGCCCAGGGCGGCAGCCGGTCATCCGTGGACTCCTGCCCCTCCCCGCGCGCCGCGGACGGCGACGAAGTCGCCGACCACACCTCACGCACGCACCCGAATCTGCCCCAACTCAGCAGCGGCGACCAGCAGCGCGAGATCTGCAGCAGACGCGCGGCGCTGATGAACCTGGGCTTCACCGTCACTGACTTCGCATACCCCTTCGGCGCCTTCGACGCCACGACCGAGCAGCTCGCCGCCGCTTGCCGCTACAACACAGGGCCCGGGGCGTCGGCGGCCTGGGCACCCTGGTTTCTGCGCCCGATACCCGAACGCCGAGAGCGTGCCCGCCACCGATCCCTACGACGTACGCACCTCCAACTCGGTGAAGACCACCACTACGTCGGCACAGCTGGAGGGCTACATCACTCAGGCCCAGCAGTACAGCGACGGCTGGGTACCCATCGTCTTCCACCACGTCTGCGACGTCTGCGACCCAACGCACGCGGTCAGCCCGTCCCTGCTTTCGGCCTTCCTTAACTGGCTCCACAGGCGCGGCTGGACGGGACTGGCGACCGCCGAGGTGACGGTCACAGCGGTGGTGCCGAGCCACTGCTCCCTACGGGGACGGCGAGACGGACAACGAGTACACCCGCAACATCCAAGTCGCCGGCCTCAACGCGCTCAACGCCGCGCGGTCATCCAGTGGAAGAAGCTCCGCGAGTCCTACCCCGAGCTGGAACGCGAACGGCACAGCGTCCCAGATCGACGGGAACACACTCAGCAACGAGGACGGCCGGTGAGCACCACCGCCCGGCACACGCCTTCGCCCACCGCTTCCCCGACCAACTCGAACCGGGCGTGCTCTACGTGGCCATCCCCTTCGCCACCGCCGCGCACCTGTGCTGCTGCGGCGGCGGCAACGAGGTCACCCCGCTCAGCCCGACGGACTGGAAGAGGAGCACTGGCAGCCCAGCCCTCGAGCATCGAGGCACGTGGCCGCTGGGACGTCATCGCACCGACGTCCCGGGCGACCACGTTGCGGGAAAATCACCCAAAACTTCAGCAACCAGAGCCTGCCCGTCCAGGGCCAGGAAGGCGCGAAACACGAAAACTGGCCATGGATGTGGTCACCCGCAGCATCACTGCCGCCGTACTGCACGCCCCGGGGGCACGAAGGCCGTTGGGATCGATCACCGGGCGGGGTCTGCGACCTGCGACCTCACTGGAGGTCAGCCGATGCCGGTGACCTGGAGCGCGGTGGTCCAGTTGTTTTTGATGGCGCTGCGGGCGGCGGAGAGAGTGATGGTGCCGTTGCAGACGGCGTTCTTCAGCTTGGTCTCGGTGCCGTCCTTGGTGTAGGCGGTCTTCGTACCGTAGTGCGGCTCGGGCCACAGGTTGCCGGGGTCGCGGGGAGCACCGCCGAGCTCCAGCGGCACGAGGTGGTCCTCCTCGTAGTCCGACATGTTGGTGTCGGAGTACCCGTAGTCAATGATGCCCTGCGCCTTGAGGGGGTTGGTGTAGGACGTGGGGGGCCGCACGGTGTCGGTCCAGCCGGACACGCAGATGGTGCTGTGGATGTTCGACTGGGTGACGTCGGGGTTGTACGAGCCGGGCGTGCAGGACGAGTCGGGCAGCGGCAGGTAGGACTGGGAACAGGTGGAGGCGTGGGCAGTACCGGTCGCAGCGATGACGAGGCCGGCGGCGGCCATGCCGAGGGCGGTGGTGGTGGCGGTGACGCGGCGCAAAGGTCGCATGTGAGGGTCTCCCGCTTTGGGCCCGGAGGCGAGTACCGGGCGGCTGACGGAATGACACCACCGCCCGGATCTATGCGGGTAGACACGGACGGTGAACTTCAGGTGACCTGCACCTTTTCCTTACCAGAGCATGGGCGAGCCTTGCCTAAATACCCAGTTTCACTTGGAAGTTGACCCGAAGAGCCCGGCTGCCTGAAGTCCTCTGCACGCCGGCTTCCGAGACGGAGACAGTACTGGTCGTCGGTGGGCGGTCCCCTAGCAGTCGGCCGCTCGTACGCCTGCCGCGCTTCCTGCAGGACCCTGTGCCAGGAGACGATGTCCGGACGCCGGCGCAGCAAAACCGGCGCTCGCGTTCGGTCATGCCCCCCGCCCGCCGGATCGGCCGGGTTCCCTACAGCGAGCAGAAGGCCGAGGCGGAGAAGCTATGAACGCCGTTACGACCCCGCGCCGGCGGCGGGCCCAGCCGGGAGACGGCAACAGCGGCGCCTCAACCGTTGACGCCGTTGATACCTCCCAGCATGCGGCCGGGTCGGGCTCGGGCAGTCCAGCAACCGTTGACGCGCCCCTGCCGAAAGCTCGGCCACAAAAGCAGCTGCCAGCACCAGGGGCGCGTCAGTGCAGGGTGAGAGGGGCCAACCGAGGCGGCTGCCGTACGACGACGCCCTCTACGTCGTCCAGCACATGCACGTGAAGGTGACTGCCGAGAACTTCATCCAGGGCGCCCGCGGGTCTGGTTGAGGATCCTCCGCGAGCAGCATCCCGAAAAATATCAGGCACTGCTGCTCGAACTCAGCCAGCAGGAGCAGCTGGTCTGACGCCCAGACACAAGAAGCGGTCCCCGCCGCCCGGATCGAGTCCGGATGGGGGGCCGTTTCGCGTTCAGGTGGGGCCAGGTCGATACCTGAGGGAAGGTCGCGCTCGGCGACGGCGTGTGTGAGGAGTCGGTTGCATCGCTCCAGGCTCCGTGGATTCGTGTCCTGGTGCACTGGAGTGGCTGGTGAGTGCCTTTTCCCCGGCCGCTGCGCCTGATGCCCTCCCAGGCGCCTGGCCGTTCACCCGTCGCGCTGCATCGCGCGGGGGGCCCGTCGTGGCTGATCTCGTCAAGCACTGTCAGCGGAGCGGCACCACGTTCTCGGCTTGGGGGCCCTTTTGCCCTTGGGTGACGTCGTACTCGACCGCCGCACCCACAGTCAGCTCCTTGAAGCCGGTCGTCTGGATGGCGGAGAAGTGGACGAACACGTCCGGACCGCCGTCGTCCTGCTGAATGAAGCCGTACCCCTTGTCCGCGTTGAACCACTTAACAGTGCCAGTTGCCATCAGTGCCGATCCTTCTCAACGTTCCACGCGGGCCGCATACGCAGCCGCCCCGATGATGCCGGTCCGTGTCCCGCATCACGTGCCAGGCGCGCCCAACCAGGCGGGAGACCAGGTTCAGGAACAGGCTTGACCGCCGCGTGCCGGCACACGTCCACGCAAGCCCCCGGGGCAAGCTGGAGAAGTGGAAGGCGTGGCGCCCCAAGGCGCGCCCCGGCCGCTCGGTGCCAGGGGCGCCGTAACCTTCCTGCGGGCGGCGGCGTTTGAGTACGTGACGCGTACGGACGTCACCCCCCGGGACACCGTGCGCAGACGAGGGGCCCGAACCGCGCCCGGCATCGGGCCCCTCCAGCCACCTCCGCACATCAACACAGGCCGCCGGAGGCCAGGACAGGGCCCACGGCGAGGTCACCCCGCCCTGCAGGATCTACGGCTTTGACGCCTTCGGCTCGTTTCCGGCAACAAGCCGGGTAGAAGGCGGCTTCCAGCGGGGGTCAGGCGAGGGCTTCGCGGAGATAGGCGGGCAGCATCCGACAGACCGCGGGATCCGCCGCCCAGCCCTGGGCGGTCAGTTCGTCCGCCGAGACGGTCACCGGGCCACCGCTGCCGGTGCGGACCACCGCCCTGAACGTGTCCCCACCCCGGCCCCGACCGCGGGCGAGATGGCCAGCCAGGACAGCACGGCCCACCTCGGCCGGGTCCGCATCGGTCGTCGCACGGCCGTAGCCCTTGCAGATCCACACACGGCTGAACGGCTCGTACAGCTGGACCTCCCACACCAGACAGCCGGCATCACTCTCACGGAACATGTCTGTGATCATGCCCCGAACCACCCACCACACCGCCCCTACCAGCCAGTACTGTCCGAAAGCAGTCCGCGGTTGCTTGTCAGCGGGCCCGGGTGTCGCCCGGCCGGGGCGCGCCCCGGCGGTGGCTGCTGCCGGCACGGCGCAGGACACCGTGGCCTCAGCTCCCTGGACACCGCCACCACGGGCAACGTTGCGCCGGTCATAGCGCTCACACCCCGCCGTAATCCCCTTTCACCGTCATCCGCACCACGCCAGAGGACCACCAAGGCATCAAGCCCGCCCCGGCCACGCCGACGCGCAGGGCCACAACTCCCAGGGCTCCGGTAACGACTCCCCCACCCGTCCCACCCCGCGGGAAACCGGCTCCTGCGCCCCACCGCGCATCAAAAGTGCCAGAGGTGTACGGCAACCAAAGCGCCACCAACCAACCGCCCGCCGCCACCCCTCACCACAGCCGCCGCACACCGGCAACCACCGCCACAGACGTCATCCGCACCCACCCACCAACCGCCAGGAACCGACCCCGCTGCACAACCCCCCTCCGCTCCCCTCCCCCAGCCTCTCGGGCCGTCCCGTGAGCGGGACCCGGCGCGGCGGCGCGGCTGCTACGGCCTGGGCCGCAAGGCGATTCACCCCGAGCGGGGAGCGGGGGGGCGGTTGAGGCTGGCGTGATGTGGTCTCGCGGCGGGCGGGCCCGGGACGTTCGGGAGATGGCGTGGCGGGATCGCGCGGGAGCAGGGGCCGGGGGAAGAGGGGCGCCGTGCTGGCGCGGCGGAGGGTGGGCGCTGGAGCGGGCTGCAGTGCGGATGGCCGGGGAGCGGCGGGCGGTCGAGGAGGCGGAGGCGGAGGCGGAGGCGGAGCGGTGACGGGAGGAGCGGTTCGATGAGTGAGTGTCGGACTTCGAACTGGCGTGCAAGGACGAAGAGTTGATCCCTGCTGCGGTAGAGGCGGAGGTGTGTGGGGTGCGTGAGCGGGGGCGGGTGCGGATCGAGGCGGTGCGGGTGGAGGCGTCGCAGGTGGTGCTGGCGATGGGTAAGGCCGGGGAGACGGTGGTCGGGTGCGCGCGCTGGTTGGGGGTTGGGGGCGGAGCGGGTCGAGGAGTTGCGGCGGCTTGGCCGGGACGCCGTGCCCGGCGTGGGTGCCGGGGGGCGTGGTCGGGGGGCTGGTGGAGGGGGCTGGTGGTTCCGGCTGGGCGGCAACCCGGGGGGGGCCGCCTGGGGCAGGAAGGGGGGCGAGGCGGCAGCGGCAGACGGTGGCAAGGGGGCAGTGCCGGGGGGCGGGTTCGGCCGCTGCGTCGGGTTGGCCGCTGCGTCGGGTTGGCCGCTGCCCCTGCGGCGCCCGGCTGGGCGCGGCCCATGGGCCGAGCGCATCCGGGCGGGCAGCAGCTCTGCGCCCACCGCGACCTCGAGGGGGTTCGCGCCGTGTTGGAGTGCCCCGTCACGGCCACCACGCTCGGCGAGGGGCCCGCACAGGAGGCGGGGCCGGGCGCGGCGTGGCTTGCCCGCGAAGTTGGGGCTGGACGAGCAGGGACACGCCCCGGCCGGAGCCGACTTCATCAGCCGGATGATGCCCGCCGGCGTGACCGTGCGCCACTACGACTCCCGCGAGGCCACCATCGACGTGTGGTGCGCAGGCCTGCTCGGGCTCACCGGCAAGGGCCGTGACGCTCCCACGGGCTCCTCGTTGACCCCGGCGGGCACTGCCGCTCCGGACGGGACCGTCTCCCCCTATCCCGGACGCGGCGCCCCAGGGCCCCTGCCCCGTCCAGCGCACCGCGGAGCAGGGGCCCTGCCAGATCGACGTGGCCAGCTATCGCCGGGCTTGAGTGTTCTCAAGGACCGAGCGAGCTGGGATGTGCCTGCTCGCTCGCCGCAGCCCCTACAGCCCGACTGCGGGGCCAGTCGGTGGCCACGGTCCGGTAGGGGCCGGTGTCCCTGGTCGTGGAGTGGGGCGAGTTCGCGTTCGTGGTCGACGGTGAGGGAGCCGCACTGGACGGCCCGGTGCCTTTCCCTGTCACACGATGCGGTTGTGGAACTTTCGAAGTGCCCCGGCGGAGCGCTGGGGCACTTCATCATGCTGCTCATGACCGAGGACGAGCAGGTCCGCAGTGAGCTGCTGACCAGACTCCGCATGGCCGGAGACTCCATCAGGCGTCTTGAGCAGGAAAAGCGGCAGGCCATGGCGGAGATGAATCAGGCTGCTCTTGATGCAGCGGTCGCCGGGGTCGAGCCCGGCAGGATCGGACTGGAGTACGCGCGCACAGCCGGCGCGGCCCTGCCCCCGCCCCGGGGCGGAAGTTCCGAGCCCGACGAGGTGACCGGCTAGCAGGCGCTGGCGGAGCTGTACGCGAAACTACCCGAGGCCGAGCGCGCGAAGTCGGACAACTCACTCGCCCCGATCCTGGGGCCGCTGGCCGGACTGAGCGAAGGCACGGCCCGCACCTACCTGGGCACGATTCGATCCGGACTCTGACCTCCCGATTCCCCGCTCCGGAGCCGAACGGCCGGCGTGAGCGTCGACTCATGGCAAGGACGAACATGGCGGTGGGGGGGGGGAACCGCGGCCGGCCACCCGCCAGACGGAGGCCCGCGAAGGCGTGGGGGGGTCCTCTCCGTGGGGGGAACCACCGGAAGACCTCCCCCCCCAGAG
>NZ_JBWKFL010000056.1:0-8176 GCF_056434305.1 Streptomyces sp. NPDC044061 | reverse complement strand
CGCTCGGAAAAGGAAGGGTAGGGGGGGTTGTCGGTGAGGGGAAGGAGGGAGGGTGGGGGGGGGGGGACCCACCTGCCCCCCCCCACCGGCGCGATGAAGCTCAGCGAAGCTGTGGAGGCTTCCCGGCGGTGGGGGAACTACCGGAAGGATCTCCCCGCAGAGGCCGCCCGCCCCGGGCCCACCGCTCCAGCACACGCCGGTCGACCAGGTGCAGGCGCTGCTGCCGGGCGACATCGCGGGCAGGCCCGAAGATCCTCCCGCTGGGTCACCATCACGACGACGTCGCCGCCGTGCACCGGCCGGCCGGTGCCGTTTGAGTGTCTACAAGCTGCCCAGTCCCGACAGCCGAGCCGTCCAGCCCCTTTCCTGCGGCGCTTGCACTGGATCACCCTTCTCTGCACTTCACTCGGAGGGACGATGAGCGACTTCTTCAGTCCTGGGAGCGACGGACTTGGGGCAGTCCGAGGTGGACGGCGGTCCGTTGCTTGATCCTTTCGGCCTCGATGCGCTTGCTGCGGAGGAAGGTCAGGGTCTTGTCGATGCCATCGATCTCGCCGAGCCATCTTTCGGATTCGGCCCGTTTGCGTCGCAGGATCAGGTCCTTCTCCAGCTCTTCGAGTCGGGGCAGCATCTTGGGGTTGACCTGGAGGACGGGGCAGCGGACGCAGGCGTGCTCGTGCTGGCAGGGGGCTCCTTGGCGCGTTCAACGTTGTCCCGCTCAACGACCCAACCGAGGTGCCGTTAACAGACCACAGCCGGCCGAGCGGGATCGTGGCCCCTTTCACGTCGGCGGCCGAGGCCCGCCCCCGGCCGCCGCAGCGCAGCACGTCGCGGGAGCCGTCCCGGGCCAACAGGTCACGTACGGCGATCTCGAAGCCGCTGTGGTGCATGGCGTCCAGCTGGCCGAGCGAGTAGGTCAGGCCCTGGAACCGCGGCTACGCGGACCGCATCTGGTCAACTGGCCGGTAGATCCAGCCCGCGAGGGCCACAAGCGCCAGCAGTCCGAACACGACCCCGACCCACCCGTGCGCCCACACCCACTGTCCGACCTTGACCAGCACCAAAGGCGACGACCACGAGCCCGCCCAGCGCGACGAGCAGACCCTCATTGTTCTTGCGCCGACGCCGACGCCGACGCGGGCTCACCGGGAAGCCCCCCGGCCGCCACGGTGCGCAGCCTCTCAGCCGCAGGCCCTGCGGCTGTCTGGCCGGGGGATGCCAGGCGGTAGGGGGCTGGGGCTCTGTGTGGGGGTCGGCGGTGGGAGGCGGCCGGTGAAGCGGTAGGGGGCGCGATGTCCACCTCCGGCACAGGCCAGAGCGGCCCAGGGTGTAGCGGCAGGACTCGTCCGGTCCGGCCAGGCCCCTTTCCGGCCCTGGCATCCTCCCACCCGCAAGGGCGCAGCGTCGCCCGGGGGATCCCGCCGACCAGCGGCCCGCCTGACGCTTGAGGACTTCCGCGCCGCCGCGCTGCGCTCTTCGCCGCGGAGGGCAGCGCGTCTGCGGCCTCCCCGTCGGGTGGGTAGTTGTCCTTGCCGCCCAGCGGAAGTCGTACACGCGCGCACTCTCGCGTGTACCGACCGCCCGGCAGTCGGTGGCGGCCCGGCCGGGGGCGAGCACGGTGACGAGACCGGCCCCCGGGCCCCGGCCGCCGTGTCCGGCTCGTCCGTATCAGCCCCGTGTGCATGTGGGGCCCGTCCCGTGAGGTGACGGGACGGGGCAGGGTGGGTGGTTCAGGCGGTGCGGGACGTCGCGCGGGTGCCGGTGAGGTCCGTGCCGACGGCGGGCGGCAGGATCTCGGAGAAGCCGTACGAGTCGATCGTGAGGTGGGTGGTGGTGCCGTCGGGTGCGGTGACGGCGAGGACATCGCCGACGGACAGTGACCTGACATCGGCGGGCCAGTCCTGGCCACGGTCGTCGCTGGCATGCCGGTTACCGACGACGAACGCGGCATCGGCGGCCGTGTGGGGGTCACTCACCCGGCCGGTGTGGAAGACCAGGCGTAGCGGGTGACCGTCGGTGGTGGTGACCTCGGCGACCATGTGACCGGTGTGGTAGCCGCAGAAGGAATGCGGCTCGACATTGACGTAGACGGTGACCATGAACGCGTCGGCGTATCCGGCCCCGGTGGGGGGCGGGGGTATCGATGCGGGCGGTCACGGTCACAGGACGCTGGATATGCATGGTCATCACAGGTCTCCCTTGTCGGGTCGTGGACGGGGTGCCGGCGGCCGGGAAGCGGCTCGGGGCCTTGAAGGGGGCCGGCGCAGAGCGCTGCAGGCCCGGGGGCTGGGTGTGTGGCCGGACCACGCGCGGTGCAGGCAAGGTGCTGCGCACCTGGCGCGGCCCGGCCGTGCCGGACAAGCTCACAGCGCACACGGAAGGGGGATGCGTGCGGGGCGTTCCCGGCTGGGTGCACCGTGGCGGACGCCAGGGTTAGCCGCACAACCCCCGCGGAATGCCGGACGGTGGCCGGTTGGCGTGTGGAGCGAGTGGTCATCCCTCTTTTGCTCGGACGAGCGCGATGCCAAGGACGGCCAGTTCGGTGTCGGTGAGCGGCCGCACCTGCACCGTCTTGAGGAAGGTGTTGAGGGTGCTGACCGCGTCATCGGGGTCGGGGAAGTCTTCGACAAGGCCGTGGATTCCGCCCGGCGTGCCATTCCTCCACAACTGAACACAATAGGTACGCAGAACAGGATCGAAGACCGGGACAAGCCGGTTGTTGTGGTCGAGGGTGATCGGACTGCCGAAGGGCATCTGACAACTCCTTACTACCGGGGCGGGGTCGGATTCGGTGGCCGGCCAGCCACACACGGCGGCCGAGCGATTGGGACCTTGGCGAGACACAGCCCAAGCCCCACAAGTCGGCCGGTAGGCGGTAAGCCCCGCGCGCCCCGGGGCCACGGCTGGGCACTGCCGGTAGGGCAACCGGCCCCTGGGGTCCGTGGTGTGCGGGGTTATGCGGTGGCGGTCACCACCGCCACCGCCCGGAGGTGGGCGGGGGGCAGGCAGTGGTCAACACCACGCCAGGAGGTGGGCGGAGTTAAGCGGTGGCGGTCGTCAACGCCACCGCCCGGAGGTGGGCGGGGGGGCAGGCAGTGGTCAACACCACGCCAGGAGGTGGGCGGAGTTAAGCGGTGGCGGTCGTCAACGCCACCGCCCGGAGGTGTGCGGGATCGGGCGGTGGTCAACGCCACCGCCTGGGCGTCGAAGGTGAGCCGGAGCCGGATGACACCGCGGGCGAGGACGGCGCGGAGCGTGGTGAGAAGGGTGTGACCGTCGCCTGTCCGGGGGTACACAGATCGATGACGTGGAAGGTGCCGTCATCGCCGCCGGGAACGCGCGGGCCGGTTGCCGAGGCCAGCCGCCGGCGTGCACGGTGTGAGGGGCGGAGGGCCTCGTGCGGTACCGGCCAGGTAGACGCCGCCGTTCTTGATCCAGCACAGGTGAGCCGGGGGCCCGGATCCCTCCACGCTAGTCACGGTGACCGGATAGCGGCGTGTTCTGCGGCGGCAAGGACCTCAGTGCGGGGAAAGGCGAGGGCGATGGCCGTCGGGTCATCAGACCAACCGGCATCCTGGTATCGGTCCGGGGCGGGAGCCGGGCACGGGCACCGGGGGTGGCGTCCGGAAGACGGAGCACGCGCCCCGCGTCTTGGTGGCCCCGGCCTCGGCACCCGCGGCCGTCTTGACCCCGCCCGCCTCAGCCGCCACGAGCTCCGTCCCCATCGCCTCGGCCTGCGCCCCCGAGATCCGCGCGTCACGCTCGGCCTCGGCCAGCATCCGCCTCTCCTAGACCCGGACGTCGTCGGTTCCAGCTTGCGGACCTCCGCCTGCAGCTGCTGTCCCCTGCGGTACGCCTCCAACTCGACAACCCGCATCTCCTGCCGGGCGGCCGCGTCGGCAAGCGGACCAGCCTGCCGGGCCATCGCCCCCGCCTTGGCCCGCTCGGCCTGATAACCGGCCGGCAGGACGCCACAGCCGAACACGAACTGACTGGGGGCGGCGGGCCGCGCTACGGGTAGGGGGACCGCAGCCTGCGCGGTCCGGCCAAAGCCGGATGCTCACCGCACACGGCAGGGGGGGATTTGGGTCACAGGCGTAGCCTCTTCGGATTCCTCGCAGCGGTGAGATTCGGCCAAAGAAACCGGGATTCCCTCTGGTTGAGCATGTTGTCGTGTTTGTGCTCTAGCGCTTTGCCCGCCGTGCAGTGAGGATGCCCGCCGTACTGAGAACCGGGGGGCGGTTAATGGGGTTCGGGTGGGGGGCGCGTGTCCGGGAGCGGGCCGAAGAAGAGCTGTCCGACGGGCCCGAAGTGCCGGTTCAGGCCGGTCCTTTGGCAGTCGGTGACGGACGGTTCGACGCAGTGGATCCGACTTCGTCGGAAGTGACCAGGCTGCTGTGCCAGGCCGTGTACGCGCGTCCTGACCGGATTGGAGCCGTCAAGGCATGGTGGCGGAGGGTTCGCGGCGAGGGCGGCAAGGCCGACAAGCCGCGGCGCAGTACGCGTCGGCGCATCTACCTTGTGGGAAGCGACGACTGCCCTCCGCTGGGCGAGCCGATGGCGCGTTGGGTGATGGATCACGTTCTGCATGGTCCGCCGTTGGCTGTCCCGTCGTACGGGTTCGACCTGGTGCCGGTGGTGGCGCACAGCCTCCGCGCACGAAGGCGCTGGTGGGTGAGAAGGCTTGGTGTGCTGCTGGTGGCTGCGGCCCTGGCATACCTGACACCGCGAGCTGGCGTGGTGTGGGTCGTTGCAGTCCTCGTGGCCCTGTTGATGCGGTGGGCTGCACTGCGGGCGCGGAGAAAGGCGAAGAAGTCACGGCTGGCGGTCTCTGCCCGGTCGGCGTATTTCGTGCTGTGCGTGCCGTGGGTGCTCGCGGTTGTGCCTTATGAGTCGACCGGTGCTGAGGTGTTGGGTTTGCGGGTCGGCCTGGTCGTCCTGCCGTTCGCGATGTTGGCGGGGGCGGTGCTGGTGCATGCCGGTGACCGGTTCGCGGCTCGGGCCGCCCTGAGAGGAATCACCAGTGAGCAAGTGTCCTCGGACCGATTGCCTTGGGTGGCCCCGAGAGGTGGGCGCCGGATGGCGAAGCTCAGCCGAGAGCAGACGTGGCTGGAGCTGCCCTACGACGATCCAGAGCGATTCGTCGGCGCCGGACGCGATGTCTGGGGCGCCGCGGATATCGGCATTCCGCTCGTACCCAAAGACCCTGAGGCGTCGGTCAACCAGTTCGGGGAGGAGGAGTTGCTACGGCGGATGGGTACCGCCCTGAGAGACCTCGGACGTGGAGCGCGTGAGATCACCGAGCCGCTGCCCGGCCTGACCGCAACGAAGGTGCAGGGGCTTCCGGCCGCCCTGTGGCTGCGACGCACCCGCGCGACGAAGCTGGAGTTGCCGGACCTGCGCGGCCGGGGCCGTCGGTCCCCGTCGAGCATCCCAGATCGGCTGTACCTGCGTGCTCAGTGCGTCAGCTGGGACGGGCAGGTCGTTGTGAGTGTCTTCGTCCACGCCGCGCTGGAGGCGGGAGAAGTGCGCCTGACAGTACGACCGCACGTGATGACGCCCCTGTACAACGAATTACGCGTGACCGCCGCTCCTGTCGCCAAGCGCGGAGTCCGCCTGCTCGGTTGGATCGCTGTACAGGCACTACTGGACGCTCTGTCGGGGCCGCTCGCGCTCTGGAGGTCCGTGGGCCGGCTCGCCCTCGCAGAGCCGTGCGAGGACAGCCGGGCGCAGGAGAAGGACCCGGTCAGCCTGCGCGATCGGTACTCCACCGAGGAGGTCACCGACATGCACCAGAGCGACGACGCCAAGCGGCACGTCGTGCTGATGCAGACCTGCATTTTTCGCACCGTGTCCGAGTACCTCGACGAACTGGGCGTCGACACTGCGCCGTACGAGCGTCAGGTGGCCGCAGTCATCACCAACATCCAGGTGTACGGCGACAACAACGCTCCCATCCAGAACGTCGCGGGCAGCGACATCCACGGCGTGGGCCAGAGCAACGCAACTTCAGGAGGGAAACGATGATCGTGGGACGCGGCCGTCGTGCGGAGGAACTGCCAGGACACGGATCGGGCATTCATGTGGGCGGCAACAGCAATGCCCCCATCCAGAACGTCGCGGGTCAGGACATCTCCCACGTGTACCAGCACGCCTCCGTCCAGGGAGCCGTCGACATCGAGGCCGTACGGGGACTCCTCACGTCCTTTCGGGCTGAAATCGACCGTAACGAGGGAACCCTGGACCACGCGGCGGCGCTGCGGGCGATGACCGACACCGTCGATGCGTCCTTGTCTGCTCCCGATCCCCAGGTCCGGGCCGGCGCGCTCCGGGGAGTCGTCCAGGCACTGCCCGCTCTGGTGGCGGGAACGGTGGTCGAGCAAGGCGGCGAAGCACTCGTCCACGCCATTGCCGGCTGGTTGAGTTGAGGCGCAGCGGCCCGTGCCGCCCTGATGGCCGCGAACTGCCCCGCCGACGCAGGTCGCTGATGTGGCAGGGCAAACGGAAAGCCTCTTTTGACCTGTTGCGACGTGGTTTCGACGCGCCGGACCGGACGTGCTGTGGTGGGGCGACACGATCGAGATCGACACCGGCGAGGGCAAGGTCTACCTCGCGTCCGGCCACGACGCGTCTCTCCCGCCGGGCACTCGGCTACGCCACGGGCCCCAGCACGACACCGCCCTGGTCGGCGCTGCACTGCAGGTGGCGATCGCCAGCCGGGGCGGCGAGGCGGACGGCGTGATCTTCCACTCTGACCGCGGCCCGGAATGCAGCAGGTGCCACAGCGCCGTCGGCGGACAGCCGCCCATCAGTTCCAGATCACCATCCGAGAAACACGCGACCACCCCCACCACCAAGGCCAGGTTGCACAGCCAAGGTCGCACCTACCCCTTGGCAAGAACATACGCGAGTGTCGCCGCCCGCTCTGCCATACCCCGCTTCCACGGGATCCCGTCTTCCTCGGCGATCTCCCGCCACAGCGCCGCGGTGGCCGCGCCGAACGCCGCGAGGGCTTCCGGTTCGGCGTCCCTCCATGACGGGAAGCGGCACGCGAAGGCGACTGCCTCCTCCACCGGGTGGCCGGAATGCATGAGTCGCAGTGCCAGGGCGCCCGGGTCGATCCATGCTGCACCTCGCGTCGGCCACGCCCAGTCGACGAGCCGGGCCCGTTTGCGGACGATCAGTACATTATCCCTGGCGAAGTCGGTGTGCAGGAGGGTGTCACCGCTGAAGACGCTGCGGGCCTTGAGATGCCCCAGTGCCTGCGTCGCCAGGGGTTTCGCCTCGCCGTCGATCGTGGGCGACATGTTCGTGAAGACCTGGTGCGGGAAGCCGTACGACTTCGCGAGGCACACCATCGCGTCTGTCTCGTGCGCGTTGCCGTCCGAGACGATCAGGTTCAAGCGGACCGGCAGCCTGTCCTCGCGGGCGGCGTCCAGGCCCATCAGGAACCGGCCGAACGCCCCGCGGTTCCGCGTCACCTTGTCGTACGTCTCGGCGGTGGCGCCGTAGACGCTCAGGGTCAGTCGGTATGGCCGGTGGCGGGCAAACAGGTCCCGGATCGGCTGCTTCCGCAGCGAGGAGCCGTTGGACGAGACCTGGACCATCATCCCGAGCTGGTGGGCGTACTCGTACGCGGCGCCGAACTCGCGGTCGATCAGCGCCTCACCACCGGTGATCTGCAACCACAAGACACCGGCGTCCCTCAGTGTCTGTAGCAGCGCCTGCTTACCGGCCCAGTCCAGGCCCTCGAACCGCTTCTCCCCGAGGTAGCAGAACTCGCAGTCGTAGTCACAGCCGAGGTTGATCTCCCATGACGCCTTGCCGTACCCGTACCGGGACCGCTCACGGACGAGGACGACGTCGCCGACCGGCGACGCGGACAACTCGGTCCCCCACGCTTGCCTCGCCGCGTCAGCCAGCCAGTCCGGGACGGATCGGCCTTCCGCACCCGCGGCCCGCAGCTCCTCGTAGCGGACCTCCGGGATGCGCACGCCGGCCGCCCGGCCGGGCTGGAGGAGGAGGTACTGGGCGAGAAACGGGCTGGCCACGAGCCACGGAGCTGTTTTGGTCCTCAACCTGACTCTGGTGCGCAATTCCTGGGTCAGCCTGCGAGTTGGTAGCTGAGCCGGGTGAGGCGGCTGGTGCGGGTGCGGTCGAGCGGGTGTCCGCTCCA
>NZ_JBWKFL010000055.1:0-43804 GCF_056434305.1 Streptomyces sp. NPDC044061 | reverse complement strand
ACCCAGGGCGTCATGACCACCAAGGCCGCGCTCGCCCTCCAGGGCCTGCCCGCCGGCCCCCTGCGCGCCCCCATGGTCGAGTGCTCGCCCGAGGACATCGCACAGCTCAAGATCGATCTTGCTGCCAGCGGGGTACAACTCTGAACAACAGCGCGGCCAGCGCACGCAACGTGACCTCGCAGGCCTGCTGGGCTGGCCGCAGGCCAAGGTCTCGAAGCTGGAGACTGGCCGGCAGACCGCTACGGCGGAAGACTTCACCGCATGGGCGACGGCCGTAGGCCGCCCCGAGACGGCGGGGGAACTGACCGCCCGCCTGCAGGGCCTGGAGACCGACACCCGGTCGTGGCGCCGCCAGCTGCGTGCCAGGCATAGGACCGTGCAGGACACCCTCACCATCGAATACGAACGCTCCACCGAGCTGTGGGCATGGCAGGGCTCGATGGTCGTCGGCATGCTCCAGACCGCGGAGTACGCCCGTCACGTCTTCACCCGCTACGCCGAGCTCCAGCAGTCACCCCGCGACATAGAGGACGCCGTACGGGCCGGCATCGGCCGTCAGTCGCTGCTGTGGGAGCCGGGCCGGGTCTTCCACATCCTGCTGTGGGGAGCAGCCCTGTACGCCTCTGTAGCGCCCCGCGATGTCCTCGCCGGGCTGATGGACCGGCTCGCCTCTGTCATCGGCCTGGACACCGTTCGACTGGGCATTGTGCTCTTTGGGGCGCAGCTCGCTGTCCCGCCGGCCAACGCGTTCTGGCTGTATGACGACCGCCTCGCCATCGTCGAGGACTGGCACGCCGAGCTGTGGCTGGACGACGCCGACACCGTCGCCCTGTACCGCCGGGTATGGGACACCCTCGAGGCGTCGGCGGTGTACGGCACGCATGCCCGTCGGCTCCTCGCGCGGGCCCGCGCCCAGGCGGCCGACCTCGCCTGAGCATCACGGCGAATCACCCAGACCACTCGGCGAATATTCGAGAATCACAGCCGCCGCTGATTCTCGGCTCTCCCTAACGTGCTGGTCATGGCGAAACACCTCCCCCTCGCCCCCGTACGCGAGGGACAAACGTGGCTGCTGTCCTGCACCCCCGACCCGGCAGCGGCACAGCGGGCATGGGACGCCCAGCAACTCGCCGCGATCCCGACCGGCCCGCACTGGCGGGTCGCCGAGACCCGGCTGTCCCGGTCTCTGGACGCGATCCGCCGGTTCGGCGCACGCCAGCACGGCCCGGTGCTTACCGACATCAGCACCAGCCGTGCCTGGTGGCTGCTCCCCGCCGACCTTTGCCGACGAACTCGACGACATTGCTGGCATCACCGTCCATCCCGCCGGCTGGGTACTGGACTGCCCGCCCGTCGTGCACTCCCTCGGCGGACGGTGGTGGCTCGGACTACCGGACGGCACCGGACAGCTCACCGACCCGACGCTCCTAGCCGCCGCGTTCGGCCCCGGCGGGTACCGGTCCGAAGCGGAGATCCCAGCATGACGACCATCCAAGCGATGGTGGCCGCCAACCAGCAGGACGTTCCTCGCAGCCCTCCCCCTCCCGTCCCTCGACGTCCTCAGCGATGATCGGGCCCGCGGCGCGGAGTGCTTGTGGGGCGGCGAGTCGCTGACCGCGGAGACCGCCATCGACCTCGGCGAGCGGATCAGCCCGACCAGCGGCACGACGCTGTTCCTCCGCGGCTGCCGCCGGTGCTCCCTCGCCCACGTCCTGCAAGCGGCGAGGGAGCACCCGGGATCGTGCGAGCAGTGCGTCGACGACCGAGCAGTGCGTCGACGACCCCACCATGTGCGGGACCCGCCGCGTCGTGCGCGCCCTAGCCCTGGAGCAGCGCCGATGAGCGACGAGACCAAGAGCCACGCGGCAGTCCAGGCAGCGGGCTACTGCTGGGCCTCATACAAGGGCGGGCGCGTCCGCTGCACCAGACCGCCGCACACCAGCGGCAAGCATGTCGACCACTACACCGGCGGCACGTCCATCACGGACGTGAAGGGCGGGACGTTCACGAGATCCTTTGACCAGCCGCAACAGGGCTTATTGATGTTGAGGTTCCCGCGCGTCGCAAGATCATCCCCCGGGAATATGCACACGCAATTGTTTTGATGGGATGCGCTGTGCCCCTGAGGTGGCTCGTCCACGCAGCTTCCATGCAGGCACGCTCTGCGTCTCACAGCTCGCACAGGCTGCATGAGCTGGAGGGTCCCATGCCCGATTGCACCTTGGACCAAGCTAGGCCGGTCGCAAAGGCCAGCATCACCCTCAGTTACGTCGACCGCGTGGCCGTAGGGCCACCATCGCGTTCGAGGTTTCGGGCAACCCCGCACCACGCACCACGTGAGTGCGAGCGCGCCTACGCCTACGCGGACAGCGCAGGGAACACGACCACCGAGCCGTCCTTGTTGCGGGCAATCTCAATCGCCACGTCTGTCGTGCGGCTGTCGACCATGACGCCGTCGCCCAGCTTGCGAATCCGGTTTGCCGCGCGCATCAGGCGATCGACTTCACCGGTCGTGAAGACGGGTCGCAGACCTTGCGGACCTGCCAGCTCCAGCGCCGACAAGCGTTCCAGGACACCGGCAATGCTCGACTCCAGTTCGTCGAGGCGCTGCTGGTCGCGCTTGAGCTCGCGGGTGAAGTTCTCGAACAAGTTGTCAGGGTGGTCCTGGGCATGCTCGACAGCCTGCAGGACGACCACCCGCCGCTTCAGCGCAATGGCCAGGGCAGCGAGTTCGAGGTGGGCGCGGAACATGCCGCCATGCTCGTCGACGCCGGGGAATGACTTGGCCAGCGTGCTGATCTCGACGGACTTGCCCTCGGGCAGCTTGTCGAGTGCGCTCCGCCACCGGGCAAGGCGGCGGTCAGCGGCGCCCAGCGCCGTGTTGATGGCGTGCACTGCCGAGTCCAGTCCCAGGGAGGCTCCGAGCTTGCCCTGGTCGAGCAGAATGGCGGTGGCTTTGTCGATGGCATCGCGGCAGCCGTCGAGTTCGCTGTGCTCCTCTTCGAGCTTCTGTTCGTGCAGCTGCTCCAGCAGTTCTGTGATGTGCTCGACAGCCTGCTGGCGCTTGTAGTCGGCATGCGCGCTCACGCCCACCGCTATGGCCATGAGCACGAGCGGCGCGGCCACGGTGAGCGCCGCGCCGCCGGCGGCCGCGACGCCAGCTGTCGCACCGGCTCCGCCGACCGCGCCTGCTGCCGCCGCTTTACCGACTGGCACGAACGTCGCATTGGCGGCGATGCCCGTCGAGTTCATGAGTGCACTGTGGATGCCGCCGGCCGCCGCCTTCGACGCCATCGGGCGAACGATGCCCTGGCCGAACTGGGCGGCAACCTTCGCCGGAACCACCATGCGATACAGGTTTTCGCCTGCAGCGGTCGCCCTGGCCGCCGTAAGGGAACTTCGCGTCGATTGAGTGATGAACTGTGACAGGTGCTGCGCCAGGGGACTCGCGGCATCGAGCGGGATACCTCGGCTGCGGTCGAGCTTGTCGGGCAGCGGATGCACCTCAAGTGTGGCGATCGGCGCGTCGGCCAGGGCGGCCAGCACGCCGCGCAGTTCAGCCAGGCGCTCAGCCGTCATCAGCCCGTCTCCGGCCAAAGCCGGCACCCGGACGTCATCAGTCGCCAGCGTCCACACCGGAACCGCTGCCTTGCGATGGTCAGTCATCGTCTCCCCCTTGTTTTCCAGCAACAGCGTACGGCTGACGTCCGACAAGAACGGCATGAACCTCGTGTATGCAGCTACGGGCTCTGTCTCCCGGTGAATTGACGATCTCACAACGGAGGCCCGGCGCCCACCTGCAATGATCTGGCCGGGACCGGCGGCTCGTGGTGCGGGCCGACGAGACCCATTGAGCACGCGGGAATCGCACGCTGCGAAAGATCGCGGACCGCCGACGACCGCGTAGCAGCCTCAGAGTCGCCCTGACCCCAGCGCTCCCAATCGATCGCCTGCGTCAGCATCGAACTCAACTCGAGCGTTGCAAATACCCAATTCGCGGACTCCGTTGGCCTCTCGCCCGAAGTCAGCATCTACCCTGAGGCAGAGTCAGGCAGCTCCTGCCGATGCAACGCTCCGGCAGCCGACAAGGGGTGGCAAGTGACAGCGGATGTCCGTGGGCCGGCATGGGCACTCGAGGGATTGGGCGTGCGGTCCGGGCGCTATCCCCTGGCGGTGGAGGGCCCGGTGATGCGGGCGGTGGACCGGTTGGTTCCCGGAGTGTCCACGGTGACCCGCTACATCCGCTACCACTCGTTGTATGCGGCGATCGCAGCGCACGCGGAACGGAACGCTTGGGACATCACCGCCTGCCGCCGGGCGGTCCGCCGCAGCGAGGTCCTGCTGGCGGCGCTTCAGCACCACACGGAGACAGATCGGGCGTGGCTTGCCCACGGGGTCGATCGGGTGCGGCGTTTCTGCGCAGAGGAACTGGAACTCGCGCGCGCCGCCGATGAGGAGCAGCTGAGCCACTCGTACTCACCCCGCCGCTGGGGCTTTTGGGACCAGTACGGCGGACCCGCGACGGTGCTCGGCACCGTGGACGTCCGGGATGGAGTGCTCAAGCCCGGCCGGCACCCGTGCCCTCCCGCGGTCAAGGAGCTCTTCGCACCTCTGCTGTCTCTCGCGGAGCGGGACGTCGTGCCCGTCGCCGCCCTGGAGACAGCGGGGCAGGCGGCTCTTGGTGTCCCGTGTCCGGCCGAGCGGGAATGGTTGACGGACGTGCTGACCGCAACTCGCGGTGGAGGAACCCACGCGAAGGGGGACTGGGAGGCGTCCGACCGCACTCGGCGTGCAACCCTCCGTATCCTCGGCCGGGCGATCGATCTCCACGGTCATGAAGGCGACGGGTATCAGGAGACGCTGCGCTCTGCGGTGGCCTTCGGTGGCGAGGCGACAACGGATCCCGTTCTGGCGGCGATTCCCGAAACGGCCGGTTGGCGGGGAGTGCTGCTGCGCCATTACTCCGTCGGCGCCTGGCGTCGGCTGTGGGCGGCACTGGTGGCCGGTGTCGGCTCCAAGGACGGCGAGGCCGACCGGTCGCCCGAGGAGCTACGGGACTGGCTAGCGCAACAGGCCCCGGATGCGAATGTGCGGCGGGTCCTGGACGACCTGCCTCCGCTCAAGAACGCGGCAGGTCAGTTGTTGCCTGTCGAACGGCAACTCCTGACGCAGGGTGCCGATGCCCCGATGACCAATGTGCTGCTCCTGATGGTGGGTGCGCTGCGCTCCCGAGAGGAGCATCTGCCCGGCGACGTACGGGCCGTCTTCCTGGGCCGTCAGCAACGCTGGGCCGAGTTCCTCGACCCGACGTGGGTCGACGGCCTCATCGACGACTACGCCGACCGGCCGGTCCGCGACCTGGCCGCCCGACTGGTGGACGACATGCTCGCCCAGTCCCGCAGAGTCGCCCTCGCAAAGCTGCGCACCGACCCCGCGACCGGCGGGCTGAAGATCTTCTCCCGTCTGCACCTTCGCAACGAGCGTTATTTCAAGACCGGTGACGAAGGAGACTCCGACATCGGCACCCGCGTCCCCCAACTGGGCTCCTTGGCAGCGCAGCTAGGGCTTTTCGCCGTCCGCGACGGCTGCCACACCGTCACTGCGGAGGGACGGCGCATCCTGGAGACAAACCCATGACCGCCGCACAACACACCCGGTTCGCATCCCCCGTCACGCTGCTGAGGGAGTGGAGCGAACGCAGCGATCAGCAGGCGCTGCACGAAGCACTCTTCCTGGGATTCACAGTTGATCTTCCCTTTCTGGAGAAGGTCGCCATACCCGTCGCCCGTGGCCTGGGTGCCCGCATCGCGGTGATCGGTGACGCGGCCCAAGGGCTGTACGACCCGGTCGATGTGCGCATGGCCGGCCGCAGTTATCTGCACGGCCTGGCCTCCTGCCAGCGTGCGTTCCACCCCAAGGTCGTCCTTCTGTTCGGAGAACACGCCTGCCGGCTCGCAGTGGGTTCGGGGAACCCGACGCTGTCCGGCTGGGGTGCCAACGACGAACTGTGGACGGTGGTGGAAACCGAGGACGACCACTCCCACGCGCTCTTGGCCGACCTCGCCGACTGGCTGGAGGCACTGCCCTCCGCCATGGAACTGGCCCCATGGTCGACGAGTCATCTGACGGAACTGGCTGCCCTTCTGACCGAACGGCATGTCAACGCCCCGGCCGTACGGGAATCAGGTGCCCGGCTTCTGCATAACCTCCAGGAGAGTCTGCTGGACCAACTGCCGCTCGGTCCTGTCGACGAACTACACGCGTACGCCCCGTTCGTCGACGAGACCGGTCATGCCCTCAGCGGGCTGCTCGGCCGTCTGACACCCCGCCGCACCATCCTCGGGCTCCAGCCTCGCTGGTCCAGCTACGACGCCGGAGCGATCAAGAGGGCACTCGGCGGCTTCGACGCGCAGATCCGTTTCCTCGAGGAGACTCGGATGCGGCACGGCAAATTCGTCGAATGGCAGGCCGGCGGCCGCCGATACGCTCTCACCGGGAGCCCGAATCTCACCCGCGCCGCGCTGTGCACCAGCACCCGGGACGGCGGCAACTGCGAGCTCGCCGTACTCGCCGCCGATACCGCGCCGCTGCTTCCCGAACAGGGGCGCATCACCTCACTCGCGAGCCTGACGGGCCGCACCATCCGGCCCTTCCAGTCCACCGGTCACACGCTCGTCCTGCTGGGCGCGAAGACGGACAGCGAAGGCCTGCACGTCTCTCTGGCGCACCCCCAGCCCCTGCCCGTGGTGATCAGCACGTCTCCGGACGGTTCACCGGGTTCCTGGACACGGACCGGAACCATTCCGGCGGGGGCGGCGGCCTGCTCCTTCCCGCTGCCCGAGGTTCCTGGTGCCGCGGTTCGCGCCACGTGCGCCCGTCCTGACGGCACCACCGCCCAATCCGCCGTCGTCTTCGTGTACAGCCCCGTGCACTGCGCACGGCGCCACAGCGCCGACAGCGGTCCCCGGCTGAGATACGACTACACGGCGCAGACCCTGTTCGCCGACGAGCGTGCCGCACGCCGTTTCGAAACCGATCTGCTGCGCCTGCGCGAGCTCACCGCCGGAACGTCCGCTCCCCGGGTGAGCCCGGCGGGAGACACGACAACGGGCTCGGTGACATCGAGCGGCGTCGACCGCTGGGACGCCTACCTCGCCGACTGCCGCCGGATGATCGGGGCGCCGTTGACGGATCTGGCGTTCGGCACCTCGCCGCTCGACCTGCCGCAGGCACCCTCGTCGCGGTGGATCGTGTCGGCGGTCACCCTTGGCGTGCGGGAGGAGGACGACGAAGAGCACGAGGACGAGACGGAGGAGGTGGACCTCCCCACCACGAGCGAGCCGCTCGCCCCGTACGTCGCGCCAGAGCAGCGTGCCCGTTGTCGCGCCTGGGCCCAGCGCTGGGTCGCGACACTCACAGGCCCTGACGGTTCAGCCGCAGCACCGGTTCCGGTCCGGCTGCTCGTGGCCAACCTGTTCGTCCAGCTCCTGGCCGCCGGAGTCTGGGACGAGCAGGACCAGAGCTGGCGCGACGGGCTCAGCCGCCTCCTCGAAGCACTCCGTTCCGAAGACCTGGCGGGTGAGGCGGACCACGATGCTCCGCCCGAGACCCGGCGACGGCTGGACGCGGTGGCGGCCGTGGTGATGACACTGCTCGTCCAGGACGCCACGTTCTCCGGCGGCGGCGAGCACGACGTACTGGCGGCCCATGCCTGGCACGGCAGCAAGGCGGTGATCGCGCGCGCCGAGCCCGCCGAGGCGGAGGACCTGATGATCCCGCCGGAGCGGGCGCTCGCCTGCGTCGCGCCTTGGAGTGAGGTGGACAGACTCATCGCTCTGGCGCAGGAAGACGACCCCTACGCGGAGGCGATCGAGGGGCTCACCGCGGCCGGCTGGTCGGGCGTGTGCGAGGACGGGCTCTGGGAGATCACGGGCTCCTTCGGCAATCCGCTTCCCGTCGTGGCCAAGGCCGCCGAACGACTCGGGCGGCACCACGCCGACGGCGTGCTTGTACGAGCCCGCAGCAAGAACCGCTGGGCCTTCATGGCGTGGGCGGACCCCTACCTGGTCCTGCTCAATCCCCCGGCACGCGTCTGGCGCACCTACCAGGTACGACTCCCTGCCACACCGGAATCACGGTTCAGCGGCGGCGACCTTTCCGCAGTGCCCGGCCGCGTCGGTTCGGCCCCGCTGCAGAAGGGCCCGCCGGAAGCTCTCAGAAAGATTCTCGCCGAAGCAGGCCTCACCTACCAGGAGTTGGTCAGTCGCCTGTTCACACTCGACACGTGACGGGGGCAGAAGGCGATCAGTGCCGTGACGCCACCGGCGACGGACCGTCGAGCGGCTGATTTCCCTCGATTGACCTCGTCTCACCGTCACGCCGCTGCTCAAGGCGGGCAGGCGCGATGATGGTGGGAGCCTGTCCCGGAGGCAGGGAGCTGTCCGCTCCGAGTACTTGGCAGCGCGCCAGTCCGTGCCGGTACCACAGTGCGGCCGTCCACGCACAGAGCAGCGCGTCGATGAGGTCCTCCCGATGCTTGTAGTCAGTCATCCCGAGGCCTGTCGGCCTCACCCCGGGGCCGGGAAAATGGGGCGGGGTGCCCGTCCGGACGACGTCGTTTCTGCTTGGTGCGAGTGAGCTCGATAGTCAGTCGGATGCGGGGGCCGTGTGCAGGAATCCAGTGTTGTTGCCATGAGCACGCAAGAGAGCGTCTTTGAATCCTGTGGCCCCGGATGGGCGGGTGCCCGTCGCGATCGTCTCGGTGGGAGGGGCAGGGTTCGTGGACGTGGTGGAAGAGCGGTGCGCGGGGATCGACTTGAGCAAGGCGGACGCGAAGGTGTGCATCCGGCTGCCGGGCTCGGGGAAGCGGGCGCGTCGTGAGGTGCGGACGTTCTCCACGATGAGTGAGGGTCTGCTGGAACTGCGGGACTGGCTGGTGGAGAACCAGATCGTCCGGGTGGGCATGGAGGCGACCGCGTCGTATTGGAAGCCGCTGTTCTACCTGCTGGAGGCGACGGAGGGGATCGAGCCGTGGCTGCTGAACGCCCAGCACATCAAGACCGTTCCAGGACGCAAAACCGATGTGAAGGACTGCGAGTGGATCTGCCGGCTGGTCGAGTACGGCCTGGTGCGTCCCAGTTTCGTGCCGCCGCGTGACATCCGGCAGCTGCGGGACCTGACCCGGTACCGCACCGAGACCACCCGCGACCGGGTCCGGGACGTCAACCGGCTCGCGATGTTCCTGGAGGACGCCGGGATCAAGCTCAGCTCGGTGGTCAGCGACATCACCGGCCGCTCTGCCAGGGCCATGCTCGACGCCCTGGTCGCGGGCGAGCGCGACCCACAGGTGCTGGCAGACCTGGCGCTTGGCAGCCTGCAGGGCAAGGTGCCCCTGCTGACCCGGGCGCTGACCGGCAGCTTCAGCGAGCACCACGCGTTCATGGTCGCCTCGATGCTGAGGGCGATCGACGAGGCCGACGCGCGGATCACCCGGCTCAGCGAGGAGATCAACCGGCAGCTGCTGCCCCTGCGTCAGCAGGTCGAACTGCTGATCACCGTCCCCGGGATCAGCCTGGTCATGGCCCAGATCCTGATCGCCGAGGTCGGCGTCGACATGAGCCGCTTCGCCACCGCCGGGCACCTCGCCTCCTGGGCCGGGATGTGCCCGGGCAACAAGGAGTCGGCCGGCAAGCGGCTGTCCGGCCGCACCCGCCACGGTGACACATGGCTCAAGACCGCCCTGTTCATGGCCGGAGCCACCGCCGCCCGCAGCAAGGGAACCTACCTCGGCGCCCAGTACCGAAGACTCGTACCCCACCGCGGAGCCAAGCGCGCCACCGTCGCGGTCGGCCACTCGATCCTGGTCGCTGCCTGGCACATCCTGCGCGACCAGGTCCCCTACCGGGACCTCGGCCCCGACCACTTCACCAACCGACTCGGCAAGGAACGCCACACCCGCCGTCTCATCGCCCAACTCGCCGCCCTTGGCCTCGACGTCACCGTCACCCCGCGCGAGGGAGCCGCTTGACCTGCACCGACGCGCATCAGCTCAGGCCATTTTCAAGAGAGCCGCTTTCTGAGGTGAGGGCTCGGAGAGCAGTTGACGGGAGACCGGGTGGGAGGAGAGCAGGAGGGGCGGATCGGCGGTGGCCAGGCCCGCCATGTGCCCGATCAGCCTGTCACACTCCGCCGCCCGTGCCGCTCGCCACTGTGCCGTCGGAACTCGTGCCGGTCGGCGCTTGTACGTGGGGCGTTCCTGGTCGTAGCCCAGCTCGGCGGCTCCGACCAGGGTCGTGTACGGATAGCACTCGGAGAAGACCAGACCGCTGTTCGGCGGCCCGCCCCTGCCGTCGTCGTAGGACCAGCCCGACTCCTCCAGCCGTTCCCGCAGCAGCACTCCGGCCTGTCGGGGAGAGCTCTGGTTGGTACTGTTCGCGCTCACCTTCCAACGGCCGTACCGTCGGCCGACCTCCCGCTCGCAGGGCCGCTGGCCGGCCGGATTGTCGACGACCAGCGGTGCGTCAACGAATGCCAGGGTCGATCCGTCGACGGCTGTCCTGGCCAGCCATGACATCGTCTCCTCGAGTTCACGGGTCCAGCCGCATTCGATCACGACGCCGTGCGCGTCGATGGCGGCCACGCCTGTTTCATTGGGCTTGGTGCGGGCTCCGCTCTGCGCCCAGGCGAGGTCGATGCCTATGAACCGATCGATTCCCATGCAGCCGTGGTACCAGAGAACCGGCCCCTGATGTGAAGCGGGCCGCTTCCCTGCCGATCAGCCGGGACCGCGGCAGCCGAGGCGATCATCTCTTGTAACGCGCACCGTTGTTGAGCGGCGGGATCCGTGAGCTGAACACCCAGACCCCTTGGGAGAGCGTCGCGCCGAGGATGCGACCGGAGGTTCGCAGCCAGGGGTTGGAGGCTTGGAGCGGCGCGAAGTTGTCGTTCGAGACGATCACCCCGTCCACGGCGTTGGCGATGTCGACGACGAGTGCGTCTCCACGCCCCTCGGTGCCCGCCGGCGGCTGCACCACCTGGCGTGCGTCGATCGCTGCCTGCACGGCCGCTCGCTCCTCCTCGGCCACGTCGTGGCGGAGCGTCGCGTCGACGACGACGTGAATGTCCCGGTTGGGATAGCGGCGCTGCAGGGCGGCGACGCCCTGTTCCAGGATGGCGAAACGCGGTCGGCCGCCGGCGGCCCGGCTGGCGCTGGAGATCCAGGCGAGGTTCGAGCCGTCGACCACCAGCGGACGGTTGTCCGCCGTGGCGGCGAGGCGCGCCAGGACCTCTGGGGAGGCCTTGCCGCGCTTCGAGCCTGCCTGAGCCGGGGGGACGTCGGGCTTGGCCCGGTGAGGATGCGTGGGCAGCGGGGCGCTGCGATGGGGTGTCCCGCGCAGGGACATCAGCTGAGCCAGCTCTTTCTCGACCTCGGGCGATGCCCCGATCGTGCCGAAGCTCGACACCGGTTCGTTGAGAACGACCTCGCCTGTTTTGACGAGCGTCGCCTTGACTTCGAGCAGCCCTTCCTTGGTGTAGGTGTAGTCGAGTTCGAACGTTCCGTCCTGCGCCGAGCACCGTCTCTTGTACTCGAGGGTGAGTACGGTAAGCCGGACATTGTCCGGGTGGTCGACCGGCTTGTCCGGGTCGCCCTCCCATACCTCGACCTGGAGAGACGCCAGGTTGTCCTTCGTCGGCGTGTACGACTTCTTGCGGATCTGTGGGAGCGGCTGGTTCCGCGGGATGATGGTGCTGAAGCTGCGCCGACCACCACGCTCGGTCGTCACCGTGCCCAGCGCATGGGAGTTGACCACCTGGACGATGCTGTCGAGTTCGCCGTTCAGGGAAGCGGCCGCGATCGCGGCACCCTCCGCCACGGCAGTCATCGGGTTGCACAGGTCCGCGCCGACCGGCACGCATCCGAGGGCCTCGGCGACCGCGGCTCGTACGGCCGGGATCTGGCTGCTCCCCCCGATCATCAGGACGGCGGTGAGCTCACCCGGGTCCATGCGGAGGTCTTCCAAGCAGGCCTCGACGGGGTCCAGGGCTCGGGAGATGAGGTCCTGGATCTCCTCGGAGAACTCCTCCTGGGTGATCTCCACTCCGATGCCGTCGGGCGTGATGACGTGGACGTTGCTCTGCTGCGACAGGAGGATCTTCGATCGCTCGATGTCGAGCCCGAACTGGCGTTGTTCGGACGGGGTCCACTGACGGCATGCCGGTGCCCGTTCGAGAACCAGCCGTTTGAGACGTTCGTCGATTTCGAGCCCGCCGAGGCGGTTCACCCCGCGGGATGCCTTCTCGTCGAAGAACCCGTCCTCGTGGAGCAGGATGGTGGAGTCCATGGTGCCGCCGCCCCAGTCGAAGACCAGGAACTCCCCGGTTTCCTCCAGGGCATGGGCGTACGCGATGGCCGCTGCCGTCGGCTCGTTGAGCAGGGCCTGCACGGCTACGCCCGCGACCTTGGCCGCCTCGCGTGTCCGATAGCGTGCTGCGCCCGTCGCGTTGGCCGGGACAGTGACGACGGCTGGTGCGATGTCGGTGGCCGCCTCCTCCTCCGCCACCCTGGCCATGGTGCGAAACACTCCCGCGGCAGCCGTCGTCGCCGCGAAGCGCCGGTTGCCGATCGTGACCAGCTGTTCGTCACGGAGCATGCGCTTGCACGCTTCCACGGCGCTCTCCGAACGGAGCTTGGCCTCCCAGCCGAACAGCGTTCCAGGACGCAGCGAGCTGGTACCTACCACGGAAGGGAAGAGACACTCGAAGCCGGGCCGTCGCCAGTCGGCATCGAGTCCGTAGCCGCCGAGTTCCAGGACCTCCACGTATGCGCCGTTCCACTGAGCGGCCACCGAGTTGGTCGTTCCGAAGTCAATGCCCGTCGCGGTCACCGGCCCCCCTCCGTGCCGTTAGCTCCGTTGCCGGTGACGTCCACGCGGCGCAACTGGCCGGCGAGGGCGAGTTTGCCGGTGGCCTCGTCCACGTAGGCGGGCCGCAGGACCTCGAAACTCTCGCCCTGTCCCTCGGTCACCACGAACAGCTCCGGTGAGTCGAGGTCCGTGACCCGACGCAGCTGAAGCTGGCCGAGGTGCTCGGTCATGGCATCCGCCACGGCTCGGGCAGCGCCCTGCGCGTGGAGCAGCGCGTCGATCTCGCACAGCCTGCCGACGAACTGGGCGCGGGTGCGGAACTCTGCGATGACCGCGGCACGGACGGCCTGGAGCAGCCCACTGCCCGTTCCCCCTGCGGGGTTCTCCTCGCCGAGTTCTGCCAGTGCCGCCGGTATGGCAGCCACGATGCCCTTGATCACCTGAGTGGCGTCGAGTGGTTCGGAGGACGACCATGCCGTCCGCGGCGACTGCTCGGCCTTCTTCGCCCTGCGTATCGCCGTTGCGGTGGGTTTCGGGCGCTTCTGCGTGGCCTCAGGACGGATCTGCCCGCAGTGCGGACACACCTTGTGCGACCTGAGACGCTTTTCGGCCTTCTTGGGGCGCTTCTTGATGGTGGTACGTCGGTGCGTGTGCGGCATCGCTGAGTGGCCTGACTTTTCTTGGCGAAGGGGGTCTCGGACGGTGTGTGCGACCACTACCTGGATCGGTGACGGTCAAGACGTGGTGGCGTGGTACGGAAGTCCTGGAGAAGCTCGACGGCGGCCCGCGCACGCACGGCCTCCATATCCGCCCCATTGGTGGCGGGGGTACGCCGCGGCAACGGCTCCAATGGCGGGACGATGGAACGCGGCACGTCGTCGGGTGCCTCGTAGACCGAGTGGGCCAGGGGCAACCTGAAGAAGACCGCGTCTCCGGCTTCGTTCCGGCGTGCCTGGTCGAGACGACCGCGGATCATGTTGAGCCGCGCGTACTTCGTCGTGTCGAAGCGTGACTCGCGGACGAGCTCGCGGTAGCGGGTCTCCCAGTCGGCAGAGCCGTGTGGCAGGCCGAGATCCAGGTACGGATTGGTGAGGGGATCGCGGCTGTTCTTGGGCGTCGTACGCCATACGCGTATGAGTCGCAGGCTGCCCGCCGCTTCGTCGCTCAGCGCCGCCGCGCGTTCCGTCAACGCTTCGGCGTCCTGCAGATCCTCACGTGCGAGAGCAGCGTAAGCAGCGATGTTGAGAGCTTCGGGAAGAATGCCCTGCATACTCGGCGGCAGCTTCTTGCCGGGCTTCGGGGGGCGGTCGAAGGCCGCGGACTGCCGTCCCGCCTCCTCCACGCGGCCTTCGATCACAAGATCGTATGCTCTGCGAATGGCCGTCCAGGCGTGGAAGTCGCTGAGCCGCGGATCGACGGTGGACTGGGGGTCCCACAGCGTGGACATCAGCGCCCACAGGCCGCGGTCGGCAAGGAAGCTCCGGGGCCAGTTCCCTTCCTGGGATCCGGCCTTGAGATTGCGCAGCTGGATGCGCTGTTCTTGGGGAAGTGCGGCGTCCAGCTCCTGGAGGCGCGTGGCGTCTCCCACGGATGCCTCAAACAGCAAGTCCCAGACGTCCGGCCGGCCGTCGGCAGCGGGCCCGTCGGTTTCCGGTTCCTCACCGGACACGAATTCCGCGCGACGCAGGAACCACGTCCAGTTCAGGGCACGAGCCTCGTCCCGTGTCACCTGCTCCGGCACCAGTCGGGCACGCAGGTAGAGTGCCTCGTCGTCGCCCCGATACGCCCATGGGTCGTCCTCCGACAGGATCCCGCCGTGCTCGATGAGGTCGTCGATGACGGGCAGCGGAGCCCAGCGGAGCACCTCGGGAAGCAGTGTCCTGGGCACGGGCACGGCTCCGCCCATGGCGACCGAGGTGAACAGCGAGTACGCGGGTCCACCGGTCAGGCTTCGGGACGAGCGGGCCAGCAGCAGACTGGGGGCGGTGGAGCAGATGACCGCCAGGCGGTCCATCCCCTCAGGGGTGAGCCACTCCACTCCCGCGGCATGCAGAGTCCGAAGGTGCCTCAGGACGTCCGTGGGCGTGCACTGCCTCAGCAGTGCTCCGACCGCGGGCAGCAGGGCGTCCGCCTCGGGAGAACCCTCGACCGCCTTGCGCAGTTCCTCCTTGTGATGACCGCCGCCATCCGCACCTTCACCGCCGGTCGCCTGCTGCAGCTCCTCCAGCACTTCCTGCACGGCGCTCACGGATTCGGCGCCGTTCACCCCGAGCCACCGCCACTTGCGAAGGACGAATCCACTGGTGCTGTGCGAGGGGCCAGCCTCACGTCGCTGCCTCTGCTCGGCCAGACGACGTTTCTCAGCCGCTATGGCGGCTTGCCGGGCCGCCACGGGGTCGGTCATCTCATACACCCCCGCAGGTTATCCGGCACCACCGACATGCGTCTCGAACTGCACCTATTCCCGGAGCAGTCAGCTCTTGGCCACGTCGCCCCGCAGCCTCGCGGTGAACTTCGGCCCGGGCGTGACTTCCCCCGCCCTGGGCTCGCACGGCAACCCTTGACTCCTCGACGCCTCCGCCCTTGCGGTGCCGCCCGGGTCGCACGGAACACCCGGTTCGGGAGAGCTCGCCGATGGCGCCCTCAGGGACTGAGGGGGCGTATCGAAGGAAGCGCCTCATCTTCCAGCTGAAGGTCGCGTCTCGCGGTCCTGAGCGCGAGTTCCAACTGCCGTACATGCCGCCCACCCTCGTTCGCCGCGCCGCCACGCTCGTTCGCGACGGCGGCCAGCCACAACTCGGCGCCATTGATGGCCCGGGTGACCTGTCTCCCGGCCGCCTCTCCCAGAGCACCTTCGAGTGGGCGAAGCTGACTGATCAGGTCCCTGGCCCGCTTGCTGTTCCCGGGCCAGTGATTCGCCCCGCCCGGAGGCCCTTCGTCGTCAGCCGCAGTACCGGCAGACGTGGAGCTCGAAGCGTCGGTGGAGCTCTCCGCGGTCGCGCTCGCCTGGCCTGTCCCACCCACAGAAGACCGTTCGCATACAACGGCCGGGATAGGGGAAAGTGACCACAGCCCTGTGCGTTGAGCCTCGTCGGCGTTCAGGCGGATGTAGCGCTCAGCGGCCACGACCCAGCCCGTTCCGCCATCCGCCACAAGAACACGCGCTCCGTCAGGTACGCGGTAGACCTGCCCCGCGAGCGGGATTTCAGTATCCGCGGGGACGGAGAGAAATGCCCGGGTGACCGCGCTGCCGACAGGCTTGACGTAAGCAGCAAGCACATGCCGATCCCCGCCGACCACGACGAGCGCGCTTTCCGTGACCTCGCCGCCTGGTACAGGAGCGAAGACCAGAGCACCCTGGACGGGGAAACCTGCGGGTTCGGGACGGGTCCGGGACGAGCGAACCCTCTCCAGGTGCGGGGTGAGCAGCCCCGTCGGCGACAGCGTGCATTCCTCCAACGGCGCCCAGTGAAGCGGATGTCCGCGCGCCTGCACTCCGATGTGGACGCGACGCTCCCCGCCGTGGGTGATGAGGCGGACCCGGAGCAGGAAGCCCTGACGGTCCAGCAGTTCCTGTGTCACCGGTCCGTCCTGCGCGAGGATCCAGTCCACGCCGACGGCGTCTTCGTCGAACTCGTCGGCAGCGCGACGCCAGGCCGGAAAGTCGAGAGCACCGAGCTGGAACCTCACTCGAAGTCGTATGCCCGGAGCGAGCAGATCCACGGCACCGCCGGGGCCGGCGCCGAGATCCCGGATGCTGACCTTGCCCGGCACACCCTGCCGTTCGAGCAGTCGCTCCACACCGCGCTTGACGAAGAGGTGATCAGCGCTGGACTCACCATTGGCGGTGCGATGGCACACCGCGTTGGGGTGGTGGGCGAAGTGGCACACCTTGTCGGTGTAGCGCCGATCGCTCAACTCACCGCCGCAGCCGCCCAGCTGAATCCCGCACCAGTAGGTGTAGTCGGGGTGCAGCTTGCGCCAGTGGTCCAGTTCGTGATGACCCATAGGGAGGATCACAGGATCGCCGGAGTACCTGTCTCCGATGACCGCGGTCTGGACCCTTCGGTGGTCCAGTGGGACAAACCTCATCAGCGGTGACCTGGGCCTCCGACGCTCCGACGCCCGATCACCGGCGTCTGCCCGGGCCAAGTCCCGAAACCGGTCATGTCGCCCCCTCTTGCCTCAGCCGTCGAGTCGGCTGAGACACACTCGACTGCCGCTCAGGATGGGCCGCGTCGACGTTGTTTGCAATGCGTCGCGGCATCGAGTCTGATGCACCCCACAGGTCACCCTTCTGCATTGCGGGGGCGAGTTCGGCCCACACCGTCTTGCCCGGTGCACCGAGTCGCGTCCCGGTACCCCAGCGGGTGGCCAGCCCGGCGACAAGGAGCAGGCCCCGGCCCGACTCCGCTTCGCCGGGCGGCGCCTGCGGAGACGAGGGAGGCACCCGCTCGGTGCGGGTGTCCGTCCCCTCCACGCGGAGGGCGTCGGAGGTCGCCGTAGCCGGAGGTGGAAGTCCCGGCCGGGCACGTGGCCGTGCCGCACGGCGTTGGCGGCCAGTTCGGCCGCGATGAGGGTGAGGGTCTCGTTCGCTGCGGAGTCGTAGGCGTATCCCCACTGGTCCAGCCGCTGGGGGAGCTATGAACACCCGAAGGATCACTGCCGTCGCTCAGGATCTGCGGTGGTTCAAGAGCAGTTACAGCGGCGCGGAGGGCGGCGACTGCGTGGAAGTGGCGACTTCGCAAGGGACCGTCCACGTCCGGGACTCGAAGGCAGTCACCGGCCCCGCACTCACCATGGACCGCACCGCGTGGGCGGCCTTCCTCGGCTTCGCCGCGCACCACGACAGCGAGGGTTGACCCTCTCACTCGTCGGCTGACCGTTTGTCCCCTTGAGGTGCGGTTCCTCGCTCCTTGGATTCCGAAATGGGCAAGAATGTCACCGCACTGTTAGCAGCGTTAACGCAGGCATCTTGCCTATGTCCTTTGAGGTGTGTACGGTCCCGTCATGGCCGCCGACGAATCCGCCCCCGCGGCGGTCGTCACGGCTGCCGAGATCGCCCGCCTTGCCGGGGTGACCCGTGCCGCCGTCTCCAACTGGCGCCGCCGCCACCCCGACTTCCCGCGCCCCGCTGCCGGCACCGCGACCAGCCCCCTCTTCGCTCTCACGGAAGTCCAGCAGTGGCTGGACCGGCAGGGGAAGGGCCGGGAAACCTCCGCTGAGGTCGACCTGTGGCACGAACTGCGCGCTCAGTACGGCGACGACCTGCTCACCGCACTCGGTGCGGTCGGCGCGCGGTTGCTCGGAACCGCCGTCGAGCAACCGCTGGCCGAACCCGCCGCAGCTGCCCTCACCGCCTTGTCCGCAGAGCGTGGCGCACACGCCCTCTACGCCGACCTTGTCGAGCGCTGTATCGCCTCCACCACCCGCAGCGGCGGTGAGCCGATGACCACCCTCGCCCTGGAGCGGATCGTCGCGGCGTTCACCGGGCCGGCCGACGAGGCAGCCGGAGCATCGGACCGCACCATCGGCACCGTCTACGACCCGGCGTGCGGCATCGGGACGCTGCTGCTCACCGCCGTCCCGGGTGCCCACCGGTACGGCCAGGAACTCAATCCGGCGACCGCCGCCATCGCCGAGTTCCGTGCCCGGCTCGGCGGCAGAACCGCCACGCTGGCCTGTGGGGACTCGCTGCGCAAGGACGCCTTCCCCGACCTCCGTGCCGATCTGGTCGTCTGCGATCCCCCGGTGGGCGTGGCCGACTGGGGGCGGGACGACCTGCTGCTCGACCCCCGCTGGGAGCTGGGCGTACCCCCGCGCTCGGAGAGCGAACTCGCCTGGGTCCAGCACTGTTACGCCCACACCGCCCCCGGCGGCCGGGCGCTGCTGGTACTGCCCTCGTCCGTCGCCTACCGCAAGGCCGGTCGCCGTATCCGGGCCGAACTGGTCCGCCGAGGACTGCTGGCCTCCGTGGTGGCACTGCCGCCCGGTCTGATGTCCAGCCACTCACTGCCCGTGCACCTGTGGATCCTGCGGCGACCGGCCCAGGGCGAACCCGCCCCGACACACATCCGCATGATCGACCTCAGCACCGCCGACCCGGACGGCACCGGCATCGGCATGAAGGACTGCGCACCGACGCCGGAGCAGATCGCGGACGTTCCGCCCGTCGACATCCTGGACGACGACGTCGACCTGAGCCCCGGCCGCTACGTCACCCCCCATCACGGCGACTACCCCGCCGAGTACGCCGCCCTGCGCGACCGCATCCAGAGCCTCGCCCGGGACCTGCTCGACCTGCTCCCCGAGCTCCCTGCCGGCCCCGGCCGCATCGAGGCCGCGCCGATGGGACTCGGCGATCTCGTCCGGGGCGGTTTGGTCGACCTGGACGGCACCGAGCCGACCTCCCGGACCGACCAGCTCGACACCGACTACCTGCGCGGTTTCCTGCGCAGCGCCGCCAACACCCGCCGCAGCACCACCGGCAGTGGCACCCTCCGCCTGAACGCCTCGGGTGCGCAGATTCCGCAGATGGACATCGGGCGCCAGCGGGAGTACGGCGAGGCCTTCCGGCGTCTGGCCGCCTTCGGGGAACTGCTGCGCGAGACCGCCGCCATCGGCGACCGGGTCGGCGCGCTCGCGTACGACGGGCTGACCAAGGGTGCCCTGCTGCCGCCGTCGGCCGCCACCAGTGCCTCTTCGGGGAAGAGCGAGTCCCAGGAGGCGCAGGATCAGTGAACCGACCCGCTGATAACCTCGCTCTCGTCCAGCCAGGTCAGGACAGTACGGGGGCAAAGGTGCTGCAGCCGCTCAGAGCGGGCGACCCGACGACGGTCGGGAACTTCCGACTGGTCGGCCGACTGGGGCAGGGCGCGATGGGTGTCGTGTACCTGGGCTACCGTTCGACCCGCCCGGTCGCGGTGAAGGTCGTCAGACCGCAGCTCGCGGAGGACGAGTACTTCCGCAAGCGCTTCACCCTGGAGCTGGAGGCGATCCGCCGCGTCGGCGGCTTCCACACCGCCGCTCTGGTGGACGCCGACCCGCAAGCGGCGACGCCTTGGATCGCGACCCAGTACATCAACGCGCCCTCGCTGCTGGAGCTGGTGGAGCAGCACGGCCCGGTCAGCGAGCTGGGTGCCTGGTGGCTGGCAGCGGGTCTCGCGGACGCCCTGATGCACATCCACTCGGTACGTTTACTGCACCGGGACCTCAAGCCCGGCAACGTCCTGGTCGCCACGGACGGCGTCCGGGTCATAGATTTCGGAATCTCCCACGTCAGCGGCGGCACCGGCCTGACCACGGCGAGCGCGGCCCTCGGCACCCTCTCCTACATGGCACCGGAACAGGCGGCGGACTCCCGTAGGACCAGCGAGGCGTCGGACGTCTACAGCCTCGGCGTGACGCTGGCGCACGCGGCGACCGGCCACGTCCCCTTCTACGCGCAGATGCCGGCACAGCGGACGCTGGACATCCAGCCCGACCTGATGGGCCTCCCGCCCGCGCTGCTCGACCTGATCACCCACACGCTCGCCTTCGACGCCGAGGACCGTCCGACGGCACAGAACGTGCTGGAGGAGGCAATGGGACGCCTGCTCGACTTCGGCGTGCCGACGGAGGCGCAGGCGTACCCGCCGCTGCCGGAGGCGTTCCTCGCGGCGGTGCTGGAGCGGCAGGCCACACCGGTCGAGGCACCGGATGCCGTACCGGATCCCGATGCCGCGGTGGACGCCGAGCCGGAAGGCGTTCGGGACATCGCCCCCGAGCCGATGCCCGAGGCCGCACCGTTCCCCAGGCCCGCGGAGCCGCTCGATCCCGGGCCCCGGCCGGACGCCATGCCGGACCGTTGGGCCGCACGATGGCGCAGCCGTATCGAGGACCGCCGCGGCGACTACGGCGGCTGAGCCCGTCAAACCCATACACAAGCCACAAACGCCCAGTGCTTGAACGACACAGCGGCACAGCAGCAGAGCAACAATCGAAGGAGACCCGCCGATGACCACCGTCGCCGACAGTGCGTCAGGCAACGCCCCGGGCGAAGCGTCAGGTGGCGTCCGGTTCGCCGCCGGGATGCAGGTCCGCGCCCGCGACGAGGACTGGCTGGTCGTGGAGGCCGCCGAGACCGCCAAGGACGGCACCCGCCTGGACGTACGGGGCATCTCGCCCCTGGTCCGCGACCAGCGGGCGGTCTTCTTCGCGCACGAAAGCCTCGACCAGGTGACCCCGCTGCGTCCCGAGGACACCGAGCTCGTCCCCGACGACTCCCCCGAGTGCCGCCGTTCCCGCCTGTTCATCGACGCGTTGATCCGCAAGACCCCGCTGCCCCTCTCCGAGCAGCGCCTCGCCACCGTCGGCACCCACCTCGTCGACGACCTCGCCTACCAGCGCGAACCCGCCAAGGCCGCCCTGCGCGCCCTGCGCCCCCGACTGCTGATCGCGGACGCGGTCGGCCTCGGCAAGACCCTTGAGGTCGGGCTGCTGTTGTCCGAGCTGATCAGGCGCGGGCGCGGTGAGCGCATCCTGGTGGTGACGCCGAAGCACATCCTGGAGCAGTTCCAGCACGAGCTGTGGACGCGGTTCGCCATCCCGGTGGTGCGGCTGGACTCGGCCGGTATCGAGCGGATCAAGAACGACATCCCCGCCGGCCGCAACCCCTTCTCTTACTACAAGCGCGCGATCATCTCCATCGACACCCTGCGCTCCGACCGCTGGCGCAGCCACCTCATGCAGGTCGCCTGGGACGCCGTCGTCATCGACGAGTCGCACAAGCTCATCAACACCGGGACGAAGAACAACCGCCTCGCGCAGCTCCTCGCGCCGAAGACCGACGCCCTGATCCTGGCCAGCGCCACACCGCACAACGGCCAGCGAGAGTCCTTCGGCGAGCTGCTGAGCCTCCTCGACCCTACGGCCATCCCCAACACCAGCGACTACGACGAGACGCAGCTCCAGCACCTCTACATCCGGCGACACAAGATGTCCCCCGACGTCTCCGCCGAGATCGGCCACATGTGGGCCACCCGCAAGCCGCCCCTCGCCATCGACTGCACGGCGACCCCGGCCGAGCAGCAGGTCTTCGACGAACTGTACGACGTCTGGATCAACCCGAAGGACGGCCGCAAGGCCCCTGTCTCCGGCAAGGGCGCCCGCCTCTTCCCCTACACCCTGCTGAAGTCCTTCCTCTCCTCCCACTCCGCGCTCGTCGAAACGGTCGACAACCGGATCGACAGCATCGACCGGAGCACCAATCCACTGGAACGCCAGGCCGAACGCGACGCACTGGTCAACCTCGGCACCATCGCCGAGGCCATAGACATCGAGGACACCGCCAAGTTCCGGCAGTTGGTGAAGGTCCTCAAGGAGGAGATCAAGGTCGGCCCCGGGTCCGACACCCGCGTCGTGATCTTCTCCGAACGCCGCGCCACCCTGCAGATACTGCAGGACACCCTGCCGTCGGCCCTCGGCTTCGCCCCCAGCCGGGGAAAGACCAGCGGCGCCATCCGCCAGCTCCACGGCGGCCTCTCCGACGACGAACAGCAGCGCACCGTCAAGGACTTCGGCCTCGCGAGCAGCGAACTACGGGTCCTGCTCACCGGCGACATCGCCGCCGAGGGCGTCAACCTGCACCGCCAGTGCCACCAGATGATCCACTACGACCTGCCCTGGTCGCTGATCACCATCGAGCAGCGCAACGGCCGTATCGACCGCTACGGCCAACAGCACTCCCCGGAGATCCGCGCACTGCTGCTGCTCACCGCCGACGAGGACCCCGACCGCCCCTCGGCCGACCGAGCCGTCTCCGAGCGCCTACTCAGGCGTGAGGACGAGGTCCACCGCACCCTCGGCGAGGCCGCCTCCATCCTGGGCTTGCGCGACGAGGACGCCGAGACGAACGCCATCATGGAACGGCTCCTGTCGAACGAGGAACCGTTCGACGCTGCCGTTCCGTCGGTCCCGCTGGACCCTTTCGAGGCGTTCCTCGCCGACCACACGCCGGACGGCGACTCACCTGGCTACCGGGTGCCCCAACTGTTCGCCTCCACGCGCGCGTTCGTCGAAGAGGCCCTGGAGGAGGTGTACGACAACCCGGAGCAGCGCATCGGCAAGCACTGGGACGCCGACCACCCCAGGATGATGGTCTTCACCCCGGACCGGGAACTCCAGCGCCGCCTGCTGGTCCTCCCCAAGTCGTACCTGGACGAGCGGCATGTCCTGGACCAGCTCCGGGTCACCTTCGACAAGCAGTTCGGCCAGGACCGGCTGGACCGCGCCCGTGAGCGCAGCGGCAACCGCGCCAGGGGCGCGATCACCAAGCAGGAGCGCACCGAGACCTCCGGCTGGCCTGACGTCAGCTACCTCACGGACCAGCACCCGGTGGTGGAGTGGCTCACCGACAAGGTCCTCGTCAGACTCACCCGCAACACCGCCCCGATCATCACGGCGGATGTCGGCGAACCGGTGTTCCTCACCCAGGGCATGTACTCCAACGCCAAGGGCCACCCGACCGTCCTGGCCTGGACGTGCGTGACGGGCTTGGCGAGCGGCACACCCGTCTTCGACGACGACTTGGTGGGCGTACTCGAACGGGCCGGGGTCAAGCCGGGGATGCTCAACCGGCCCTTCACCGGCGACAGGACTGCCCTCCAGGCACTGGTCCCGGCGGCGGTTCGAGCAAGCCGCTACCACATCGGCGAGCTGCGCAACGAGCAGGAGACCCCGCTGGTGGAGCAACTCGTCGAGTACGAAAAGCGGTTGGAGGCATGGCGAAAGGCCAGCCTGTCGACGTTCGAGCAACTGAGCTTCAGCGGCATCCGGCGGAAGCACGAGGAGACGCGCGTGCAGAAGACCGCGGTGGAGGTCGAGCAGCTCATCGAGCAGTTGGCCACACAGGGCGGGGCGATGGTCCGGGTGATCGGAGTCCTGGCGCCACCCGCGGCCGCCGGCGGCAACGTGATTCAGCAGCAGAGGGGCGCGTGACACCGTGGCATTCGAAGCGATCACCAACCGCGGTGAGTACATCTCCGCCCACTACCTCGCCGAGCTGTTCGCCAAGGACCTCACCGAGCTGCGCAAGCGCTGGACCTCCGCCGACCGGGCAGGCGCTCCGTCGTCTCGGTCGGGCGTGAAGGGCCTGCGCCGCGAGTACTTCAAGGCCAAGGTCCGCATCACCGAGAACAAGGCCTTCGACGGTCCCGAGGTACGGGAGCTCAACGACCGCCTGTTGGCGGCACTGGCGTATGTCGAACCGGAGGCCGAGGGCAAGGACGCCGAGACAACCGCTCCGGAGCCCGCGGGTTCCACCCACACCCGACTCCGCCGGGGCGACTTCGGTGTCATGCAGGGCGACAAGGAACGGTCGGTGCCGGTGGCGCTCGCCGTCACGGGTCCTGGCGGCCTGGAACTCGTCGCCCTGGACGTCACCTGGCAGGTGGACGGCGAACTCGTCGTCGCGGACGTCGAGGACGGCGGCGCACAACTTCTCGACCCGATCCAGCTCGACGGCAAGCAGCTCATCACCGGCGCCGCCGACGCCGTCACCTTCCTCTTCGGCTGCGAGGACGGCTACGCCCCGCGATACGTCCTGCTCCTCGCGGGCGGAGTGGTACTGCTCGCCGACCGCACGGCCTGGCACGAGGGCCGGTTCCTCGCGGTGAGCGTGGACGAGGCCCTGGACCGCAATCTCAGCGCGGACGGCGAGGAACTGGAGGCGGTGGCAGCGCTGTTCGGCGCGGAGTCGCTGCTGACGGAAGGTGGTGTCGCCGGGTGCCTGGACAACCTGGTCGACAAGGGCCGCAAGCACGCGGTGGGCGTCTCGAAGGAACTGCGGGAGGGGCTGCGACAGTCCGTCGAGCTCCTCGCCCAGGAGATCCTGGACCGGCTCAAGGAGGGCGGCGCCGATCCGGCGGAGCTGGGCGACCCCGCCGACCTCGCGAGTCGGCTCACCCGCGAGTCGCTGCGGTACCTGTACCGGATCCTGTTCCTGCTCTACGCGGAAGCCCGGCCCGAACTCGGCATCCTGCCCAGCAAGGATGACGCCTACCAGGACGGCTACGGGCTCGCTCGACTCGGCGAGTTGGTCTCCTACGACCTTCCGGAGGAGGCCCAGGACGGCACCCACTTCGCCGATTCGCTGAATCTACTCTTCCGGCTGGTCGACCAAGGCCACCGCCCTCTGGGCACGGATGCGGCGCCGACCGAGGACGAAGTGACGGTCCTCGACGCGGACGGCCTGCGCTTCGAGGCCCTGCGCAGCGACCTGTTCAAGGCCGACGCGACCCCGCTGATTGGCTCGGTGTCGGTCGAGGGCGAGCGGATCGACATGCGGCTGCGGAACAAGGTGCTGTGGCGCGTGCTCAACCTGCTGATGCTCACACAGGGGCGGCGCAGCGGACGCGGCAAGGCCGGCGGTGGCACCGGAAAAGGTTTCATCTCGTACGCGCAGCTCGGCATCAACCAGCTCGGCGCGGTGTACGAGGGCCTGATGTCGTACACCGGTTTCTTCGCTTGGGATGACCTGTACGAGGTTGCCAAGCCGGACTCGGACGGGCTGAGCGGCACATGGGTCGTGCCGTTGAAGGACGCCGACAACTACGACGAGGACGTCTTCGTCAAACGGACGGACGAGCTGACCGGAGTAAAGAAGCGTGTCCTGCACAAGAAGGGCAGCTTCGTCTACCGCCTGTCCGGTCGGGAGCGGCAGCGGTCGGCGTCGTACTACACGCCGGAAGTGTTGACACGGAGCACGGTCAAGCACGCGCTGGCGGAGCTGCTGGACCAGGACGGTGAGACGACGCCTGCGCGGGCGATCCTGGACCTGACGGTGTGTGAGCCCGCTCTGGGCTCGGGCGCGTTCCTCAATGAGGCCATCAATCAGCTGGCCGCGGAGTACCTGAAGCGCAGGATGGCGGAGCTGGGTGGTGAACAACTGCCTCCGGACCGGTACGAGGCGGAGTTGCAGAAGGTCAAGGCGTACCTCGCCCTGCACAACTGCTACGGCGTCGACCTCAACCAGACGGCGGTGGAGCTGGCGGAGGTTTCACTGTGGCTCAACTCGATGCACGAGGGCCTGAAGGCTCCCTGGTTCGGCCTGCATCTGCGGCGCGGCAACTCGCTGATCGGGGCGCGGCGGGCCGTGTATCCGGCGGAGGCGCTGAAGCGGAAGGCATGGCTGACGACGGTCCCGACGGACCGGCCACTGCAGGCAGGAGCCGAGGAGGGACAGTTCCAGGCGGGCAAAGAGATCCACCACTTCCTGCTCCCGGCTAAGGGCTGGGGTGCCGTCGCTGATGCCAAGCAGGCCAAGGAGCTGGCAAAGGACGAGCGCGACGCACTGGCGAAGTGGCGAACCGCTGTCATGGCGACGCCGTCGGTAGCGCAAGGTAAGCGGCTGCTGGCGCTGGCGACCCGAGTCGAGCGGCTGTGGGAGCTGACCCGGCGCCGCCTGATCGTGAGCGAGCGGGAGGTCCGCCGCCAGATCGACGTGTGGGCGGTCGATCCCGACCAGCCGCTGGAGAAGGCGTCGGGAGACGTGACCCGCGAGCAGATCGAGAGCGCGCTGAACGAACCGGGCTCCCCGCGCGGTCGGCTGAAGCTGGTCATGGACGTCTGGTGTGCCCTGTGGTTCTGGCCGGTGGGACAGCCTGACACCCCGGCGCCGCCCACCTTCGACGAGTGGCTGGCTTTGTGTGAGGCGGTGCTGGGCGTCCCGGCCGCCAAGGCGAAGGCGAGGCCCTCCGGCCGGGTCGGTGGCGGCGCGGCCGGGCTGGATGACGAGTTCGGGCTGTTCGCCGACACCGGCGAGTTCGAGAAGCTCGCGATGGATGACGAGTTCGACCGGGTGATGAGCCAGTGCGTGGACCTTCCAGCGGTGATGGTGCGCTTCCAGTGGCTGAGTGAGGTAGACACAATCTCCCGACGAGAGGGACTTTTCCACTGGGAGCTGGAATTTGCGCATGCCTTTGAGCGAGGCGGATTCGACCTGCAGGTAGGGAATCCGCCATGGCATCGGCCAATTTGGGATGACGACCTTGCGCTAGCCGAGCACGATCCTTGGTTCGGACTTCTCGAAAAAGCTCCGGAAAGAGTCAAGACCGCACGGCGCACTGTAGTCCTAGCTGACACAACTGCCCTGCAAGGCTACTTGGCAGACCTCGATTCTCAGGCAGGGGTCGCCGCATATTTGGGATCACTAATCGAGCATCCAATCCTCGCAGGAATGCAGACAAACACATATCGGAACTTTATGGATCGGACCTGGCGAAACATTGCAGGCGACGGCGTAGTCGGCATGATCCATCCCGAATCACATTTCACGGACCCCAAGGGGGGTATTTTTCGCCAGAGCACATATCGCAGACTTCGTCGCCATTTCCATTTTCGAAACGAAGCTCAACTATTCTCCGAGATTGACCATATCAATGTCTACGGGATTCACATCTATAGCCTTCCAGGGGTTCCGCGTTTCATAAATTTTAGCTCACTGTTCCACCCTGACATGATTGATGGATCCCTATCAACTTCCAGTTCCGAGGAGCCTCCCGGGCTTCAATATGAGTCAGGTGGCTGGGATATGCGCCCACACCCAGATCGGGTCGTGGTGGTGACAGAGTCGGTTCTTGCGGACTGGGCTGCTCTTGTTGACGACGAAGGAGCGCCTCCGCATCAGGCGCGTATGCTTCGCCCGCTAACCAATGCCGATAACCAAGCGCTGCAAACCCTCTCAAGATTCCCTCGGCGGCTCAGCCAAGCCAATTTTCGATGGACATCGGGGCTCCATGAAAAGGGCGCGAAGGAAGGGGGGATCATTGAGTGGAAGACGGGCGTCCCGGAGTCATGGCCCGAAGCTGTGATCCAAGGTCCACATTTTACGGTCGCCAACCCATTTGCCAAGCAGGCGAATGAAGTTGTGCGCGGGAATGGCGACTACACCGCATGGAACCTGGAGCAACTTCCAGAAAGTCTAATTCCTCGCACTAACTACAGGCGCGCATGCAGCGAACCTGACTTCAAGGCGACCCAACCGTTCTGGAATGAGAAGCGTGCAGGTGAATATTTTCGAATTGCGTGGCGCAATATGACCGCTCCTCCGCTTGAGCGTGGGCTCCATGCTGCACTTCTCCCCCCTGGTCCCACCCACGTTAACGCAGTTCACACGATGATACTTGACGGAAATCGTGAGACCGCGACTGTATGTGGCTTGTGGGCAGCCCTTCCTTTTGACTATTTGGTGAAGGTCTCTGGAACATCAAAGGTAAACATCGAGTTTGCCCGCAACTTCCCCACCCCGCTGACGCACCCCCTCACTACCCCTCTTCTCCTCCGCACCCTTCGCCTGAACTGCCTGACCCGCGACTACGCCCCCCTCTGGGACGAACTCTTCGAGCCAGGCTGGCTCACCGACCGCTGGACCGACCCCGAATCCCTCCGGCCACCAATCCAGGCCGTCGAACCCACCTGGTCCATGGCGACGCCACTCCGTACGGAGTACGACCGCCGCATGGCCCTAGTCGAGATCGACGCACTCGTAGCCGTAATGCTCGGCCTCACCGCCGAGCAGCTCTGCGCCATGTACCGCTCTCAGTTCGCCGTACTCCGCAAGTACGAGTGGGAGATGTTCTTCGCGCCCGACGGGCACAAGATCGGCGCGGCCACCCACAACGTCGGCATCCGCCAGCCCCCCGAAGAGACCGCCTTCGTCAAGGCCTGGGCGAAGGCCGCCCGCGCAGGCGACCCCACCCCCGCCATCCCCGACGGCTGGGTCAAGCCGAACCGTGAGGCCGAAATGACCCGCGCCCACGCCGACTTCACTGCCCGTCTCCACGCCGGCGAGTACGGCGAGTACGGCGACTACGCCGCCTACCTCGCCGAGCACCCCCTCACCACGCCCACGCCCGCGCCCGCCGAGTCCACCGCCACGCCCACCCCCGCCCCGGAAAGCAGGTAGCACACAGCCATGCTTCCCTCCCTGGCCGCCGAGGATCTGCGCCGTGCCCTCGCCGCGTACCTGACGACGAGCTTCGCGCTCGCCGACGATGACGTCCGCGAGGAGCTCGAGGCATTCCTTGAGCGGCCGGAGAGCCGACTCTTCCGGGGCCCGTACCTCCGCGTACGTACGCCCTTCCGGTACGCGCCCCCCGGCTGGGAGAAGGCCCTGGACTGGTCGCCCAGCCTCCGCCCCTACACCCACCAGGCGAACGCCTGGCAGCGGCTGTCCAGCAAGTCAGGCCACACCCCCGAGCCGACGATCGTCACCACCGGCACCGGCTCCGGAAAGACCGAGTCCTTCCTCGTCCCGATCCTCGACCACTGTGCCCGCGCCCGCGCCGCCGGGGTGAAGGGCGTCAAGGCGCTGCTGCTCTACCCGATGAACGCGCTGGCCGACGACCAGGCCCGTCGTATCGACGACCTTCTCGCCAAGAACGCCGCCCTCTCCTCCGTCACCGCCGGCATCTACATCGGCGGCGCCTCCGGCAACCGCCCCCCGGACGACGAGGACGAGAACGCCCCCGGCTCCTACGCCCGAGAGTCCGGCGCAAGCACCATCACCCCCGCAAAACTGTCCCCCAACAGCCGCCTGATCACCGACCGTGAGGCCATCCGCGCCAACCCGCCGGACCTGCTGCTCACCAACTACAAGATGCTGGACCTCCTCCTCCAGCGCATCCCGGACGTCCCGCTCTGGCAGGACGGCGGGCTGACGTACGTCGTCCTGGACGAGTTCCACACCTACGACGGCGCCCAAGGCACCGATGTGGCGATGCTGCTGCGCCGCCTGGGCGCGGCCACCGGCAAGGCCGAGCCGGGCCGCCCCCTCGGCACGATCACCCCCGTCGCCACCTCCGCCACCCTCGGCGGCGGAACAGGCGGAGCGGACGCAACCAATGGAACTAGCGCCGTCAGCCGCACCACAGCCAACAGCGGCACCCCCTCCGCCGAAGCGGCTCCCGCCCCTGACGGCCCCCAGAAATCCGACCGCGAACTCCTCCTCGAATTCGCCGAGAAGGTCTTCGGCACCCCCTTCCCGGACGCCGCCCTCATCGGCGAGGACCGCCAGACGCCCGGCGAGTTCGTCGCCGAGCCAGACTTCCTTCTCCCCGTGCCCTCCCCGGCCGCCCTCGCCGGCGTCCCCGATCCCCTCGACGACCCGTCCGCCCTCCACCGACTCGCCGAGCTCGTCGTCGGCATGGACTTCGCGGACCCGATCCAACTCGGCGAGAAGCTGCGCCAGCACAACCTGATCCGTGCCCTCCTCGATGTCGCGGGCGACACTCCCGTCACCGTCCCGGAGATCGCCCGCGAGTTCGCGAAGCGCGGCGGCGGCGCGGCCTGGGACGAGGCGGCCCGGACCCACATCGACCTGGTCGCGACCGGCCTCGCGCGGCTCCTCGCGCTGGTCTCGACCGCTCGCGCCTACGACCCGGTCGCCGACCGCACCATCCCCTTCCTCCGCGTCGAGGCCCAGCTCTGGGTCCGTGAGGTGCGCCGCGTGATCCGCGCCGCGACGCCCACGCCCCACTTCCGCTGGTTCGACGACGACGGCCCCACCGGGGACACCCGCCCCAACCCGGCCAACCTCGCCGTCTACCCCTCCGCCGAGGTGGACAGCACCGCCGACGCCGACACGGACCCGTATGCCTCCGGCGACAGCGCCTCCGCCCTCACCCCGGACAGCCCCGTCCCGTTCGTCCGCCCCGTCGGCCCGGCCTACCGCGCCCATCTCCCCGCCGTGTACTGCCGTCACTGCGGACGCTCCGGCTGGGCGGCGCTCTCCACGGATCTGGAGTGGCAGCAGCTCAAGACCAAGCCGCTGGAGATCTACCGGGCCTCCGCGCAGGGCAACCGGGCCGTCCGTTGGATGATCCGCGCCAGGCCCGGCGAGCACACTCCCGTCTTCCTGCACGCCGAGGAAGCCGAACTGCGCACGGTGCCGAGCAACGACACCGTGCCCGTCATCACCGTCGCCGGGCCCATCCCCACCAACGCGGGCGACAAGTGCCCCTCCTGCGACCTGACCGACGGCATGCGCTTCCTCGGTGCGGGCACCGCCACCCTCGCCTCCGTCACCACCACCCAGCTGTTTTCGGACCGCGGCCTGAGCGACGACGAGCGCAAACTGCTGGTCTTCACCGACTCCGTCCAGGACGCCACCCACCGGGCCGCGTTCATCGCCAACCGCAGCTTCGGCTTCACCTTCCGCGGGCTGCTCGCCGAGCAGCTCAAGCCGGGTGCCCCCGTCGCCGTACACGATCTGGCCACCGATGCCGCCGAAGCCGTGGTGACGGCGGCGGAGAAGGGCGAGATGAGCAAGCTCGCCTCGATCGTGCCGCCCGACCTGCGCGACAACCCGGAGATCCGGACGCTTCTCAGCGGTGACGGGTTCAGCGACGCGGGCGCGTACATGCTGCAGGACCGCATGGTCTTCCAGACGCTGCTGGAGTTCGGCCTGCGCTCACGCCTGGGCCGTACCCTCGAACTGACCCGGACCGCCGCCGCCGAGGTACATCTCCCCGACGTCGCCGCCGTCGCGGCTCTGCTGCGGGAAGCCCACCAGCGGATCCCGGGGCAGATCACCCTTCCCACCGACGACGCCGACTACATCGTCTACCTGCGCGGCCTGCTGGAGCGCATGCGCCTGCGTGGGGCGCTGTTCCACCCCTGGCTGAAGGAGTACATCGCCCAGGCCGGCGCCCGGCGCTGGCCGATCTGGGGCGGGCGGCCCACGGGCATGCCCGCCTTCCCGCGCGGCCTGGCCGCACCGACCTTCCCGGTCCTCGGGCGCCTCGGCACATCTGAGTTCGACTCGCTGGCCCGCGACAACACCTGGTTCGCCGACTGGGGGCACCGCACCCTCGGCTGCGAGCGACGCGAGGCCCGCGCCCTCGCCGAACAGGCCATGAAGCTGCTCGCGCAGCGTGAGGTACTGGCGACCTATCCGGCCGAGGGCGGCTCGACCGTCTTCGCTCTCAGGCCGCGCACCATCATGGTGCACAGCCTCGCCACCGGCCCGTCGTCTCCTGACGACGGCAACGGGGCGGACGGGGCAGGGGCTGACGGAGCTGGCGTCAACGACCACGGCGTCCGTTGCGACAGCTGCACCTGGCGGCAGACCGTCCCGCCCGGCCGGCGCGAGGACTGGCTCGGCACGCCCTGCCTGCGCTTCCAGTGCGGCGGCACGTTCACCACCGACGACCGTGACTACAGCGACGATTACTACCGCCGTCTCTACACGGTCGACCGGCCTGGTGACGTCCTCACCGCCGAGCACACGGGCGCGCTCAGCCGGGCGCGCCGCGAGGAGGTCGAGCAGGCGTTCAAGAACCGCCCCTCGCCGTTCGACCCGAACGTGCTGACCTGCACGCCCACTCTCGAACTCGGCATCGACATCGGCGACCTGTCCGCCGTGCTGCTTGCCTCCCTGCCTCCCGCGCCCGCCAACTACGCGCAGCGCATCGGCCGTGCCGGCCGCCGCACCGGCAACTCGCTCACCGTCACCTTCGTACCGCGCGGCGCCCGCAACCAGTACTATCTGCACGCGCCCGAGCAGATGCTCGCGGGCCGGATCATCCCGCCGGACTGCTACCTCGACGCCTCCGAGATCCTGCGCCGCCAGTACCTGGCGTACCTGCTGGACCGGGCCGCCGACCGCAGCCTGTGGCGGGGGACGATGATGCCCGAGGAGCCCATGCCGCACCGCATCGGCGCGCTCTTCACCCGAGGGCTGGCCGAGGACGGCTGGTTCCGCCGCTTCCTGGACGTCGCCCACGCCCGCCACGCCGAACTCGCGTCCTCCTTCGTCCAGCTCTTCCCCGGCATGTCGGCCGAGGCCGAGCAGGGCCTGCGGCAGTTCGCTCAGCTGGAGCTGGAGCAGACCGTCGGCCAGGCCGCCACCGCGTGGCGCAAACGCCTGGAGGCACTGCGCTCCCGGTCCCGGCAGATCGGCCGGGCCTTCGACGCCCTGTCCACCGCATCCGGGGACCGGGAACGCGACGAGCAGCGCCGCCAGCTCTACGCCGAGCGCAGGTCGGTCAACCGGCGCAGGGACGCCCTGGTCGGCGAGAACTCGGTCAACGCCATGGTCCGTCTGGGCCTGCTGCCCAACTACACCCTCCACGACGACGCCACGCTGCTCGACGCGACGCTGTGGTGGAAGGACGCCGACGGCGAGTTCCAGGACCAGTTGACCGAGTACGGGCGGGGCTCACGGATGGGCCTGCTGGAACTGGCGCCCGGCAACACCTTCCACACCGACGGCTACAGGTACATCGTCAACGGCCTGGACCTGGGCGCCGGTGAGGGCGACACCGCCTACGCCAAGTGGCGGCTGTGCCCCGAGTGCGGCTACGTCGCCACCGCCGAGGCCGGCCTGGACCTGACGGCCTGCCCGCGCTGCCTGACGCCGCAGATCGCCGATCCCGGCGCGCTCCACACCGTGCTCGTGCCCGAGCGGGTCACCGCTCGCGAGCGGCGCGAGGACGCACGGCTCACCGACGAGCGCGACGAGCGGGAGCGGCGCCGGTTCAACGACGTCACGCTGGTGGACATCGACCCGGATCAGCCCCAGGGACTGCGCGCCTGGAAGCGGGTCGGGGAGCTGCCGTTCGGTGTGGAGTTCGCCCGGGTGGCCACCATCCGCACCCTCAACCTCGGCCCGGCCGCCGCCGCGGGTCCCGAGCACCAGATCGCCGGTGATGACGTCCAGGTGCCCGGCTTCGAGACCTGTCTGGAGTGCGGGGCCGTACGCGGCGTGCACCCCCAGGCATGGGACCGGGCCGCCCAGCGGATCGGTACCCGGCACGCGTACTGGTGCGGCCACAAGGACGACGGGATCGACGCCGAGACGGCGTCGATGCAGCGGCTCGTCCTCGCGCACGAGCTGACCACGCAGGCGCTGCGGATCCTGCTGCCCGTCTCCACGATGGAACTGCAGACCCGGCTCGTGTCGTTCAAGGCCGCGCTCCTGCTGGGCATAACCATGCACTTCGGCGGCGCTCCCGACCACCTGCGCGTCGTACCCGCGACCATGCCGGGCGGCACCCAGGAACTGCGCCGCCGCTTCCTGGTGCTGCACGACTCCATGCCGGGCGGCACCGGCTACCTGGAACACCTCGCCGACGCAACCGTGCTGCACAGGGTGCTCACCCTCGCCCAGACCGCCCTGCGGGACTGCCCCTGTGGCAAGGAGAACCTGCGCACCCCCTGCCACCGCTGCCTGCTGCCGCACGTCAGCAGCAACGAACACCCCTTCGCGTCGCTGCGGGTCGCCAGGGAGCTCCTGGACGAGATCCTCACGGGCTGGGACACGGAACAGGTCGACACCCTGTCCGGGGTGCGCATCGACCAACTCGCCGAGAGCGAGCTGGAGAAGCAGTTCGTCCGCACCCTCGTCGACTGGGGCAGCCGCCGCCCGGAGTCCGGCTCGGTGACGCCCCGCGCCGGGGAACGCGGCATGGAGTACGAGCTGCGGTTCACCCGACCGGACGGCAGCGGCACCCGCTGGCTCTTCCAGGACCATGTGCGGCAGCTGACGTCCGCGCCCAGCGAACCCGACTATCTGCTGACCCGGATCGACGGCCCGTCGACGCGCATCGCGGTCTTCCTCGACGGCTACGCCTTCCACGCCAGCACCGGCATCAACCGGATCGCCGACGACGCCGCCAAGCGCGAGGCACTGCGGGCCGAGGGCATGCAGGTGTGGCAGTTCACGCACGCGGACGTCATGGCCTGGAAGGCGGCGGTGGAGGGGACCGCGGACGACCGCGAGGTGCGCACCCCCGCCGAACCGCTCCTCGGCGAGGGCGCGCTGCGGACCGCCCGGCAGATCCACCAGATGCTGACGGGCGGCGCACGCCCCGACGACACCCTGGACCCGGCACTGCGCAACCCGATCGAGACGCTCCTCGCCGTGCTCGCCGATCCTGACGCGGAGAAGTGGTCCCGCAGGGCGGCGGCGCTGATCAGCGGTTTCGCCGGGGGCGGAGCGGCGCGGCAGCCGATCGACCGGCGTTCGGTGGGCGAGCGGCTGCCGGACGTGCTCGCGGGCGGCCCCCTGCCGGTCGCCGGCAACCCGGCCGCCGCCGACGCCATCGCGATGGACGTCCGCACCCTGGGCGGGCTGCGCGTCATCGGACTGCTCGACCGGCGGGCCGAGCCCGCGACCGGGCAGCCCGGGATGTCCGCCTGGTCGGCCTTCACCGTGCTGGACGACCGCGACGAGGCGGTCGCCGAGCCGGGCCACCGGGCACGGTGGGCCGACTGGCTGCGGTGGTCCAATCTGCTACAGCTGCTGACGGGCGACCGCGGTTCGGCACTGCCGCGTTCGTTCCACCAGATCGCGATGTCCACGGCCGGGCAGCTCGACCCGCACACGGTGGCCCTCCTCGCGGGCGCGCTACCCACCACCACGGGCCTGCCCGACGAACTGCCGGAACCGTGGGCGGAGGCGGTCGAGTGGGCCTCCTCGCAAGCCGAGGAACTGTTGTTCGCCCTGTGCCGGGAAGCCCGCACCCGTCACTTCGGCGCCCCGGAGGTCGGCTTCGAGCTCGACGACCGGGTCGCGCAGCAGGCGGAACTCGCCTGGCCGGACGCCAGGGTGGCGGTGTTCCTCGAAGTGGACGAACACCGCGACGCAGCGTTCGCGGAGGCCGGCTGGCATGTCGTACACGCCGGGACAGTTGATGTGGCCGAGTTGGCCGAGCGTTTGGAGAATGTGTGATGTCCAAGGCCCAGGTCGTCATGGCGGACGTCTTCGGCAAGTACTACGACAAGCTCGACGGGTCGGTCCAGGCACAGGTCCTGCAGTTCATCATGAAGATGCAGCGCGACCCGGACGCCAACGGCCTCAACCTCAAGCCGCCGAAGGGCGCCGAGGACAAGCGGGTGCGCACGGCCAGGATCAACGACAACTTCCGCGCGGTGCTGATGCACTACGCCGACCGCATCTACTACCTGGTCGCGGTTCTGCCGCACGACGACGCCTACACCCTCGCTTCCCACATCATCTTCGACATCAACAAGGTCACCGGCGGCGTCGAGCTGATCAACCTCGCGAGCCTCCACGGCACCCTGAGCGGGCAGCCCGCCCAGGCGCCCGCCACCGAGCAACCGTCCGTCTTCGCCCACGTCTCGGACGCCGACTTCGACCGGCTCGGCGTGCACCCCTCCGTCGTACCGGCGTTGCGTGAGATCCGCAGCATCGACGCGATACTCGGCTTCGTCGAGCACCTGCCCAAGCTCGCCAGGGACGTGATCCTCTGCCTCGCCGACGGCATGACCGTCGAGGACGTCTGGGAGCACGTCAGTTCGGTCGCCGCGACCAGTGACACCATCGACCCGGACGACTACGAGGCCGCCAACGAGCGCCCCGCGACCAAGGAGTCCTTCGTCGTCACCGGCGACGTCGCCGAGTTCGGCCGGATCATGTCCGAGCCGCTGTCGGCCTGGCGAATCTTCCTGCACCCGGCCCAGCGCGCCCTGGCCGAGCGCAAGATTCCCAACAAGGGCTCGGTGCGGGTCACCGGTGGCCCCGGCACGGGCAAGACCGTCGTCGCCCTGCACCGGGTCAAGGCCCTGGCCGAACGGCTGCCGCCCGGCCAGGCGATCCTGCTCACCACCTACACCACCACGCTCGCCGAACTGCTGCGCTCGCTGCTGGAGGACCTCGGCGGCACCCAGCTCACCGCGAAGGTGGACGTCCGCAACATCGACAAGGTCGCCTACGGCATCGCCAAGGAGGTCTTCGGCGCGAAGACCCCCAAATCCCTCGGGGACGACGAGATCCGCAGGCGCTGGGAGGACCTGGCCGAGGAACAGCAGCCGCACCGCTGGGACGCGCGTTTCCTGGAGGCCGAGTGGAAGCAGGTCGTGCTCGCCCAGGACGTGCGCAGCCGCGACGAGTACCTCGTCGCCAGCCGGGCCGGTCGCGGTCGGCGCCTCAACCGCCCGGAACGGGCGCAGGTGTGGGGACTGATCGAGGCCTTCGAGCACCGGCTGGATGCGGCCGGTGAGGTCGGCGTCACCCAACTCGCGGCGCAGGCCGCCCGGATTGCCTCGGGCTGGAGCGATGAGACCCGCCCGTACCGGCACGTCGTCGTGGACGAGGCCCAGGACCTGCACGCCGCGCACTGGAAGCTGCTGCGGGCGCTCGTCCCGGTCGGCGAGGACGACCTCTTCATCGTCGGCGACGCCCACCAGCGGATCTACGACAACCGGACCGCGCTGAGCGCCCACGGCATCAACGTGCGGGGGAGACGCTCCAGGCGGCTGACCCTGAACTACCGCACGACCCGTCAGATCCTCGGAACGTCGCTGAGCCTGCTGGGCGACGCGAGCTTCGACGACCTCGACGACGCGACCGAGGACCTGGGGGGCTACCGGTCCGTTCTCGGCGGGGCGAAGCCCGAGTTGACCGAGTACCCGAGCACGGCCGCCGAACTCGCGGGCCTGGCCGGACGGGTCGGGGAATGGCTGGGCGAAGGGCTGAAGGAGGACGAGATCGTCGTCACCGCCCGGACCAACAAGCTCGCGGACGCGGCGGTGGAAGCGTTGCACGACGCGGGGATCAAGGCCGTCAGGGTGAAACCGCGGCAGACTCCGGCGATCGGTTCCGGGGTGCACGTGATGACGATGCACCGGATCAAGGGCCTGGAGTACCGGGCGGTCGCGATCATCGGAGTGGGCGCGGATCACGTGCCGCAGCCCGGCGCCGTCACCCCGGCCTCCGAGGACCGTACCCAGCACGACCGTGACCTGCAGCGGGAGCGCTCGCTGCTGTTCGTCGCGGCCACCAGGGCCCGCGAACAGCTCTCCATCACCTGGGCCGGAGCACGCAGCCCGTTCCTGGAGGGCAGCCACTGACCTGCGGTGACGCGACACAACGCCGCCGCGTTAGAGTCACCACGGAGCCGGCCGTCGTCCGGCTCTGACCTCAGAACGGGATCCGGGCGGACGAGACATGTACCTGAAAAACCTTCGCCTACGGAACATCAGGTCGTTCCACGGTGCACGCGACGTCGACCTGGACCTGACCAGGCCCCGACGGCTCATACGCCTGCTGGACGGTCCTGGCGGGCCGCAACGGCTCGGGGAAGACGACCCTGCTGCGCGCGGTCGCCCTGACGATCAGCGGACCCGCCGTGGCCCGCAGTCTCGTCCCCGGCTTCGACACCTGGGTCTCGCGGGACGAGACGGTGGCGAAAGCCGAAGTGTGCCTGGTCCATGACCCGGAGCAGGACCAATTCACCACGGGGCGGCGTCCGGTCCGACCCATCTGAGCAGGACTCCGCTGGACGGCGGCGGAGCAGACGTCACTCTCCGGCAAGCCGGGTTCCAGCAGGGCCGGGCAGCCGGCGCTGAACGCCATCGGCTACCAGAAGGAACGCCCCGTCGCCCAGCGCGGCCCATGGGCGGACAATCCGGTGGGCTGGTTCTGCGCCGGGTACGGTCCCTTCCGCAGGCTCGCCGGGGGCTCGAGCGACATCCAGCGGCTGATGTCCAGCTCAGGCGCGGTCGCCCGGCTGACGAGCCTCTTCCACGAGGACGCGTCGCTGGCGGAAGGCGTGAGCTGGCTCATCGAGCAGCACCTGCGCGCATTCGAGGACCGCGACGGCGCCGGGACCTCAAGGCAGCCGCCCTGGCCATCCTGGGCGACGACCTGCTGCCCGACGACTACCGGATCGACAACGTCGATTCCGAGGGCCCGTGGGTCGTCAACCGCAACCACCGGTTCCCGCTGCGGGAGATGAGCGACGGCTACCGCACGGTGTCGGCCCTGGTCGTGGACATCCTCAAGCAGATCCATGACGCCTACGGCGAACTCGTCCCGGACACGACGGACGGCACGCCGAACGTTCCGAGTCCCGGGGTCGTCATCATCGACGAGATCGACGCCCATCTGCATGTCTCCCGGCAGAAGCGCATCGGCGGCTGGCTGAAGGCGCACTTCCCGAACATCCAGTTCATCGTCACCACACACAGCCCCTACATCTGCCAGGCAGCGGACCCGGGCGGACTCATCCGGCTGCCGGGCCCCGACGAGGAGAGCCCTGTGGAGGTCGTGCCCCAGCACCTCTACGACCGCATCATCTTCGGCAGCGGCGACGACGCCGTACTCTCGGACCTGTTCGGGCTCGACACCCCATACTCGGACCAGGCCGAACAGCAGCGGGAGGAACTCCTCGCCTTGGAACTGGACGTCGTGCGAGGCCGCGCCAGCGAAGAGGAAAAGGACCGGTACCGTCACCTGAAACGCAAGCTGGCCAGTTCACCGGCAACCCGCGTCGACGAAATCGCAGCCCGACTCCACTCCCGTCGTCCATGGCACGATTCATGATCCGAGTGACGAGGGTGCCACTCCCGGTATGTGCCTGCGGACGGACGTCTGCTTCCATAACTGCCTGGCTCGCTTCTTGGGTGCAGCGGCCTGCCCGATGTCACCGGGAGGGAGCGCGGGCAGCAGGAGGCCTATTCACGGGGGTTGGGGTCTGGCCGGCCGTGATCATGAGGGCGGCCCTGCTCGGTAGCGTGACGGTTGCGAAGACGTCAGAAAGCTACCGGGGCAGGGCCGTTGAGCTGGAACGTTACGACAGGGCTTGAGGCGGATCAACTGGACGGGTTGGTGGCGCGGGTCCATCGGGTGCTCATGGAGGATCCGCACCCGCCGGTGGTGCCGGGGCGGATGTGGGCTCTGGGCCTGTACAAGTCCGTCGTGCTCGTGCTGTTCCTGCTGCGGCAGAATCCGGTGCAGGAGGCTGCCGCTGAGTTGTTCGGGATCTCCCAGGCCACCGTCTCCAGGCGGTGGACGGTCCTGCTGCCGGTGGTGGAGAAGGTCCTGGCCACTCACGTTCCCGGCCCGGCCGAGGCCTCGGCCGGGCGGATCGTGCTGGTCGACGGCACCCTGGTCACCACGTGGGACTGGGCCAGCGAGGGCACCGCGATGTTTTCCGGCAAGCACCGCGACACCGGCTTCAACCTGCAGGTCGCGGCCACCCTGGCCGGGGACATCCTCGCGGTCTCCGCGCCCGTCCCGGGCTCCCGCCACGACATGCACGCCTGGCGCCAGTCCGGCTTCCCCGACGTCTTCGCGGAACGGGAGGGCATAGGTGATCTGGGCTACGTCGGCTCCGGACTGCTCACACCGAGGCGCAAGCCACCCGGCCAGGAACGATCCACCGGGGACAAGGTGGCCAACCGCTCCATCAACACGCTCCGCGCCGCGGTCGAACGGGCCATCGCGCACCTGAAGGACTGGAAGATCTTCGCCACCCGCTACCGCGGCCCCCTCACCCGCTTCGCCCTCGTCGCCAAAGCCGTCACCGCCCTCGTCTTCTACAAGAAGGGCTGGTGAACCCCGTGAATAGGCCTCCAGGGCTGCCGCCTGTCACTGACCATGGCCATCGAGCCGTGCGAGAGGAGACGCGACGGTGCGGACGGCGTTCAGATCCGCCTTCCGGCCGGGGTCTCCGTCAGGTCTCGCAGCTCAATGCGCAGGTCCGGGGTCTGGCACATCGGCGGCTTGATCCTCCGGTCGTGAGCCTCAGTCACCTGGCACAGATGTGGGCGTACGCTCGAAACCCACACAGCGGTGCGGGTACTGCTGAGGCCGTCGCCGCTCCTCCGGTTGAATGTCTTCGTGGCACAGGACTTGGACTTCGACGAGGACGACCTGCGGGAGCTGGCGGGGCCACGCTCCTTCGAGCGGGGCAGAGGGTATCTGGCCGCGGTGACCGCCGTGGAGGTCGGCGACGGCTGGATCACGGCCGTCGTCCACGGGACGGACACCTACCAGACGGAACTGACCCTCGACGGACCTGACGGCCTTGCCGGGAAGTGCGACTGCCCGTACGGCATGGATGGCAACTTCTGCAAGCACCTGGTCGCCCTGGGCCTGACTGTGCTCGCCGAGCCGGAGGCGGTGCCGCGGCAGCGTGGCCGCGCCAGGGCTCGTACCCAGGAGCTGGATGCCTGGCTGGCTGCGCGCTCCAGGGACGAGCTGCTCGCCCTGGTACGGGAACATGTCCTCGAAGACCGTCAGTTGGCGCGTCGGCTGGAGCTGCGGGCGGCGAGCGCCCGTGGAGACCTGGTCGAGGTCCGCGCCCGGATCCGGGAACTCTTCGACACTGCCCCCTTCGCCCGGTACGGCTACGTGGAGTACGCCGATGCCCACGCATACGGCGAACAGGCCTCGCAGGCTGTGTCCGCGATCACCGCGCTGACCGCCACCGGGCGGGCCGCGGACGCGATCTTGCTGTCCCGGGAGGCGATGCGGTTGCTGAGTGAGGCGCAGGATGCGATCGACGACTCCGACGGTCACCTGGGCCGAATCGGGGCTGCGCTCGCCGAAGCCCACCTGGACGCATGCCGCGCCGCATGTCCTGACTCGGACGAGACCGCGTTGTGGCTGGTCGGCCATCTGCTCAGTGACGTGGACGATCTCACCGGCATAGATCCGCTCGACTACGAGAACGTCCTTGGTGCGCATGGGATGGGCCGGGTGCGGGAGTTGGCGGCTACCGCATGGCGCCGAAACCGCACCGGCTGGGCGGAGAAATACCTGATGGAACGGCTGGCCAAGGCGGAAGGGGACGTCGACGGATGGGTCACCGTGCACGCGGCCGACCTCGCCCCGGACGGCAGCACCCACCTGACGATCGCCCGCGAACTGGACACCGCGGGTCGGCCGGACGAGGCCCTGCGGTGGGCGGAACGCGGCATTGAGGAAACGCCCGACGACGTCACCCCCGACATCTCCCTGATAGACTACCTCTGTGACCGCTACACCCGCGCTGACAGGCTCTTTGACGCCGTCGCTCTACGTCGCGGCCAGCTCACCGCACGACGCTGCCTGGCCGCGTACCAGCACTTGCGTACGGCAGCACAGACGGCCGGCTGCTGGCCGGCCGAGCGGGAGCTGGCGCTCGGCCTGCTGCGCGCCGATGCCAGGCAGCAGCAGCCGTCCTGGTATCGCGGCCCCGTTCTGGTCGATGCCCTGCTCGACGACGGGGACGTCGACGCCGCCTGGCGGGCCGCGGCCGAAACGCGTGCGCACGACCGGCAGTGGCTCACCCTCGCCGACCAGGCCTGCGCCCGCCGTCCTGCCGACGCGCTCGGGATCTACCTGCGGCTGGCCGAACCGCTCATGAAACAGACAGGCAACGCCGTCTACGAGCAACTGGTCGGTCTGCTGATGAGCATGGGCGACTGCCATCGCCGTCTGGGCACCGAAGACGAGTTCACCGCCTACCTCGCGGCTCTGCGGACCGGTCAGAAGCGCAAACGGAACCTGATGCGGCTCCTAGACCAGCACGGCCTATGACCCTGCCGAGAGATCGGTGGCGCCCGACTGCGCGCACCTAAGAGCTATCACGTAATGCGGACCGGGACGTGCTTCCCGCGAGGGATACTTGGTTTACCGGTTGTCGAGCTTGAGGTTGTGGAGTGCGGGGACGCCGGTGAGGGTGTGGTTGATGGCCTCGCCGCGGCGCCTGCTTTGGCGGAGGATCTGGTGGTCTTTGAGCCGGGCGATGGTGTGTTCTGCGACGGCACGGCGCCTACGGAATCGGCGGTAGTTGCGGTCTTTGATGATGCGGCCGTCGGGCCCGCGGCGAGGTGTCCGGACACGGTCGCATCCGCGGTAGCCGCTGTCACCGGACAGGCGGCGATGGTCGCTCGGCAGCGTCTTTTGGAGGGTTTCACGGAAGGCGACTACATCGTTGCGGTTGCCCGGCCAGGCCTTCCCGACGGCGACGATGGGGCGGTCCCGTGCCCGGCAGACGATCTGCACATTCACACTCCGCCGGTAATTTTTGCTCTTCGCAGTGTGCTGCTGGTCGTGGACGGGGGTGAGGGTGCCGTCGACGACCCGCAATTCTCGCCGGTCGGTGGGCGGTGGTCCGAGGAGTTCGGCGAGCGGTCCTGCGAGCCGGATCATGACTCGGTGGGCAGCCGCGTGGGATATGCCGAACAGGGATCCGAGTTGTTGCATGGTGAGGTTGGTCCGGTAGGCGAGGACGACGAGTAGCACCCGGTCGGTGTACGGCAGTGCCCAGGGCCGGTCCCGGCCCAAGTCCGGTGCGAGTTCCCGCACCGACACCTTCGTGGACTCCCACAGCCGCCCGACGAGGTGCTGCATGTGCGGCCCGGTCAGACCGGTCCAGGCACGAGGTCGACCGCGGGACAACGGGCAAGACGCAGGCGCGTGAAGGCCATCGTGGAGACCGAAGTGCTGTTGTTTCGCCGGGGCGTTGTCAGTGGGGTCTTGTAGCTTTGGTGTTGGTTGCCGCCCTGACGAAGTCACGGACAGGTTGCGGTTGTTGCTACGTCAAAAGGGGGTGGGCCGTCAATGAACGCAGAGCTGTCCGAACCCGTGCCCACCTCCGACGACGCACCGCCTGCCGCCCACCGGTTTCGTGGCAAGAAAAAGAACAACTGAGGTTGTCGCGTGGGGGTGACGGGTAGTCAGTTTGGTGCTATGCCGTGGATATGCGGTACTCCGATGGGGGTGGCCTGACCGCGGTGGAGCGTGATGCCCGGGAGCGGGTGCGGTTCGAGGCTGCTGGACTGTTTGAGCAAGGGGTGGCGCCGCCGGTGGTGGCCGAGCGGTTGCGGGTGTCGCGCAAGAGCGCGTACGCATGGCACGCGGTGTGGCGCGGGGGCGGGGTGGAGGTGCTGCGGTCGAAGGGACACAGCGGTCCGCCCTCGAGGATGAAGCCGGCCTGGCGGGACTGGCTCGCCAAAGCGCTGGAGGAGGGACCGGCCGCGCACGGCTGGGTGGAGGACCAGCGCTGGACCTTGGCGAGGGTCGCGACGCTGATCGCGCGCCGGTTCCACGTGCGGTTCAGCATCAAGCAGGTCTCGCGGATCCTGCACCAGATGGGGTTCAGCGTGCAGGTGCCGCAGCACCGGGCAGCCGAGCGCGACGACGAGGCGGTCGTCACCTGGGTGCGGGA
>NZ_JBWKFL010000054.1:40197-45666 GCF_056434305.1 Streptomyces sp. NPDC044061 | reverse complement strand
TGGTTTTTTTTGTTCCCGTGACCAGGGGTGGCTGGGGTCCCTCCTCGGAAGGTAAAGACGGCCGCGGGGGGGGGTGCACCAACACGGAAAAACACAACAAAACCCCCCCCCCCCCCCCCTTCCCCGCCCCCGGCAGGTGTTTTCCAAAAAACCGAGGCCCCCGGGGACCGTCTCCCCCCGGGCCGCTCGTACCCTACGCGCCGGGCCGCGCCCGCGGAGTGTCTCTGACCGGCGATTCCCAGGTCCGGGCTTCGTCCGAGCTCCTCCGGACTCGCACCCTCACTCAGCCGTGAGTGTCACGGACCTGCCCGGGGCCTGCCTATGGGTTGCCTGATCGAACAGGCCACGCGCGCCGACAGCCAGCGTCCACAGCAGGAGAGGAAACACCGCGACACGCTCCATGCCTCCCATGCCCAGTCCCAGGTAGTGGTGCGAGGAAAAGAGCCCCGAGGCCGTGATCGCCGTGATTCCCGGCAGGCTGGTGGCCCAACGCAGTAGACCCGGAACACGGTCCGACAGACCGACTCCCGCCAGCAGAAGGCCGATGTTGCCCGTTCCCATGATGAGCAGGGCACCCAGGACATGCTGGTTCTCGTGGACGTCCGCAGGCGCCAGCCCGGCGAGTGCAAATCCCAGACCGGCACCGGCCAGTAGAAACCGAGCCACGGTCGCGGTCGCTCCTCGGCGCCACATGGGGCCAGTCAGGGCGGCGCCGACGACGAGTAGCGCTCCCAGGGCGATGAACGAGACGTTCATGAGGCCGTGTTCGGGTGAACAGACATACCGTGGCTCGGGCTCCTGCTGCATGGCGCAATGAGCGTTACCCAAGTCACTGATGTTGTTCCGCGCCCAACTGTACGGTCTCGCCCAGGCTGACTCTGTGATCCCGTGGATCACAAAGAACTGCACCACACCCGCGATCCATGCGGAACAACCGATCCGAGCCCTCACCTGACCACCTTCTGTCGCACGATTTCCGTACGAGCTAGCGGATCATGCGGCTCCAGCCTCAGGCACTCCGGTGGCCCCCACGAAGCGGGGTAGGGCGGACCCTACGAACGGGCGCGGCGGATGAGACTGCCGCGGCGTCTGCGTGCCCACTGCCGTGGACCACCAGGCCCCGCGAGTGCCGGCCGTGGACGAGTTCGCCTTCCGCCGGGGCCGTCGCTACGCAACCATCATGGGCGACGTCGGAACGCACCAGGTCGTTGACGTGTGGCCGGACCGAACCTCGGAGGCACTGGCCGCACGGCTGCGCCGGCATGCCGGTGCTGGATGGCGCACGATCCAGCACGTCGATGTCGACGTGGACACCTTCGTCCGGCGCCAGGTCGCGGCAGGCGTCCCAGCCGATGTCGCGCGACTGTTCGTCGAGATTCTCGTGGCTGTCGGCCGCGGCTCGGGTGCCGCGCTCTCCGACGGTGCGGAACGAGCCCTCGGCCGACCGCCCCATCCTTTCGAGGACTTCGTCACCAAGGCTGCCGCCGCGGGCCACTGGGCCTGACGTTCGGCCCAGCACCGCCCGCACTGGAGCGTCCGGAGCGAGGACAGCCCGCCGGCCGAACCGGGGGTTTGCCCCATGGTCGCGTGATGGCGGTCGTTGTAGCGTCGAGGAGCGCTGGGACCCGAGTCGGGCCACTTGGACCAGCGCTTTCTTCGGGCCTGTTCAGGCAACTCTCCAGAGCTGGGGGACATTCATGCGTCAGCGATACCGCTGCCTCGGAGTCGTAGCGGCTTGCCGGGCTCGCGGCCGCCGGACTCGCCGCGTGCGGTCTGGTCAAGGGTGAGACCTTCGAGGACAGCAGCGCGCTGTCCGGGAAGATCACCTCCGTGCGGCTGGAGAACGGTTCGGGCGGCGTCTCTGTCAATGGCACCGAAGGCGGCGGGAAGCTGTCTCCGCGCCGGAAGGTCGAATATCGCGGCGACAAGCCGAAGGGCGCCACCCACCGGATCGAGAACGGCGTGCTGATCCTCGGTGGCTGCGGCAGCCGTTGCTCGGTCAACTACACCGTCGACGTGCCTGCCGGTGTCCCGGTCAGCGGCGGAGTGTGCAACGGCGGGGTCCACTTGTCCAAGGTGGGGCCGGTGAAGGTGACGACCAGTTCCGGACGCATCGACATGAACGGCGTCTCCGGCGCGGTGGAGGTGAGGACCTCCAACGGCGGGATCACCGGGAAGGACGTCAAGGGCACGCGGATCCTGGCGCAGACCTCGAACGGCGCGATCGACCTGACCCCGGCAACACCCCTGGAAGTTCCAGGGCCAGGGCACGCTTCTCCCCGGACGAAGCGGTAGCGATGACGCGACCCGCCCCCAACTCGCGGGCCAGCCGCACCGCCAGACTGCCCGTCCCACCCGCGGCGGAGGGGACGACGACGCTCTCCCCGGGTCGCAGGTGGGCCACCGACCGCAGCAGGTGCCAAGCGGTCAGTCCCTGTACGAGCAGGGTCAGTGCCGCCCCCCGCGCTCACGCCTTGTGGCACAGGAGGCAGGTCGCGATCGGCGACCACGGTCTTGGCGGCGTAGCCTCCCTGCCGGACGTAACCGAGGACCCGTTGACCGTCCGCGGTCCGGCCGGCGACCTCCATGCCGGGGATGTGCGGGAGGGGCCCTTTCATCGCATACGGGCCGTCGGTGAGCTCACCCGCGATCTGTTTGATGTCGCCGAAGTAGACGCCCGCGGCCTCCACTTCGACCAAGGTCTCGCCCACCACGCCACCGGGCCCGGCACCTCGACCTCTTCCAGGACCTCCGGACCGCCGAACCGTTCATATTGCATGGCACGCACGACGACGCCTCCCAGGGGCTCACAGACCGCGGTGAGTCACAGGCAACTTACTGGCGAGCGGCGCTCGTCAACGGCCTCCCCAAAGTCAGCCTGCCTCCTAATCACCTTTCGTGACCTGCCGACCGGCAGCTAGTGTTCGCGCAGCGAGTGACTCACGAGGAGCCAAGACATGCTCGGTCGTCCGAGCACGCGTTGACGTCGAAGGCCGTGAGCGGCCTGTCATCGCGTGCTGCCCTTGATACGCGGCACAGCGAGCCTTCCCTTCCCGCTGCCTGAAGCCGTCGGCGCACCTGCCTGCGTCGGGTGGCGGATCTCGTCTTCGGCCATGCCAAGGGGTCCCTGTGCCGTCCGTTCTTTCTGCTGATGCAGATTCCGGTCGACCTGTCTCGTCAAGTCTGTGGCGGGATGGCGACTTCCAACGGCTCTGGGTGGGCCAGACGGCTTCCCAACTCGGCGAACAGACAGCTCTGTTGGTTCTTCCTCTGATGGCCGTCATGACGCTCCACGCCGACGCCGGCCAACTGGGTGCTCTCCGCGCGGCGGGGCAGGCGCCGGTCCTGTTGCTGTCGCTCTTCGTCGGCGCGTGGCTGGATCGGTGGCGGGCCCGCACGGTGATGGTGCTGGCGGATGCCGGACGGGCCCTGGCACTGGGCGGCGCAGCCCTGACCGGCCTCCTCGGTGGGCTCGGTCTGCCGACGTTGCTCGTGGTCACGTTCGCTGTCGGCTCTCTGTCCGTGTTCTTCGACGTGGCGTACCAGACCTCCCTTGCGCGGCTGGTGCACCGTGATCACCTGGTGCGCGGCAACAGCGCACTCGAGGGAAGCCGGTCCGCTGCCCAGATCGGAGGCCCCGCCCTCGGCGGCGCGCTGGTGTCCATGCTGTCGGCGCCGATCGCCACGGCCTTCGGCGCGGCGTGCTTCGTGTTGTCGTTCCTGCCGATCCGGCTGATCCGTCGCCGGGAGTCGGGCCTCGCCGACTCGGAACGTCCCCCGCGGGTCTGGCGGCGCATCCGGGAGGGCCTGCGCTTTGTCGTCCGTGAGCCTTCGCTGCGGACCGTGGGACTGGCCTCGGCTGTCTTCCAGTTCTCCTACGCGGCCACGATGACCGTCTATCTGGTCTTCCTGCCGCGGGAACTCCTTCTGTCGGGTACCGCTGTCGGACTGGCGCTCGCGGCGACGGGCCCGGGCGCGTTGCTCGGCTCGCTGCTGGCCGCCCGTCTCCCGAACCGCTTCGGCTACGGCGCCGTACTCGTGTCGGCGGCGGCACTCGGCGACGCGGTGATGCTGTGCGTGCCGGCGATGCACGGGTCCGGCACTGTGACGATGACCGTGCTCCTGGCGGTCAACTTCGTGTTCGGGGCCTGCGGACAGCTGGTGAATGTCACGGTCATGGCTGTGCGGCAGAGCATGGCTCCGCCCCGGATGCAGGGGCGTACGGCCGCGACGATCACGTTTGCCGGCATGGGGATGACACCGCTCGGCTCGCTGCTCGGTGGCTTTCTCGCGCAGGAGTGGGGATTGCGGACCAGCCTCCTGGTGACGGCCGCCGGCATGATGTCGTCTCCGGTGCTGATGGCTCTGTCGCCACTCGCCCGCCTGGGGCGGACGCTTCCGACCCCGCCGGAGGCCCCGGCCCCCTCCGCGTGACCGCACGACTGGGGCGCTCGGCCGCATCCGGCTACCCCGTCCCCGTCCCGGCTACCAGATGCTCACATCGGTTACTCAAAGTTACAGGACTGGAGGCCCTTGCTCTGGGAAGCGGCGCCCCTGAAGAGGTCGCTGTACCGTGGCTGAACAGGTGATCGAGACGGGTGATGGCGGTGGATTGGCGCGAATACGCCGAGCAGATGGCTCTGCTCGCGCGAAATCTGCTGACCCAGGACTCGGTCCAGGCGACCCTGGACGAGATCGCGGCGTCGGCGGTTCAACTGCTCGACGGCTGTGACGCCGCCGGGATCCTGGCGGTGCGCAAGGGCCGGGCCACGACTCTGGCCGCCCGTGGCGACGTGGTCGGCGAGTCCGACCGCATGCAGGGCGAGCTGGGTGAGGGGCCGTGCTTCGATCTCGCCCGCCGCGCGGACGCGGATCAGGAGCGTGTCTTTCGGATCGCGGACATGACCCGGCCCCAGCCGGCCTGGCCGCGGTTCGCCGAGGCGGCCCGCGGGCTGGGCATCGGGAGCATGACCGGCGTGCTGCTGTACACCCACGACGATGACTTCGGTGCGCTGAACCTCTACTCCCGCCGCCCGGGCGCCTTCGGCAAGGACATCGAGACCGCGGGCTGGCTACTGGCCTCGCACGCCGCCGTCGCCCTGGCCGACGCCCGCACCATCGACCAGCTCGAGCACGCCATGGAGACGCGGCACGCCATCGGTGAGGCCATGGGCATCCTCATGGAACGCCACAATCTGAGCACGGACGACGCCTTCAGCGTGCTCCGCCGCATCTCCCAGCACCACAACGTCAAGTTGCGCGACGTGGCGCAGCAGATCCGGGACAAGCGCACCGACCCGGCCTGATCCCCCGTCGTCCCGTTCCCTCGTCGCAACCAGGTGCGCGCAGTGCGGCAGGGGGGGGGGGGGAGGAGAAAGAGGGGAGAAGCCGGGCGGCCCCCGAGAGGGGAAGGCCCACACCAACGGAGAAGCGAGTAGCTCTCCCGCCGCCTAAACCCCTCCCCACCAA
>NZ_JBWKFL010000054.1:0-40187 GCF_056434305.1 Streptomyces sp. NPDC044061 | reverse complement strand
CTGACCCTTTTTTTTTCTTTTTCCTGCGGAAAAGGGGGGGGGGGGGGGGGGGGGGGGGGGGGGGGGGGGGGGGGGGGGGGCCCCCCCCCCCCCCCCCCCGGGGGGGCAATGACCCGCACAAAGGGGGACGCGGGCCTTGCACCGGCCGTAGGAGCGGCTCACCGATGACAGCGCACTGGGCGCCGCATGTGTCACACCCCTTCTCGAGCCGACCCACGCCTGCGGCCTCGGCGTCGAACTCAGCTCGACGGCTGGTGCCCGGTGACCGCGAGTTCGTAGTCGCCGATCAGGTAGCCGAGGAGGGTGCCGGAGGTGAGGTCGCTGGGGACGTGGCCGGCCATGTAGAGGCGGGAGTAGAGGACCTCGTCCTGCATCCACCGGTAGTCATCGGCGCGGTGCGGAGCGAGGGCGCCGAGGAAGGTGACGGCCGCCGCGGCGCGGGCGGCGTGGCGGGAGGGGTAGGAGTACGGGCCCTTGGCGCCGGGCTTGATGTGCTTTTCAGGCCGCAGACTGGGGTCGAGGACGAAGGGGGCTGGCTGCTTGTCCTTGGCGGCGACCTGGTCGCTGATGGTCTTGGCCAGTTTCAGGGCGGACTTGAGCTCGGCCTTCTCAGCTGTGCCCTGCTGGGCGGGGATCAGCTCGCGCTGGTCGTGGAGGTAGAGCTTCCAGATGTCCTTCTTGCCGTGCAGCTCGAGCCAGGTGGCGGCCTTCTTGCCTGCGGCGGTACGGGTCTTGGCCAGCTTCTGGACCTGGTGCAGTTCGTTGGTGCGCTCGGCCGCGGTGGGCGGGACGGGGACCTGCTGAGCGGCCCAGGAGACGAACGCCTTGTCGTCGTGGGTGGTGCCGTGCTCCGCCTTCCACTTCGCGAAGAGGGCGTCGGCCTTCTTGCGTTGAGCGGCTGCCTGCTTGCCGATCGCGGCGATGTCGGCGTCGCTGAAGAGCGCCGGGGGCGGATTCTGCCTGACGCGGTCGGTCGCTCCGAGCTTCTTCTTCGCGGAGGTGGCGGCGGCCGGAGCGGCCTGCGGCCGGAGCAGGCCGAAGGCGGCGGCGACGACCGCGAGCAGCGCGATGACGGCGTACGGCCATTTGATGCTGCGCGGGGGCTTCATGCGGCGCGGGTCCTTTCCAGGGGCGGGCCCAGGTGGAAGTGGGTGCGGGCGAGGCGGCGTACGTCGTTGTCGGGCAGGCCCGGGGTGAGAAGGGACTGGCCGACGATGTACTTGCTGAGCGAGACCGGGCGGGCGCCGAGGCGCAGGAGCAGCCGGTCAGCCGGGGCGGGGCGGGTGCCGCCCTTCGTCTCGAGGAGGACGGTGTCCGGGGCGAGGGCGGCGGTGCGCAGGCCGTGGTGGCAGGTGAGGGTGCTGTCCAGCGTGACGCGGGTGCCGTGGTGGAGATCGGCGAGGGCGGCGCGGACGTAGCGGATCTCTGCGGTCGGGGTCAGGTCGGCCGCGGTGACGCGGATGGCGGCCCGGTGCAGCACGTCGTCGATGAACTCGGCCGCCTCGGCGTCGAGTCGGCCGTACGTCCGCGGTTCGGCACGCAGCGCATGTTTGACGGTGGCGCCGCGGCCGTCCTTGGTCTTCACCTCCACCCGGCACAGCTCGTCCTCCGCGTACAAGCGGGTACGCACCTTCCAGCGCCGGCGGCGGCGCTGGATGTGGGCGTGCCAGGCGCCGAGGTGCGGGGTGTCGAAGTACGTGCTGAGGTAGCTGGTCGTGCGCCGGCCGTCCAGGTCGAGGACGTGGTGGCTGTCCGCGAGCGCGGCCACGAGGTCATGTGTGCGTTCGAGTGGGAGCAGGTACTTGCGGTCGGTGCGGTGCTGGAGGGCCGCGGCCGCGTCGACCTCGGTGAGGGTGGCACCGCGCAGCCGGTGCAGGCCGAGCCGAGCCGCGAGATCGCTGTCCGGTGTCACAGCGCCCTCCCGTCGTCGCGTGTCAGTGCGAGTTCCGGCTCCGCTGCGGTCGGCACGGCAGGCGTGCCCTGGTTTGTGTCGACGGCTGGGTAGCGGGCGGAGATACGGGTGGTCTCGCGCACGTAGTCGACCTCGTCGACCGTGATGGACAGGGGTGCCTGCCCGAAGCGGACGGCGACGTCCTCGGCGATGAGCGCCGGGTTCGGGTAGATACGGTCGAGGGTGAGCTTCACCGTGCGCGTGGCGGTGTGGTTGCGGGGGTCGTCGACCAGCAGGACGGCGAGCAGTACCGCGGCGATCACCGTCAGCACGAGCCAGTTCTGCCGCTGGGGCAGTCCGGTGCACAGGGCGATGACCAGGGTCGCGAAGGTGTAGGCGACGTCTCGCAGGGTGAAGGCCGCGCTGCGCAGTCGGACCAGGGAGAGGATGCCGAACAGGCCGAAGCCCACCCCGGCCGGGAACTTTCCGGCGCTGATCGTGCTCATCGCGGCGAACAGGCCGAGATTGAGCGCCGTCAGGACGAGCGGTATCTCGGGCGCGCTCGGGCGGCGCCGGTAGAGCCAGCCGACCAGGATGAGCAGGGCGACTACGTCCAGGCCGCCGCGGGTCATCAGGTCGGTGGGGGCTATGTGATCGGTGATGCGCTTGGCGGCGAGCACCACGGTCGCTGTCTGCATGGAGGTCCCTTTCGTCACGGCGCACCGGAGGGCGGACCGAACCGGTCCGTGGGGCGCCGTGAGGTGACGAACGCTAGGGATGTCGCATGAACAGACCATGAAGGTCGACCGGCTCCCAGGACCGGAGCTGTCCATGGGGGCGGTTAGCCTGTGCGCCATGCACTACCTGGTCGTCGACGACGAGACACGCCTGACCGATCTGGTCGTCCGCTTCCTGACCGAGTCCGGTCACACGGCCGAGGGCCGCTACGACGGCCCCTCCGGGCTGGCCGCAGCCCGCGATCCGCGCGTCGACGCCGTGGTCCTGGACGTGATGCTGCCGGGTCTGGACGGGGTCGAGGTGTGCCGCACGCTGCGCGGTGAGGGCATCGACGTGCCCGTGATCCTGCTGACCGCACGCGGCGCGGTCAGCGAGCGGGTCGCCGGGCTGGATGCCGGAGCCGACGACTATGTGGTCAAGCCGTTCGCCATGGAGGAGCTGCTGGCCCGGCTGCGGGCGATATCCCGGCGCCGCCCCGACACCGCCGGCCGCTTCCGGGTCGGCGATCTGGTCCTCGACCCCGAGCAGCAGCGGGCCTGGCGCGGTGAGACCGAACTCGACCTGTCGCGCCGGGAGTTCGACGTGCTGCGGGTGCTCATGGAGAACGCCGGCCGGGTCGTCACCCGCCTCCATCTGCTGGACGAGGTCTGGGACGGGGAGACCGACCTGCGCAGCAACGCCATCGACGTCCACGTCTCCAAGGTGCGCGCCAAGGTCGACCGCGCCTTCGGGCGTACGACCATCACCACTCTGCGCGGTCGCGGCTACCGGCTGGAGACCGCCCCATGAGACGGGCCGGCCAGCTGTGGGCGTGGTTCCGGCGTCTGCCCGTCGTGACCCGCCTCGTACTGGCCGTCGCGCTGACCATGTCCCTGGTCCTGACGGGCACCGCGGGTCTGGTGTACTTGCGGGTCGAGACGGCCCTCGACCAGCAGCTCGACGACGATCTGACCACCTACCGGCACGCCCTCGACCACGCCGTGCGCACCGGCGCCCCGCTGCCGCCCGGCCCCAGCGGGAGTCTCCACCAGGTCCTCGACGCGCACGGCCACGTCCTGGGCGCCAGCGACGCCGTCCGCCGTCAACGGCTGCTCACTCCCGCGGAAGCGAGGTCCGTCGCACGCGGCCACAGGATCCGGCGGGACGTCGGCTCCCTGTTGCCGATCACCCCGGACACGCTGCGGCTCCAGGCCAAGCGAGTCACCGCCGACGGCCGGACACGCATCGTGGTGGCGGCGGTCCGGCGCGGCCACCGTGACGAGGCGCTGCGCGAACTCCTCGCCCAGCTCGCCCTCGCCGCCGGCCTCACCCTCATCGCCGCCTCGTACGTCGGCTACCGCACTGCCCGCGCTGCCCTGCGCCCCGTGGAACGCTACAGACGCGGCGCCGCCACGTTCACGGACGGCGCCCAGGACCTGCGTCTGGACGTGCCCGTCGACCGCGACGACGAGATCACCCGCCTCGGCCACACGCTCAACCACATGCTCGACCAACTGGCCGCCTCCACCGCCCGTGAGCACCAGTTCATCGCCGATGCCAGCCACGAACTGCGCACCCCGCTCACCCTGATGCGTGCCGAACTGGACGTCGCCCTGCACCGCCCGCGCACCGCCGAGGAGCTGACCGAGACCCTGCACTCGGTCGACACCGAGGTCCGGCGCCTGGTCACCCTGGCCAATACCCTCCTCGACCTGGAGCAGCTCGCCAGCGGCGAACACATCCGGCGCACTCCCGTCGACCTGGCACGCCTGCTCGGTGAGGCGTCCGCCCCTTATCGGACGGCCGCCGAACGCGACGGACGCACCCTCATGGTCGAGTGCGAGGGGGCCACCGTCGATGTCGACCCGCGCTGGCTGGAGCCGGCCATCGGCACGCTGCTGGACAACGCCCTGCGCCACGGCCACGGCACGATCCGGCTGCACGCGAAGACCGGTGGCGGACGACTGCGCCTGTCGGTGTCCGACGAGGGCCCCGGCTTCCCGACCGGCTTCCTCCCGCACGCCTTCGACCGCTTCGCACGGGCGGAGACCAGCCGGACCGCACCCGGCGCCGGGCTGGGTCTTGCCCTGGTCGCGGCCGTCTCCGCCTCACACGACGGCACAGCGCATGCCGGCAATGCCTCACCGGGTGCCGTCGTGACCCTGGACATCGCATGCTGAGGCAAGGGCCGCACGGACACGCCGCCTGGCCCGCCAGGCGACCTTTCTCCGACGCGCCTGCCGTTCTGGCCGCAGCCGGCGCGCGCACCGCCAAGCGTGGCCCGCGAACGGAGGCATCAGATGGGCCGCGTCCCGATCGTGGCGGGGCCCTCGGGGACGGCGAACCGGATGCGGCTGCCGTAGGCGGTCACCACGATGTCGTCCGTCCCCGGCGTGCGCAGGCGACCCTCGACCCGTCCCGTCGGGTCCGAGGTCCAGCCCGGCACGGCCCCGGGCCAGCAGCGGCCGGCCGACCGACGCGTCGTCCTGGGGCGGGGTACCAGGTCTCCGTGTTACCCCTGGCGGGTCTCCTTGTTACTCCTGCGGGCGTATCGGCCCGGGCTTCGTGTACGCCCGGGCCGAGTGCCGTGACCGTGTTTCAGGCCGGCTCGGGCTGCGGTTCCGGTTGCGGCGCGGGTGCCGTCTTCGGTTCCCACAGCGTGGTGGTCCGTACGTAGCCGTAGACCACCGATGCCATCGCGAGGATGAGAATTGGCCCGAAAACCAACGGATGATTGGCCATTTCCGTCGGTAGACAGCGATAGGACACCAGGAGCGCGGCGAACACCGTCGCGCCGTAGGCGACCAGCTGGGTTCCTGACCGATCCCAGCCACGCGCCTGAGAGCGCAGAGCCGCCTCGATCGTGAGGGTGAACACCACGCCGGCAATGAGATCCGCGCCGTAGTGGTAACCGAAGCCCAGTGTTGCGGCGAGCGTGGCGATCAGCCAGAACGCGCCTGCGAATTGCAGAATCCGTGGGCCCTTGCGGGAATGAATGAAGATGGCCGTGGCCCACGCTGTGTGCAGGCTGGGCATGCAGTTGCGTGGGGTGATCTCGTTGAACGGCATCGAGTGCGGCGCACTGATGGGTGCCGTGTGCGGCCACACGTCGGCCACCGCCCAGTGCCCGCCGTCGGGACCGTAGGCGAAGACCGGTCCGACCACCGGGAAGATCATGTAAATGGCCGGCCCGAGGAGACCGATCACCAGAAAGGTGCGCACCAGATGATGGCGGGGGAATCGGCGCTCGACCGCCACGTTGCGCAGCTGGTACAGCGTTACGGCGACCGCGGCCACCGCCAGCTGGATGTAGACGTAGTCGAGAACGTGGGTGCCGACCGGGCCGGAGGCCGCGACCATCCGGCCCACCAGCCACGACGGATTGCCCAGCGCGTGATCCGCGGTTGCCACGTACTGGTCGAGCACCGCCGGGCGGGTCTTCGATGTGATGAGGAGCCAGGTGTCGCCGGTCTTGCGGCCGGTCACCAGCAGCAGGGCCAGCCCCACGCCCTTCAGCAACAGGACGCGTTCCCGGCCGGTACGGCGTGTGACAGCGATGACCCCATAGGCCAGGATGACCCACAACGCGCCGTTGCCGAAGGGATGGCCGTAGCCCTCGGGAATCCTCGCGTCGACCGCCCACCGCACCAGCAAGAAGACGACGTCTATGCCGGCCGCGATACCAGCCGCGATGAACCGTTGCCGCCGGGGGAGCACCACCATCATCAACGCCATACTGGCGTACAACAGCGGCCCCGACTTGGGGGCGAACATCACCTCTCGCACCTGGTTGGTAATCGGCCCGGGTTGCCCGTAGCGGCGTGCGGCGACCTCAAGCGCGATGAGGAGTCCGAGTGTCACCACGCCCGCCGCGGCCCACAGCAGCACCCGTGGTTGACGCCACGCGGTGAACCCAATTCTGTTGTCTATTCGCGAAATCACCCGCGATGTACTGGATGTCAATTGTTTGGCCGATTTGTTAGATGTTGGACGAGTACTTCACTCGTCTGGCTGGATGGCGCGGTTCCTTGGTCAGGGGCGGGCGTTGAGGATGATCGTTGTGAGTTCGAACATGTTAGCGGAGTGTTGCGGGTGGGTTTCCCTGGTCGTGGGTGGTGCGAGGGATTCACGTCACCTCTATGGGACCCGCACAGGGACCAGAAGTCACCGGAGGTCGGGCAGGGCCTGCCGCCGGGAGAGAGTCGGCGCCTGCGCCGCTCTCGGTCGATTTCGGTGACGACGACCGTGACTTCATCGCCGACCCGGACGACACCCTCAGGAGTCTCGACGGGCGTCTGAGTCAGCTCCCGGAGATGGGTCAGTCCTTGACGGCGGGCGATGCCGGGTCGGCTCGTTGATATCGACGTTGAACGTGGACAAGGCTCCACCGCCCGTAGGCGCTCTCACGTGTCGGCCTCGTAGGCCTTGGCGAGTTGTTCCATGGCATCGTTGTGGAACCGGCGTTCGGCGTCGCGGCACGGGGCGTTGAAGAAGGCCCGTTGGGCTTCCGCGAGACCGCAGTTCAGCAGAGCCATGGTGACGAACACGGCTTCCACGCCATGGCATCCGTTGTCCTTGAGGAACTGCTGGAGGACATCCGTGTCGCCGCTTGCCTCCCAGACGGGTCGGGCGGTTTCCCGCATGGCAACGATGCGCGCTGATCGTTGTGCGTCGAAGCCCACTGGATCCGCCCCTCATGGGTGGCCTGCAGGCTATCGCCGCCGTTGGTCAGGTGGTCAGTGGTCGCAGGACCTCACACCGGCATGGTGGTGACCCAGTCCGTGCTGCGGCAGCCTGGCCGGTAGGGGCTGGTGAGGCGTTTGGCGATGATTCCCGTGTATCCGTGGGAGCTGAGGTCCATCGTGGAGAGCTCGTGTGCCAACGCTTGGGGCCAGCAGCGCGAGGCGGTGACCCGGTGGTCTCGTACCGGGAGCATGATGCGGGTGAGCAGCGCTCGTCGCTCGATGTAGGGCAGCCGGAGGACGGGTCGCCCCGCGTACAGGACGTCAGAGATCACCAGGTGTGCGGGTTGGCGGTCGGGTGCATCGGGGGCCGGTCCACCAGGTTCGCGGTGTTGTGCGGCCAAGCTCCGCAGGAGGTGCGGTGCGGGGCGCCCGTGAGTGCCCGGCGTGATGATCTTCGCGTCGAACACCGTCTCCCGGCCGTCAGCGAGTTCGGGCAGCTTGGACAGCTCGGGGTAGGCGGCGGTGACGTCGTCGCCGGCGGGGGACACCAGTTGTGTCCGGCCTTGTGCCGTGAGGTGTGCAAGGACGCGCTGCCCGTGCGTGATCGTTTCGTAGGCGTAGGCGTTCCGCAGTTCGGGCGGAGGCACAGTCCCCGCCACGGCGGTCATCGGCTGCCATGCCCTGACGCGGTTGTGGAACCGTGCGCCGGCCGGGGCGTGCCGAGGGTCTTCCCAGGAAGTGATCTCATTCATGTGATTTCTCCTCCGCGCCGGTTCTCCGGGTTCGTCGACAGGGCGGGGCGCGACCCACGGGGCGTGGGTGAGTGCCTGCTGTCGGGGCTGGGCGGTCCGTGGGGATCTGCTGTATGCGTGTGATTCTTCGCGGCGTGCTCCAGTTTTGCCGCGCGGCAGGGGTGAGAGACATCCGCTGATCGGTGGGTGCGGTGGGGGACTGCCTGTCCACCGGTCGGAGGGCTTGCGCGCGCGTGCGTCAGGCGGCGAGCCGGTATTCGCCGGGCCGGGCCGCGTTCACGGGACCGCACGCCGCCGGTTGCCCTGCCGCCGTCTCCATGAGCATGTGACGCCGGAACCGCGACACAAGTAATCCGCCAGTGACTGACATGCTGACCGCGACCAGGGTGAACAGGGCAAGGGAGGCAACGATGGGGGCTCAGTACTACGGAGCTGACAGCGAGAACGGCGACCGCATCGACGATCCCTCCGAGGACGCGTTGTTCATGATGATCAGCGACCTCAACGACTCTGACAACACCTTCGTCGTCATCCAGCCCGACGAAGACGACCCCGCCTGGTTCGCCTCGGTAGCCGTCCTCGACGAGGGCGGCTACGAGATCGTCCGCCGCGACACCACCCGCAACGAGCACGACGTCATCGCCTCGACCAGCATCAACGCCATCGCCCGCGATCTCACCATCTGGATGGCCGCCCGACCCCACTGATATGCACCGCCCCTCACATCGGGGAGCCCTCCCCAGGACCCCGGTCCAGATCAAGCAGCAGGCGTACGGCCTCGCGCAGACTCGTCGGGCGCAGCATGTCGGCCTCGGCGCCGGGGGTCAGAGCCCACCCCGGACCGCACAGGAGAACCGGAGTCCGCGTGCGTGCGCCGCGGACGCCCCATCGGGTGGCTGCGATGTGACGTGCGAGCGCCGTGCTCGAAGTGGAGCGGGACTGGCACCACAGGGCCACCGCCGCCGAGCCGATCCGCCCCACCGTTGCCACGAGTGCCTCGGCGGGCACGGCGCCGCCCAGCATGAGTACCGGCAGGTCATGCTCAGCCAGTACGGCGCACAGCGCCTCGAGCGGCAGGGTGTGCTGCTCGCTCGGCAGACAGGACAGCAGGACGGGAAGATCGTCCGCAGCCCTGACCGGGCGCAGCGCCGAACGGACGTAACAGTGCCGGAGAGTCGCGGAGATGTGCCAGGTCAACAGGTGCTCGACCTCGACGTACTGATCACCGCCCGACTCCCACTTACGGCCGACGGCGCGCAGGGCCGGTGTCATCACCTCTTCCCAGGCAGTGATCAATCCGTGCGTGGCGATGGCCCGGGCCAGTTGCTCCTGTACCGCCGCGGCGTTCATCCGCACAGCGGCTCGTACCAGGCCTCGGCATTCCAGTCGTACGATGCCGAGCGGCCGACCGCTTCCAGGCCGCAGGGCACGAGGTGCCAAGTCGAAATGGTCGAGTGCGGGCGCCTCGTCCCCTTCATGGCTCAGTTCTGGTCGGGCCGCAAGTCGCTGGGCGGTTCGTGCCGCCTCGGCCGGTGGCACGCCCGCTGCCGTCAGCCTGCACATCTCCTGCATCATCGCGACGTCGGCCGGGGACCAACGACGGTGGTGGCCTTGCAGCCTGAGCGCCGGCCCGAGCCCGTAACGGCGGTCCCAGGAGCGCAGTGTTGTCGGGGAAACACCGAGCTTACGGGCCAGATGGCCCGTGGTTACGCCGGCTTCCGGCGCTTGTGGCTCGCTCGCCGTCACGCGGGTGCGGCTGTCGAGAGGGGCTCGTTGTCCCGCAGGCAGTGGCTGAGGCGATGCATTCCACGTCGTGCGTGACTCTTCACCGTCCCAAGGGGCCAGCCCGTCACCTGGGCGATCTGTGCCTGGGTGAGATCTTCGTAGAAGGCAAGGCACAAGACCGTGCGTTGCGCCGGGGTCAGCTTGGCCATCGACTGTCCGACCAGGACACGGTCGAGCGTGGCTTGTGGATCGGAGAACCGCCGGTCATTGGACAGGGTGAGCGTGATGCCTGCCGCTTCGACCAGCGCGGCACGGCGGGTACGGGCCTCGAGAGCATCGGCGATCTTGCGCCGGGTGATGCCCACCAGCCAGGCCGCAAGCGTGCCCCGCTCGGGACGGAAGCCCGCTCGGCCACGCCATGCGGCCATGAAGACCGTCTGGGTGACGTCCTCGGCCTCGCAGGAGTCGCCCAGGACGCGCCGTGCCATCGCATAGACCAGCGCGTTCGAGGAGCGGTACACCTCGCCGAGGGCGTGTTCATCGCCGGAAACGAAGCGGGTGGCCAGCGTGGCGTCGCGAGTGGACACCTGAACGGGCGACCCACGGCGCTCGGTGCCGGCTGTCTGCGTAGCTGCCATGGTCGGTCACTCCCCGTGCGGACGGAGGCGCGTCCCGCACTGTTCGCGTATCGCCGACGGCCAAATTCGGCTGGACCGTCCAGAACAGAGTCACGACAAAACGACGCGGTCTTCCACTCGCAACGTTCATGCGTCGATTCTCGTGTGCGTCACGGGGAGAAAGGCCCCCTTCTCGGCGTCCGGCCGCCGAAGAAGATGGCCTGGTGACACGGGCGTCCGCTAGATCGCCGGTGCGTTCACCGTCAGGACGAACCAGACGGTTTTCCCGATTGCCGTTGTGCTGTTGCCCCAGGCGTCGCTGAGCAGGTCGAGCAGCTCTGCGCCGCGCCCGCCTTCCGCGTCGGTGTCCACGGCGCGGCGCACGGCGGCCGTGTCCTCGGTGTCCTCCACCTCGCACCGCAGCTGGGAGCCGCGCAGCTGCAGGTTGAGTCGCAGCGGGCCTCGCGTATGGCGCAGTGCGTTGGTGACCACTTCGCTGACCAGGAGCTGGGCAGTGTCGGTGGCGTCCGTCAGGCCCCAGTCGCTCAGCTGTGCGGTCACCAGCCGACGGGCCCGGCCGACCGAGGTCAGCTCCCTCCGCAAGGGCCAAGAGGCATCCCAGGCGGTGGGCCGGGCGCGCGGTGCGTCGAGCGGACGCAAGGGAGTGACGACCCGCGCCCACATGGCCCACTGCCGGGTGAACCACGAGCCGGCGGTGGGGGACCGGTGCATCTCCGGCGCGGTCTTTCGCCCCAGCCCGCGAAGCCGAAGGCCCCGATGGCGGGTCAGCAGTCCTTGGCCAGAGTTGATGGTGAGGCCGATGGCCTTGGCGGCCATGGAATCAATCCCTTCAGAGCTGTGCAGGTCGGACCCTGGGGCGAGGATCACTCGTGTCTGTAGCGGTTGCTACACCTCAAATATACATGAAGCGGGTGCTACGGTAAAGAAGTACAAAAAACGAGTGAAAGTGGACTTCAGCTGCGCTGTTCGCTGCACCTACTGCCCGGGAGGGCTTCATGCCGCGCGGACCGGACCCGGAAAAGCGCCGTGACCTGCTCGACCGTGTGCGCGAGTACGTGATCCGCAACGGACTGACGGACCTGTCCCTACGGCCCTTGGCCCGTGCCTTGGACACCAGCGACCGCATGCTTCTGTACTACTTCGGGACCAAGGAGCGCATGATCACCGAGGCTCTGGCCATGTACGAGGAGCGACCACTTCTCCGTGCTCGTGGCCTGCTCGAAGCCGACCGGCGGCCACAGAACACCGCGGAGCTCCGCCGATTCACCGAGGAGGCCTGGCGACAGTTCAGCGCGCCCGAGATGCGCGCCACCCTCCCGCTCTACCTCGAGGTCATGACTGTCAGCCTGCTCCACCCCGAGCGGTACGGGCCGGTCATGCGCGACCTTCTCACCGGGTGGAGGGACCTGTTCGACTCCCTCTTCCGCGGTGTCGGCATGACCGAGCAGCGCGCCCGTTGTGAAGCCACCCTGCTGGTCGACGCCCTGTTCGGACTGCTCATCGCGCCGCTGGCGGACGGTGACTGGGACCGCGCCGACACAGCCTGCCGGACACTCCTCGACCGCCTCGAGCCCGCCTGGCAGGCCGACCGGACCTGACCGGTTCCCTGTTCCGCGCCGCTCCGGTCAGCCGGGGAAGATTCCTTTGGAGCGCAGGTGCCAGCGTCGTTCGGCATAGGCCAGGTCGTCGCGCCACAGGCGTCCGGCGGCGGCTCTGACGAGTGGGCGCAGCAGCGGTGCCGCTCGGCGCGCCACGGTGAATCCGGAACGTTCGGAGGTCGCGACGACAGCTTCGATGACGGCCGTGCGCGGGCGTCCCCCGTCGTCTGTCTCCAGCGGAGTGGCATGTGTCTCGACGACGGAACCCCGGCCCTCGCCGTCGGTGATGCGCATGACGACGGTACGCGGTTCGGGCGCGGTGAACACGGCCCGCACCGGCACGACGAGCCGACCCGCGACCTTGAAGGAGACGTCGACGACGAATCCGTCGTCGGCTCCCGCTCCGGAGGACTCCGGTGCGCTGACCACCGTCAGATCGACGAACGAGTAGGGGTGGAACCACGCTCCGTGCCAGGGATCCAGGCGGTTGGCCACGACATCCTCGGGTTCACAGATCCCTTCCCCGACATAGACCGCCGACAGGGCCCTGGCGTGATCGGGACGCGGGGGCAGCACGGGCTCGTCCGTCGGTGTTTCGCCGCCCACCTCGTCGAGCCGTACCCACAGCAGAACGCCGTCGTCGTATGTGGGCAGTGGGTTCCAACCGGCGAACGGTGCTCCGGTCAGGGCGAGGCCGTGCCAATGGCACACCAGCGTGCCGCAGTGCACGGGGCTGTCCTGCAAAGGGGCACCCAGATGCGGGCAGATGCCGGGTCCCGCCACCGGGCGACCGTCAGCGGACCGCCAGACGATCACCTCCCGCCCTGCCACCTTGCGCGCGAGCGGACGGTCGGAGCGCAGCTTGTACGAGGCGTCCATGACGTACCAGTTGCCGGACGGACGGGACTGGGCGCGCTTCAGTGCTTCGGCGATAAGCGAGGGTTTGGCGTCGCGCCAGGTCGGCCGCTGCTTGTCCCAGGGAAGGGGACGTCGGCGCAGGGCCAGCGGGAGACGGTTCCTGCGGCCTGGCCGGACGGAGTTCACGCGACCTCCCGTTGGGTGCTGTGGCGGGGTGACCTCCGGCCGGCCGCGGGCGGCGGGCCGGAGCGCGCGGTGGCCGTGCGGCGGTTGACGCCCCGGGCGCGGGCCCGTGCCGCGATCACTCGGGCGAGCCCGTCGGCGGCGACCGCGGCACGTCGTCGCCGGGAAACCACCGCCCGGCGCCGCAGGACCGCGTAGCCCTCGTCGGCGATGGCGTCCAGGATGCCGCTGTACAGCACGAACGCGGTACGGATGCAGGGGCGGGCCACGGGATCCAGCATGTCGAGACCCGGCGCCGCTTCCCGGTACACGCTCCGGGTCAGAGCCTCGAATTCCCTCAGCGCCGCGGTGATGCGCGGATCGGGCCGATCGTTGCCGCGGCTCCAGTGCAACAGGGCGCGGTCGACCCCGTGGGCGGCGAGCAGATCGGCGGGCAGGTACACGCGGCCGCGGTCGAGGTCCTCACCCACGTCCCGTAGGAAGTTGCTCATCTGGAACGCGATGCCGAGGGCGGCCGCATGGGGTGCCGCTTCCGCGTGGGGAACCACTGTTCCCAGAACCGGCAGCATCTGCAGCCCGATGACGGCGGCGGAGCCGTGCATGTAGCCGCACAGGTCCGCGTAGGTCGCGTAGTCCGTGACGACCAGGTCGGCGCTCATGGCTGTCATGAAGTCGTCGAAGTGCTCGTGGGGGATGGCGTACCGGTGTGCCGTGTGCGCCAGCGCGAGCACTACTGGTTCTTTGCTCCTCCCACCGCGCAGCCCCTCGCTGAGGCTCGTTGCGAGCTCGGTCAGTGCTGCCTTCCGCTCCTGGGGGCCGCTGTGGGGATCGAGTGAGTCGACGATGTCGTCGGCCCAGCGCGCGAACCCGTACAGGGCGTGTACGGCGGCCCGGCGCTCGACGGGCAGGAGCCTGGTGGCGAGGAAGTACGACTTGCCGTGACGGGCGTTGAGCACGCGGCAGTACCGGTAGGCCTCACGCAGCGCCGCGTCGGCGATGCCTGCCGCGTTGAGTTCGCGGTCGCTCATTCCACGGTCTCCCTGCTGCGTGACGGCGACGGGCGCCTGCGGGCGGATGCCGGTCCGCGAACGCCGGTGATCCGCACCGCGGCCAGCTTTCCCGACACCAGCACGGTCGGTACACCCACGCCCGGGGTCGTGCCGCAGCCGGCGAGGACGGCGTTCTCCGTGCCGCGCACCAGATTCCGCGGACGGAACGGGCCGGTCTGCGCGAAGGTGTGGGCGGCAGAGAACGGTGTGCCGGCGGCATGCCCCTGGGACTGCCAGGTGGCCGGTGTGACAAGGCACTCCTGCTCGATGGCGGCCTCGACGCCGTCGAGCCCCCGGTGCTCGAGCTCTCGCAGCAACTTGGCGCGGTACCGCGGCGCAAGATCCTCCCAGGTCGACGCGCCGGGGCCGATTTCGGTGTTGGGGCAGGGCGCGAGGATGTAGAGGACCTGGTGTCCCGGCGGCGCGAGCGTCGGATCGGTGGCGGTAGGACGTGTGATCAGCAGTGAGGGGTCGGTCATCAGACGACCTGTGCGAGTCAGTTCCTTGAAGGTGCTGTGCCAGGCAGCCCCGAAGAGGATTGTGTGATGTGCCAGTTGAGGCCAGCTCCGGTCGGTGCCCACATGCAGGACGACCGCGGAAGGGGAGTGGCGCAGTCGCAGCGGGCGCCGGGGCCGGCGGCCCAGCAGCCCGTAGGCGACGGGCAGATCCGGTGTGAGTACGACAGCATCGCAGGGAAGTCGTTCCCGGTCGGTGACGACCGCCGTGATCCGGTCGCCGGACCGTTCCAGACGAGTCACCCGCTGTCCGAACCGCAGGTCGGCGCCCGCCTCGGCAGCGGCATCCGCCATGGCCCGCGGCAGCGCGTGCATCCCACCTCGCGGGAAATACACGCCGGCGACGGTGTCCATGTAGGCGATGACGGCGTACGCCGCCAGCGCACGGGCAGGTGGGACGCCTGCGTAGAGAGCCTGGAAGGAGAACACCCGGCGCAGCCGCTCGTCCCGTAGAAAGCGGCCGATCCGGGAGTCCAGGCCTGCGAAGCCGCCGAGAGCGGCCAAGCGCGCCAGGTCGCCGTTCAGAAGCTCCAACGGAGAGTCGAAGTTGGCGTCGATGAACCTGTTCATCTGCACCCGGTACAGCTGCTTCAGCCAGGCCCGCAGCCGCCGGTAGCCCGCCGCCTCGGCGGCACCGGCGAAACGCTCCACCTCCGCGACCATGGCCTCGGCTTCGGTATGGACGTCGAGTGACGTCCCGTCGGCGAAGCGGGCGTGGTACGCGGGATGCAGCGGGATCAGCTCGACGCGGTCGTACAGGCTCTCGCCCACCGCCGCGAACGCCTCGTCCGCGAGGTCGGGCATGGTCAGCACCGTCGGACCGGTGTCGACGAGGTAGCCGGACAGGTCCAGACGTCCGGCACGGCCCCCGGGCAGCGTGTCACGCTCCACGACCGTGACACGGCGGCCGGCGCCCAGAAGATGCAGAGCGGCCGACAGACCGGCGAGTCCTGCGCCCACCACGACGACGTGGTCGGTGCGGCCGGGCAGAGTGCGCGTCATGCGCGGGTCTCCTCGCCGGCGTAGGCAATCAGGCGCACGGCCACGGCGAAGTCCGGCTCAGCTCCGTCCGGACGCGGCTCGGGACGCACACGCTCACAGCCGGCCGCCGCCACGAGCAGCTCGCGCAAGCGGCTTCCGCCCACGGGGTCGAACAAGGCACCGTCGACATGCCGGAGTCCCTGTGCCAGCAGCCGGCCGATCTTCTTCTCGACAGCGGCACGCGCGCCGGTGGTCTCCAGGATCTCCCGCACCTCATCGATATCTGCCCCGGTCAGGCCGCCGTCGCCCAGGGAGCGGTCCAGGGCGGTCAGCGCGGCCTGGTCACCGGCTGCCTCGGCGCGGGCCCGGGCCACGGCGATCAGGTAGGTGCTCTTGCCCTCGCGGATGTCTCCGCCCGCCGACCTGCCGCCGGGTTCGTCATCGTCGAAGATGTCGTTCAGGTCGTCCCGCAGCTGGAAAGCCATGCCGATGCAGCGCCCGGCCGAGCACAGAGCGCGTGCGGTGCCGTCGTCGGCCCCGGCCAGTGCCGCGCCCAGCGCGAGCGGCCGCTCGACGGAGTAGAGGGCGCTCTTCAGACAGGCGGAGCGCAGGACCTGGTCCGGCGATCGGCACGCGGTGATCTGTCCGTGGACATCGAGGTACTGACCCGCCACCATCTCGGTGCGCATGTCGCTCCAGATGCGCCGCACGATGTGCGCGGTACCGGCAGGCAGCGGCGTCTCGGTCACCAGGTCGTCGGCCCAGGCAAGAGCGAGGTCTCCGGCCAGGACCGCCGCGGCGTCCCCGAACCGGGCAACGCGGCCCGGCCGAGCGGCGTGCGCGTACTGGGTGCCCAGCGCCGTGTGCAGGGCGAGCTCGCCCCGGCGCCGCGGCGAGCTGTCCATGACGTCGTCCTGGACCAGTGCACAGGTCTGCACGAGCTCCAGTGCGGCGCCCACCCGAAGGGCCGCCGAGGCCGCCAGGTCGTCGTCCGAGCCACATGCCCGCAGCGCCCACCAGAGCAGTCGCGAGCGGACGCGCTTGCCGCCCCGCCGAGTGAACTGCGCCACCCGCACAGCGAGGTCGTCGGCGAAGCGTGGGTCCACGGCCCTGGCCCGTTCGACCCGATCGGCCAGTACCTCGTCCAGTACATGACCCACAGCCCCGTGCACGTCCTGATCGATTGCGCTCACCCCGCCGACGCCGGGCCACCGCGCGACGCCGTCCGCATCGAGGTGGGATGAGGGAGGCTCGATGCGCGGGCCGCCCGGCTGCACCCGGACGGCGGACTGTCGAAGGGCGCCCGGTCGCGGTGCGGCCGGGGCGCCGGCCGCATGATGATCTGTCGCCGGGTTGGGGCGCATCGCGGGTCCTCTCGTCGTGAGCGCAGATCATTCCGTTGCCGTGACCTTCGCTCCGAAAGCCGCGCACGGATGCGGATCGGTGGCGAATCCATGTGGGCGATCGGCACATGACATCCCTTTCCACACTCGTTCCTTTCGGCGACAACCGCTCGTCGCATTCGAGTGACGCGCATCCGATCGGGCGCAGGAGCGGGAAGAACGGCCACGTGCGCACGCGAAGGAGGAGGCAGACGTCGTGCTGGAGGCGGATGTGGCGGTCATCGGTGCGGGCGCGGCCGGGTTGTCGCTCGCCCATCGCCTGTCGGGCCACGTACACGGCGGTCTCACGCCATCGGTGGTCCTCGTGGACGCTCCGCCCGGCCCCCTGAGGCCGCCGAGCCGCACGTGGTGCTTCTGGGAGAACGGCCCCGGCCGCTTCGAAGCCGCAGTCACCGCCAACTGGCGGTCGCTGCGCGTACATCCACCGACCGGCACCCCGTTCCGGGACGACATCTCGCCCCTGAGCTACAAGATGATCCGGTCCGACGACTTCGAGGACCTGGTCATGAGTGACCTGAGGCGCAGCCTCAACGTGCGGCACCTGGTGGCCACCGTCCAGACGGTCGAGGACGTCGACGGAGGAGCCCGCATCGCGTTCCGCGCAGCCGACGGGCTGACAGGCACGCTGCGCGCCCGGTGGGTCTTCGACTCCCGCCCGCTGCGCAGCCTCCCCCCGGCCCGCACCACGATGCTGCAGCACTTCCACGGCTGGTTCGTCCGCACTGCTCGCCCCGTGTTCGACCGTGACGTCGTCGAGTTGATGGACTTCCGTACCCCCCAGCCTGCCCAGGGTCTGTCCTTCGGCTACGTGTTGCCCACGGGCCGCCAGGAGGCCTTGGTGGAGTACACCGAGTTCTCCGCGCGCGTCCTGACTGCGGACGGCTACGAGGCGGCCGTACGCCACTACGCCCAGGACGTGTTGCGGCTCGGCAGTACGGAGGTGATGGCGACCGAGACCGGGATCATCCCCATGACGGACGCCAGGATGCCCAGACGCGTGGGAAAGTCCGTCTTCCGCATCGGTGCCGCCGGCGGTGCCACCCGATCGTCGACCGGATACACCTTCGCCGGACTGCAACGCCAGACACAGTCCGTCGCGGCCGCCCTGCGCAGGGGCCGGTGCCCTGTCCCGCCGCCCGCACATCGGGCCCGCTCGCGGGCCATGGACGCGGTACTGCTTCGGGCCCTGGACAGCGGCCGGGTCGACGGCCCGGCCCTCTTCTCGCGCCTGTTCGAGTCCCAGCCGATGAGCCGCGTACTGCGCTTCCTCGACGGGCGTACCCGCCTGTTCGAAGATCTCGCCATCGGTCTTCGCACCCCGGTCGGGCCGATGCTCCGTTCCGTACTGGAGCTGCCTGGCCTGCCCCGCCGGCCCTTCATCCCGTCATGACCCGCCGCACGTCGCTCCTGGAGACCGTATGAGCCTGTTGCGCGACGAGAGACTCGCCGCCGCGTTCGACCATGCTGCGCACACCTATGACACGTTGGTGGCCGCCAACCCCGGGTACCACGCGCACCTGCGCCGCTCCGCACGCCGTCTCGGGTTGCCCGGGCGCGGAGAAGGACTGCGCGTGCTGGACCTCGGCTGCGGCACCGGCGCCTCGACCGCCGCACTGTGCTCCACGATGCCGGGCGCGGACATCACGGCCGTGGACGCGTCGGCGGGCATGCTGGAAAGAGCCGCGGCCAAGCCTTGGACGTCCCATGTGACCTTTGTGCACGCTCCGGCGGAGGGCTTGCTCGACGCCGGCGTGAGGGGCTCGTTCGACGCGGTGTTCGCCGCCTATCTCTTCCGCAACCTCTCCGATCCGGACGCCGTGCTCGGCGATGTGCACGAGCTGCTCAGCCCAGGGGGACGACTGGGCGTGCACGAATACATCCTCAGCGGCCGACGTGTGGACCGCGCGGTGTGGACACTGGTGTGCCGCGGCATCGTGCAGCCCGTCGCAACCGTGCTGGGCGACGGCGAGCTCTACCGCCATCTGTGGCGCAGCGTCGTCGCGTTCGACACCGCGGAGCGGTTCGCTCACCGTGTGGGCGCCGCCGGGTTCGAGCACGTGCGAGCCCTGCCGCTGCCAGGCTGGCAGACGGGCATCGAGCACACCTTCGTCGCACGCCGACCCCACACCACCGCGCGAGGCTGCCGATGAAGACAGACCGCCGTTCCGGCACCGCCCGCCGCGGCCGGGATCGCCGCGCCCGCCTGCTGGCGCCGCATCCCGGCGCCCCCCGGGTCGATGGCTTCCGCCCGACAGCCGCCGTCGTAGGAGGCGGTGTCGCCGGGCTGGCCGCTGCCACGGCGCTCGCCGAACGCGGAGTCGACGTGACACTGTACGAGGGCGCACCGTACCTGGGCGGCCGGGTCGGCGGATGGCCGGTCGAGCTGTCGGACGGCTCCTCCGCGACCATGAGCCGGGGCTTTCACGCCTTCTTCCGTCAGTACTACAACCTCCGGGGGCTGCTGCGCCGTACCGATCCCCGGCTGGAACGCCTGACGGCCCTGCCCGACTACCCACTGCAGCACAGCGAAGGACTGCGTGACAGCTTTCGCCGCGTTCCTCGCACCCCACCGTGGAGCGCGCTCGGCTTCGCCGCCGTCAGCCCGTCCTTCGGCCTGCGGGACCTGCGGGGCATGAACCCGGTCGCGGCCCTTCCGCTGCTGAACGTGCGGGTGCCTGACGTCTACGAACGCCTCGACGGCACCAGCGCCCACGACTTCCTCGAAGCAGTGGGCTTTCCCTCGATGGCCCGCCACCTGGCGTTCGAGGTCTTCTCCCGCAGCTTCTTCGCCGACCCGAGGGAGCTGTCGGCAGCGGAAATGGTGCTGATGTTCCACATCTACTTCCTCGGCTCCGCCGAAGGCCTGCTGTTCGACGTACCCCGCGCACCTTTCCCGGCCGCTCTGTGGGATCCACTGGCCGGCTATGTCCGTGGCCACGGCGCCGACGTGCGGACATCCACGGCGGTCGAGCACGTCGGACGCACGCCGGACGGCGGCTACGTGGTCACCGCCGACGGCGAGGAACGGCGACATGACACGGTCGTGCTCGCGCTGGACACCGCCGGCCTGCGGTCTGTCGTCAACCGCTCGGACCAACTGGGCGACGCTCAATGGCGCGAGCGGATCCAGCGTCTGCGCAACGCGCCGTCCTTCCTGGTCACCCGCTTGTGGTTGGACCGGCCTGTGAACCCCGATCGACCAGGGTTCCTGGGCACGAGTGGCTACGGTGGCCTGGACAACGTCAGCGTGCTGGAGCGCTGGGAGGACGAGGCAGCCCGATGGGCCGCGCGTACCGGCGGATCCGTTGTTGAACTGCATGCCTATGCCGTGCCACCACACGCCACGCGCGAGATCGAGCAGAAGCGTCTGATCGAGGAGTTGCGCCGCGTGTACCCGGAAACGCAGAGCGCCGCCGTGCTCGACGTCCGGCACGAATGGCGGCAGGACTGCCCGCTGTTCGCTGTCGGCGGGTACCGTGACCGGCCGACGGTGCGCACACCCGAGCCCGGCCTTGTCCTCGCCGGTGACCTGGTGCGCACGGACCTGCCGGTGGCGCTGATGGAGCGTGCCGCGACAAGCGGATTCCTCGCCGCGAACGCACTGCTCGAGCGCTGGGGCGTTCGAGGCCAGACTCTCTGGACAGTGCCCACTCAGGGCCGCGGCGCCGTACTGCGCGCTCTTGCGTGCTGGGGGAGTGGCTGAGCCGGTATGTGCTGAACGAGACGGTCGCCGCGGCAGACCGGTCCGGTCACGACCACGTTTCGGGTGCCCGCGAGAAATTAGTAGCCATGTACATAGTAGTCATGTATGGTATTCACCACAGCTTGATCCACGCGCGGCGAACGAGAAGGAGCAGTCATGACCACCACCGCACCCACAGTCAATGGCCGGGTCGTAGCCCTGGCGCACTACGCCGGGCGTGCCCTCCTGGAGGGTGTCCTGACCCGTCACGGCGCCACGTTCGACCAGAGTGTGACGCTGCGCGCCGTCGTTGCCGCGGGCGGATCCATCGGCCGCGACGAACTCGTCGGCGATGTCACCGGCTCGCTGAAGGCCCATGATTCCGTCGTGCGGGGCGTGATCGAGGAGCTGACGGCCGCGAAGCTGCTGGAGGAGGACCCTGCGGAGGCGTCCCGGACGCGGCTCACGGACGCAGGACGGGAGCTGTACGAGAGCACCACCGCTGAGACGGCCGAGATCTCCGCCCGGCTGTACGCCGGAATTCCGACCGAGGACTTGGCGATCACGGGCCGCGTGTTGGCCCTGGTCACGCAGCGGGCGAACGCCGAGTTGGCCGGAGCCTGAAGTCGGCCTCTTGTCGATGCGTCCACTGGACGCATAAAGTGCGTCCAGTGGACGCACCGACGTGCGGAGGTCTGAACGGGGCAGCGACTCCCCGCTCGACCCCGCCCTCCCCGAATGGCCGGCCAGCGCATGAGGGAACACAGCAGCACACAGAGCCCGCCCACGGGCGACCCGGTCCCCGAGGTCGGCTCGGCCGCCTGGTGGAGTACGCGCTACGCCGCCCGGGCGCGCCGGCGATCCCGGCCCGAGGGACTCACACTTGACGCGATCACGGAGGCCTCGCTCCGCATCGCAGACGAGGACGGGCTGGACGCGCTGACGATGCGGACCGTGGCCGAACGGCTGAAGGTGCGGCACACCTCGCTGTACCGTCATGTGCCGAGCCGCGAGGCACTGTTCGTCGAACTGGTCGACCACATGCTGGGAGAGATCTCCCTACCCGCGCCGGGCGCCGACTGGCGAGCCGGAACCGAGGCCGGGGCGCGGGAGTACCGTCGTGTTCTGCTCGCGCACCGTGCGCTGGTGCCTCTGCTCACCCGGGGGCAGCTGCTCGGGCCCAACGCCCTGCGTGCCCGTGAAGCGGGCTTGAGGCTGCTGACCGAGGCGGGCTGGCCCCCCGAGAGCGCGGTGCGCATCTACCTCACCGTCACGCACTATGTGGTCGGGGCGGTGGTGCTGGACACCGGGGGAGCAGCGCGCACGCCCGCACAACGCGCGGCCATGACCGACCTGTTCGCCTCGCTGCCCGCCGGAAGGCATCCGCTCGTCACAGCCCACTCCGCGCTGCTCGGCGGTCCGGACGGGGACGACGAGTTCGAATTCGGCCTGCGATGCCTCCTCGACGGTATCGCCGCTACCCGAAAGGACCGCTAGTGTCCCGGACCGCCATGCCCTCCGGGGCGCACTGGGCCGCCGGGGGAGAGCGGATCACCGTTCAAGGACGCACGGGCGCACACACGCTGTTCGTCCGTCAGGACGGCCCCGCCGCCGGTGTACCGGTGACGCTCGTGCACGGCTTCCCCACCTCATCCCACGACTGGTCGCTGATCGTGCCCCGGCTGGCGGCACGGGGCCATCGCGTCACCACCTTCGACCTGCTCGGCTTCGGGCACAGCGACAAGCCGCGCAGGCACACCTACTCGGTGCTCGAACAGGCCGATCTGGTGGAGGACATGTGGCGCAGCCTCGCCGTCGGCGACACAGCGTTGGTCGCCCACGACTACGGCGTCAGCGTGGCTCAGGAACTGCTGGCGCGAAATCCCGGCCGGATCACACGGATGGCCTGGCTGAACGGGGGTCTCTACCCCGATCTGCACCGTCCCCTGGTCGTCCAGCGGCTGCTCCACGGCCTGTTCGGCCCGGTGCTCGCCCATGCCGTCACCGAGCGCGGCTTCCGTTCCTCGATGCGTCGGGTGCTGGGCCGGGCCGTCCCGGACCACGATCTGCATGCCATGTGGGAGAGCGTCTCCCGGGACCACGGGCACCTGCTGGCGCCGCGGCTGCTCCGCTACATCGACGAGCGGCGCACCCACAGGGCCCGCTGGACCGCGGCACTTGAGGGCTACGAGGGTCCGGCCTTGTTCGTGTGGGGGCCTGCCGACCCCATCAGCGGTGCCCATGTGCTGCCCCGCATCAGGGAACGCATGCCGCTCGCGAGGGTGACGGAACTTGCGGGGCCGCCCGCCGTCGGCCACTATCCGCAGGTCGAGGCCCCGGACGAAGTCGCCGACGCCCTCGAAGCCTTCCTCGACAAGCCGTGATCCACCCAGGGCGCCACTCCCGTCCGGGAGCCACGGTCGGCGCCCGGGGCACGGTGCCTCTGGCCCGGTGCCCCGGAACCACCCCTGAGGTCAGAAGCTGAGGAGGCTGCTCTGCGTGACCGCGTTGTTCATTTCGCAGGAATTCGCAAAAGTGTGTTTCCAAGAGGTGCGTGTTCCCTGCCAGACACCGTCGACCGTCACGGTGACGGGGGACCAGAGTCGCGTACAGGCCTGGCCGGGTGCCGAGGACAGCAGGGCGTCGAGCTGACCGTCGACGTTGCGCAGATCCGCGCAGGCCGCGGCGGGGGAGGGGTGGGTGCCGCTTGCCCCGGGCGCGCAGCTCAGCGTGACGGCGCGAGCCGCGGTGTCGGTCGATCCTCCGGGGTAGGAGACGGTCAGGACCAGAGCCGACGGTGCGTAGAGGCCGGCCGGCGCCGCGGTGGCCGCGCCCGAGGTCGCGGCGAGGGTTGCACCGATCAGAGCGACGGCCGCCGCGGCGGTACCGGCGAAGCGCGGGTTCATGCGCATGGAAACTCCTTGAGGGTCAGGGGCCTTGTGGGCCGGGAGCAGCTTCGCCGGAGCAATGGAGCAAGGCCAATCGACGGGCCGTCTTTGAGACGTGTTCGACCTGTGGGTGCAATGTGAACATAATGTGAGCAGGTCAAGGGTGTGATCGAATCTCTGAAAATCTTCATTCACTATGAATATGTGTGAATCTGGCTAGACTTGACAGGGTGAAAGGCCAGGTCGCCAGGGTCCCTTCACTGTGCAGAATGGCCGGAAGCCAGGGCGTGCTTCAGAACGGGCGCCTGGCCGGCCGCACAGGCACCCGCACGCCACTTGGTGCGAGGAGCACGACATGCCGCCTGTGGCGTAATCGGGTGCACTGGGCCGTTCGGCCGTCACGCTGGGCCTGTTGATCACGGTCGAGGTCAGGGAGACCGCTGGTGCGCAGGTCGCGCGAGGCGTCGTTCGCCGACACGCTGCGCTCCAGCCGTGCCTGGGACGTCCTGCGCGCCGAAGGACCGGCCGCGGCGCGGATCGTGATCACCGTCGCCGCCGCATGGCAGGTCGCGCTGTGGCTGGGAGCGGACCAGCCCCCCGTCTACGCGGCCATCGTGCCACTCGTCGCCCTGCGCGGAGATCCGATGACCGCCCTGGCCACCTCCCTCCAACGCGTGCTGGGCGTCGTCGCGGGTGTCCTGATCGGCATCGCCGTCCTGAACATCCTGCACCCCTCGACCGCCGCGCTCGCCCTGGTCGTCACCCTGGGTCTGGGTGCCGGAATGCTCCTGCGCGCCGGCGGCCCCCTGAACATCCAGGTCCCGGCCTCCTCACTGCTCGTCTTCGCCAGCACCTCTCCCGACGCCTACGCCTTCCATCGCCTCTGGGAGACCGGAGCGGGAGCGGCCGTGACGATCCTGCTCGCGCCGCTGCTCTGGCCCCCCGACCCCCGTCGCTCCCTCACGGTTCTCGCCCGCGACTCCCGCACACGCCTCGCCCAAGCCCTCACCGGCACTGCCGCGGTCGTCGGCACCGATCCCGAGGCAGCGCGCGGCAACGTCATCGCTGTCACGAGCGAGATCGACGCGATCCATGCCGGCGCCCTCAGGGCCCGCGAAGCCGAACGCGCCATGCGTTTCAACCCCCTGCGCCGCCGGCACCGCGAGACGGTGAAGCTGCTGGCCCACGGCATCGCGACCGCCGACGGGCTGACCCCGTACATCGCAACCCTGGCCAAGGAAGTCGCCGCGTTCACCGGCAGAGAAGACCTCGTTCCGGTCCTCGCCGACGCCCGAAGACACCTGTCGACACTGGCCACTTCCACCACCCAAGCGATCAACCACGTCCTGGACGGGGAAGACCCGCGGTCCGCACTGTCCACGGCCCGTGCCGACCTGAGCGCTTATGTCCGCGTCGACAGGCGCCCCGCCGCCGTGGCCCTCCGCAGGCCCTTCCAGCAGATTCTCGACGACCTCGACCGCCACCTCACCACGTGAGCGCCTGCGTCCGAGCCGGCCACGCACATGGGAGCGTCCAGTCCGAGGTCGGCACATCCCCGCCCGGGGCCTCCGTCCGCCCGGACTGACGGCGACGGCCTGTAGCGTGACCGGAGAAGCAGCTTTTCGCCTCACAGCCAGGACTTTCGGGAGCGCCGCGTGGCCAAGGACGACGACTTCTCGCCGCAGGGCAGGCACCGGCCCACGGTCCTGGACGCAAGCGCGGCGTGTGCTTCATGACCTCCGCTCACGGCCGGTTCATCCAGCAGATCCGTCTGGTCCCCGGCGTCGACGCCGGCCGGTATCCGTTCAGCCTGCCCGCTGTGAGGCACCTCGCCCGTTCAGGTTCCCTCACCCTGCCCGCGGGTGTCACGTTCCTCGTCGGTGAGAACGGTGCCGGCAAGTCGACGCTGATCGAGGCGGTCGCGGTGGCCGCAGGATTCAACCCGGAGGGCGGCAGCCGAAACTTCCGGTTCGCCACCCGAGCCACCGAGTCCGTGCTGGGCAATCACCTGATCCTGACCCGGGGGATCAAGAAACCCCGCACGGATTTCTTCCTGCGCGCGGAGTCCTACTACAACGTGGCCAGCGAGATCGAACGACTCGATCAAGCCGGGCCCCGCCCGCTGCTGTCCGCCTACGGTGGCGTGTCACCGCACGAGCGCTCCCACGGAGAATCGTTCCTCGATCTGGCCACCCACCGCTTCGGACCCGCCGGGCTGTACCTGCTGGACGAGCCGGAAGCCGCCCTCTCCGTCCAAAGCTGCCTCGCCCTCCTCAGCCGCATGTACGAACTGGTCGAGCAGGGCAGCCAGTTCCTGGTCGCCACGCACTCTCCGATTCTCCTCGCCCTCCCCGGCGCGACAATCATGGAGATCTCCGATGAAGGCACAGTGGAGCAGGTCGACTTCGACCAAGCCCTCCCGGTGCGCCTGACCCGCGAGTTCCTCGGAGCACCGGGCCGGTTCCTGAAGAACCTTCTGGGCACCGGTGAGACCGACGGCAGCCAGGACAGTTGGCACTGAGTGCTTCTGAGAGGGCGGTACGTGGCCCTTTGCCCGGTTCGCTGTTGTGTTGGATGAGGCGCAGGGATCAGTTGCTTGGGGTTGGCCGGTACCGGGTGCCGAGCGACGGAACTCAGTGGGCGGGAACCGGCTCGGACGACGGCTGCCACTCCCGCCTGATCAGCCCGTAGACCCACGAGTCAGAGACCTCGCCGTTGACGATGCAGTCTTCCCGCAACGTCCCTTCACGCACGAAGCCGAGCTTCTCCAACACGCGGGCAGAAGCCACGTTGCGCGTATCGGTCTCGGCTTGGACGCGATTTAGGTCCAGCGTGTCGAATGCCCACCGCAGCAGAGCGCGCGCGGCCTCGGTCGCGTAGCCGTGGCCCCACGCTGCATCGTCGAAGCAGTAGCCAAGCGACGCGCTGCGGTAGTCCGGATTCCACCTGTTCAGGCTGCACCAGCCGATGAACGCCCCGTCGGAGACACGATCTACGGCCAGCCGCGCCCCGGTGCCCTCCTGTGCCATCTGCCGGCAAGCCGTGATGAACTTCTCGGCGCGCACGCGTTCGCTCCACGGTGGCGCGTCCCAGTAGCGCAGCACGTAGGCGCTGCTGTGCAGTGCGAAGAGGTCGTTGGCATCCGCGTCTTCGAAGGCACGCAGTCGAAGGCGAGCGGTGTGCAACGAGGGGGTGGGCAGCGACGTCCTCATGTTCCCTCCCCTGATCGGTGGCCGATCAATCAGACATCCGTTGCGGGTCAGTCGCAACGGGTTTTCTCGGCGGGCCGGCAGAACGACGTGTCCGCTGATCGGCGCGACCGAACGCCCCCCCAGAGGGCGGCACCTGTGGTGATGCCGGGTTTGGCCTTTCGGTTGGGCTGAGCAGGCTGCTTGTTGCGGCCCTCCGGAGGGGCTGCGGCCGTGGCAGGGTGAACAGCCCCCGCTCGGTCTCGGCCCAGGATCCCCCGCTCGGCGAGCCGCAACGACTTCACGTCACATACCGCCCTCTGAGGCCCTGTCGCACAGTGGCGAACGAGCCTCGACAGCGGCACGGGACGCTTCACGAGGTGCATCGGGGATGGTGTGGTGCCCGCCTGCCCGATCGCCGTCCTGGCAAGATGGCGACATGGAACGTGTGCTTGGAATCGGCGGATACTTCATGCGGGCCGCCGACCCGGAGGCCCTGAATGCGTGGTACCGCGACTGCCTGGGTCTTGACGCCGATGAGCACGGCCTGTGGCGTCAGGAAGCCGGGGTGACGGTGTTCGCGACGTTCGAGTCGGAGACGGACTACTTCGGGGCCCGCGCCCAGCAGACCATGCTCAACTTCCGGGTCCGCGACCTGGACGCGATGCTCGCGCAACTGCGCGCCAAGGGAGCGGACGTGGCCGAAGAGACCCAGGACATGGAGGGTGTCGGGCGATTCGGCTGGGTCACGGATCCCGAGGGCAACCGGGTCGAGCTGTGGCAGCCCGCCTGACCGTGTCGTCGCGCAGCGCCGTCAGTCCACAACGGAGGAATCCCGTGCCCGTGTCCCTCGGCGAGGACCTGGTGGCGCTGCTGCGCCGCCCGTGCACCTGCTACATCGCCACGATCATGCCGGACGGCTCGCCCCAGCTCACCCAGACCTGGGTGGACACCGACGGGCGGCATGTGCTCATCAACAGCGTCGAGTCACATCAGAAGACCCGGAACATCGGCCGCGATCCCCGGGTCGCGGTGGCCGTGGCGGATCCCGCGGACCCGACGTCATACGTCCAGATCCGTGGCCGGGTGGTCGAGGTGAGGACCGACGGCGCCGCCGACCACATCGAGTCGCTCGCTCAGAGGTATCTCGGCGGCCCGTACCCCTGGTTCGGCGGCCGCGACCAGGTCCGCGTCATCTATGTGATCGAGCCGGAGCGGATCAGCAGCCCCCGCGGATAGCGTGGGCGGCTCTCCGCACGGGAACAAGTCGTCGCGTCCGAGAGGCCGTCAGTGGTTGGCGAAGCCGGGCAGCTCGGTGGGCAGCAGCTCTTCGGCGGCACGGTCGAGGAGCTGGGCCGTCTCAGTCGAGCGCACTCGCACGGGCCAGAGCACCAGAGGTTCGCGTCGGCCGGCCCCACGCCGCTGGGGGAGGAGCAGACCGGGGCCCTGGCCTGCGCTGTTGATGATCCACATGGCAGGATTCCCGGTGCTCCACAAGAAGCGCGATTCTTCGTGTGGGCCGAAGAACGTCGGCGCTGCGACCCTCGCCGACGCTCTTGTGGCAACTCGTTGGCCCCACCGGGCCCCGGAAGACGGATAGGCACCGGCCATGACTGCTGAGTGGTACGTCCTCATCGAGGAGGACACTCGGGTGACGGAGCGCGTCGACGGCGTGGAACTGAAACTCCACCGCTGGATGCTGGTGGGCACTCACCACGTCGAGGGAGACGAGGCGCAGGCCCTCGCGGCGGCTGAGGACGCGGCTCTGCACTACATGCCACAAGTTCTCGCTCGGCATGCCCGGCAGGGAGACGAGCCGGCGAGGCATGCCCTCCTCACCCGGGACGGTGCGTGGGTGGTGCTCGTCAGGCAGCGGCACCGCGAGTGCCACATACGGGTGACCACGGCGCGGCTCATGCATTCCAAGGAGGAGAAGGAGGCACCGCCGAAAAGTCTGAAGGAGAAGCTGCGCAGCGCCCTGGACGGACCGCCGCCTCCTGAGAAGCCGTGGGCCCCGGTCGGCGATTCCTGAGGTGTGCGACCGGGCCCGAACGGTGGCGCAGTCCTCGGATGGCGCGGAGACGGCTGTCGCCCGGCGCGTTCCTAACTGGCTTCCGCTTCGGCATACGCGAAGTCGTACGCGGCGAAGTCGGTGACCCGGCGGTATCCGATGCGCTGGTAGAGGGCGTTGCTGGTGGGGTTGGCGGCGTTCGTGAACAGTACGACGTCCGTGGCGCCTGCGGCGAGCGCGGCGCGGCTGACCTCGACCGTCACGGCGCCCGCGTAGCCGCGGCCGCGTAGGTGGGCCGGGGTGTAGACGGGGTCCACCCGGACCTGTCCGCCGACCATCGGGTTCACGCCCGCCATGGAGACGGGCGTGCCGTCCGGGGTCTCCCAGAAGGTGTAGCGCTTCTCTGCGAACCGTGTGCCGGCCCAGGAAGCGGCGTCGATGGAGACGTCCTCCCCGACGTCCGCGGCGAACTCACGGCACCAGCGCATGAGGTGCTCCTGGTCCCGTTCGCCCACGAGTCGGCCCCGGCCCGCCGGGACCGGCGCCTGCGGGGTGAGCGTACCGAGGCGGTACAGGTGGAGCTGAACGCGGAGCGTCGGCGTCGCGCCTGTGTGCCGCTGCCAGGCCTCGGCGAAAGCGGTGGCGGTGCTGTGGTCCGCGCTGAAGGAGGGAAGGCAGTGCCCGAGGGCGACCAGGCGGGCGGCGAGGGTGTCGGCCTGCTCGGGAGTGAGAGAAGTGACGCTCAGACCCCGGGACGGGAAGCGGTAGAAGGTGGCGGTGACCTCGCCCGCTTGCTCCAGCCGGCCGAAGACGGGGGCTTGGGCGCCGTATGCGGCCGCGCCGAGCGTTCGCAGTTTCTCGGTCACTGTCAGCGGCATGGTGTGCAGAGCGGGGCGCGAGCGCAGGAATTCCCCGGCTCGGACGAGGAAGTCGTCGACGTCTTCGGTGAGGTGCCAGTCATCCGGGCGCATGCTTCATGATCCCTGATGGACTCCGCTGCGGGGAAGGCGGGTGCGACACCGGCGGCTCACCGACTCCGTCCCGCGATCACCCGTCCGGATTCTTTGTTGCACGCGGCGAAACGGGGCTGCGTAACAACCGACCCGAGCCAGAACCTTGCTGTGCGGCGGGCGATGGACGGCACGGCGACGGGGCCGGCGCCCGCCCTTCCGCGGCTCCGTGACGACGGGGACCTCATCCGTCCCCTGACAGGAGGGAAATCCCATGCGGCACACACGGTTCTTCGCCACGGCATGCGCCGTAGCAGGCCTCATCACCACAGGGTTGGCTGCGGCCGGTCAGGCGTCGGCCGTACCGAGCGAGGTCCACCCCCAGGCGGTCAGTTGCTCGTCCGGGTACGCCTGCCTCTACTACCACCCCAACTACACCGGTGCGGTGTACAAGCAGTACAACGACGACGCGAACTACGGCAACAACCACTTCGTCACCAGCAGTGCGCCCAAGGGCAGCGAGGGCGCGGGGCAGGTCGTCCGCAACAACGCCGGCTCCGTGGACAACTGGGACTTCAACAACGCCATCACCATCTACTACTCCCCGAACTACCAGGGTGTCTCGCAGCGCATCCCGGCCGGCGGAGCGGCCAACCTCAACTCCAGCCTGCACAACAACAACGCCTCCGGGAAGTTCGGCTGAACGGCGGCGATGAGCAGGTGAACCGGTAGGCAGCAGCCCGTTGTCGAGTCGGTGTCCCTGACACCCTGCGGTGCGGGACACCGGCTTGACAGTGACTCGAAGGATGCGCAGCCCCATGTCCCGTACACGCTTCGGCACGCACACCTGGCGGACGGCTCTGGTGACGGTGTCCACCCTGCTCCTGGCCACGGGTTGCTCCGCGCATCATGCGCGGGAGCAGGCCAGGACGGCTGCGGAGCCGCCGATCGGCCCTGTCCCGAGCGTCACCACTGCGGCCGACCTCCGCCTCCCCGTCGACCGCTATCTGCTCAGCAACGCCCAGAGCGACCGTCTGGACAATGCGCGGAAAATCCTGATCACGCAGTGCGTGGCACGATTCCGTCTGCGCTACCGCCCTCCGTCCGCGCCTGCGGAGTTCCGGCCGAGGACCCGGAGCGAGTTCCGGTACGGGGTCACCGACGTCGAGGCCGGTACCGTCTTCGGGTACGCCCCGCGTGGCAGCAGTCGGATTCCGCAAGCCGCGCCCCGGCAGGCACCGTTGCCGGCCCGTACGTCCCTGGTGCTGACCGGCACGGACCGGCCGGGCGTCAAGCCGGGTTCCCCGTCGGCCAAGGGCGGTCAGCGGGTGGCGGGGCAGCGGGTGCCGAACGGCGGCTGTGTGGGGGAAGCGGGCAGGAAGCTGCGGCTTGGCCCTGAAGCCGGTGGCGACGCACCGATCGCCGACCGGGTCAACTACGACGCCTTCGAACGCTCGCGAGTGGACAGCCGGGTGGAGCGTGCCTTCGCCCGCTGGTCGGCCTGCATGAAGAAGGCGGGATTCGCGTACTCCGACCCTGTTCGGGCGGGGAGCGACCCCGCGTGGCGCACCGCCGTTGCCTCCGCTCGAGAGCGCGCCGTCGCCACGGCCGACGCACGCTGCAAGCGGCAGACGCGCCTCGTCGGAATTTGGTACGCCGTGGACAGCGCCTACCAGCGGCAGGAGATCACAGCCCACGATGAGTCGTTCCGCGAGGCCGCACAGGACATCGCGATGCGACAGAAGATCGCCGCCCGAGTGATCGACTCCTGTCGTCAAGGCAAGACGAAAGGCCGTAACCGCACCGGCACTTCGTAGACGACTGCCGCGGCGGACGGTCCACTGCCTTACGGTCGCGGATGCCCAAGTCTGGCTGGGTACCTGCCGTTTTGTGCACCCGGGGCTTACAACGCCTTGACGATCCGTTCCATGAGCGTTCAACCGGCCGTCTGTGCCTGCGTTGTGTGCCGTCCCTAGGGTCCCTGAAGGTTTCGGAAGAAGGGACTCATGGACAGACTCCTCGCAGTCCGGGCTCGCGGGATCACCAAGTGTTTCGGCGACGTCGTCGCGCTCGACGGCGTCGATCTGGATGTGGCGCAGGGACAGATCCACGGCCTGGTCGGGCCGAACGGAGCCGGCAAGACGACCTTGCTCGGTCTCCTGCTGGGCCTGGCCGTCGCCGACGGCGGCCGCCTCGAGATCCTGGGCACGCCGGTCCAGCGGGCGCTCTCCGCTCCCGACGGTGTCGCCGGCTTCGTGGACGGGCCCGGCCTGTACCCCTCGCTCACCGCCCGGCGGAACCTCACCGCCCTGGCCGCCCTCCGCGGACACGACGCGCGGACCGCGGGGGTCGACGACGTGCTCGAGCAGGTCGGGCTCACCGATGTCGCCGACGACCAGGCGCGCGGCTTCTCCCTCGGTATGCGTCAGCGGCTCGGGCTCGCCGCTGCCCTGCTCACCAAGCCTCGGCTGCTGGTGCTGGACGAGCCTTCCAACGGACTCGACCCGGCCGGCAAGAAGCACGTGCACGGTGTCCTCAACCGGCTCGCGGCGGACGGGACCGGCGTCGTGCTCTCCAGCCACCGCATGGACGACCTGCAGGCGCTGTGCTCCGAAGTCACCATCATCGCCACCGGACGGGTCGTCTTCTCCGGCCCGTTGAGCAAACTGGCCGCCGAGAACCGTGAACTCGACTACCGGCTGCTCACCTCCGACCCGCAGGCCGCCCGGCGGCTGGCTGCCGACGCGGCCGGGATCAGGATCGTCGCCGACACCGGGGCACGGCACGACGCAGAGGCGCTGGTCGTGCGCGCGCTGGTGCCCGCCCTGGACGAACTCGTGGCGCAACTCGTGCGCGCGGGCATCGCGTTGCGCGAACTCGCCCCCGTGGTGTCGCCGCTCGAAGCCGCGTTCCTCGCCCTCACCGAGCCGCAGGAGGCCGGCCGATGACCGCGACCATCGCCGACGGCAACGTTGCCACCGCCCGCCCCGTCTCGGTTCCGCGGGGCTACCGCTTCGAGATGTTCAAGCTGGTCTCGCAATGGCGGATCCGCCTGCTGGTCCTCGCCTGCTGGATCGCGCCGGGGCTCTTCGTCGCCGCGGTGAGCGGGCAGAGCACACTGCCTGTCGACACGCTCTTCGGCCGCTGGATGCACGCCACGGGCTGGGCCGGACCGCTGGTGATGCTCGGTTTCGCGGGTACCTGGGCACTCCCGCTGCTGACCTCGGTGGTCGCCGGCGACGTGTTCGCCTCCGAGGACCGGCTCGGCACCTGGCGCCACCTGCTCGTGGTGGTCCGCTCGCCCAGGCGGATCTTCGCGGCGAAGGCACTGGCCAGTCTCACCGTCCTCCTGCTGCTCGTGACCGGGTTGGCCTGCTCCAGTGTGGTCGGGGGTCTCCTGGCAGTCGGCAACCAGCCACTGGTCGGCCTCGACGGGCATCTGCTGACGCCTGGAGACGCGGCAGGGAAGGTCCTTCTCGCCTGGGTCTGCGTGCTCGCCCCGACTCTGGCGCTCGCCGCGATCGGACTGCTCGGATCCGTCACACTGGGGCGCTCTCCGATGGGCCTGCTGGTACCCGTGGGCGTCGCGCTCGCGATGCAACTCGCCCAGATGATGCCGCTTCCCGCCGCCGTACGACTCGCCCTGCCCAGCTACGCCTTTATCGCCTGGAACGGCCTGTTCACCAGCCCCGCACAGCTCGGCCCCCTCCTCATCGGCATCGTGGTCAGCCTGGTGTGGGCGGTGATCGCGACGGTGCTGGCCCACCTGCTGTTCGTGCGGCGCGACTTCACCAACGCCACCTACGACGGCTCGGGGCGCCGCGCGGTCACCGCCGGAGTCCTGCCGCTGGCCGGGCTGGTCGCCCTGACCGTCGCGGTCGTCTCCGCGACGACCGGGGCCACGGGCTCCGGGATCGAGCAGGACAAGGTGCAGCGCTCGCTGGCCACGGCGTTCGCCCACCTCTATCGCATGCAGACGAAGCAGCTCAACCGCCCACACGTCACCGAAGCCCAGCTGAAGGCCACGGCGACGTGCAACAAGGGCAGCATCACGGTCGCCGCCGAAGGACCGGGCAACGACTGGCGCTGCGTCGTCTCCTGGCATCTCCCCGGCGTCGAGGCCGCAGGCACGGCCGTCTACCAACTCGACGTCACCCCAGACGGGCGGTTCATGGCCGACGGCGATGGACCGAAGGAAGTGAACGGCTACTTCCTGGTGCGGACCCCCACCGGCGACGCACCGAACCCACTTTGGCAGTTCGACGGCAACGTCGAACTTCTCCGCGCCTCGAAGGAATGACTCCATGCAGGTAACTCGCAACCGCCGGACCGTCGAGCCGAGCCTTCTCGGTAGACGAATCGGTCGTCGGAGCACCCTCACGGCAGCCGCGACCGCGGTCGTCCTGGCCGTCACCGCCGGCGTCGGTTACGCCCAGACACACCAGTTCGGCACCGATCAGGTTGGTCAGAGCACCGACAAGGGCCAGGTCATCTCCAGCGACCAGTACATCGCCCCGTACGGTGACCGCCTCGTCATCAACAACGGCAAGATCATGTCGTCCTCCGTCAGCCCGGACGGCACCCACCTCGCGGCCTCCGTCACCGACGGCGGGAGCGCGCTGGCCATCGTCGACGTGCAGAACTGGAAGGTGCAGCAGGTCGTCGGCACCGCCGCGTCGTCGGTCCCGCGCATCAGCAGCAACAGCGTGGGACAGGAAGGCCCCACCTACTCGCCCGACGGCAAGCAGCTGTGGCTGGGCCAGACCGACGGCTACACCAGGTTCACGGTGAACCCGGACGGCTCTGTCACCAACCCGACGTCGATCAAGATCCCGGCGGACGGGTCCAAGCACGCGCTGGTCGGCGAGGCGGTGTTCTCGGCCGACGGCTCCACCGTGTACTCCGCGGTCAACGGCCAGAACCGGGTGGTCGCCATCGACGCGGCGACCGGCGCCGTCAAGCAGAGCTGGGCCGTGGGCAACGCGCCGCGCGACATGGTCCAGGTCGGCGACAAGCTCTACGTCAGCAACGAGGGCGGGCGCCCGGCGAAGCCGGGCGACACCACCATGAACTCCTACGGCACCCAGGTTCCGGCCAACCCGAAGACCGGTGCCACCACGACCGGCACGGTCAGCGTGATCGACCTGGCGAACCCGGCGGCCGCCCCGTCGAGCATCGACGTCGGTCTGCACCCGACGGCCCTGTACGCCAAGGGCAAGGCGCTGTTCGTCACCAACACCGCCACCAACAACGTGTCGGTCATCGACACCGGCAAGGACAAGGTCGTACAGACCATCGACACCCGGCCGTGGCCGGAGGCGTCGGTGGGCTACGAGCCCAACGCGGTGACGCTCACCGACGACGGCCGCCTGCTGGTGACGCTCGGCCGGGCCAACGCGGTCGCCGTCTACCGTTACAAGAGCCCGCAGGAGCCGGTCGGTTACGTCGGCCTGCTGCCGACGGACTACTTCCCCGCGGAGATCACCACCGTCGGCAAGCAGGTACTGGTCTCCAACACCCGCGGCATCGACGCCCGCCGGCCCACCACCAGCGCCGGGCACGGCACCCACGACACCACGTCGAGCGTGCAGCGCTTCACGCTGCCCGACGACAGCGTCATCAGGTCCCAGACCGTCAAGGTCTTCAAGCAGAACGGCTGGACCCCCGGCTCGGTCAAGCCGGCCAAGGGCAAGAGCCACGCCAAGGCGGTCCCGGTCCCGCAGCGGCTCGGCGACCCCTCGACGATCAAGCACGTCTTCCTGATCGTCAAGGAGAACCGGACCTACGACCAGGTCTTCGGTGACATCCCGAAGGGCAACGGCGATTCCTCGGTGACACAGTTCGGCGAGAACGTGACGCCGAACCAGCACGCGCTGGCCAACCAGTTCGGGCTGTACGACAACACCTACGACATCGGCACGAACTCCGCCGAGGGTCACAACTGGCTGATGCAGGCCGATGACCCGGAGTACACCGAGTCCTCGGCCGGTGAGTACGCGCGCAGCTACGACACCGAGGACGACGCTCTCGGCCACCAGAAGTCCGGCTTCCTCTGGACCGGTGCGCAGGCGGTGGACAAGTCCGTGCGGGACTTCGGCGAGTTCCAGTCGATCGAGAGCAAGCCCGCCGACGCGTCCTGGCAGAACCTGTACTGCGACGCCAAGAACATGGACGCGACCGGGCAGAACACCGCGTACCCGATACAGACGGGCTCGGCGATCCCGTCGCTCAACGACGTGTCGGTGCCGGGCTTCCCGATGTTCGACACGAGCGTCCCGGACATCTACAAGTACCAGATCTGGAAGAAGGACTTCGAGAGGAACGGTCCGGCGAACCTGAACATGTTCTGGCTCTCCAACGACCACACCGGTGGTCCGGCGAGCCCGGCGGCCCAGGTCGCGGACAACGACCTCGCGGTCGGCAGGATGGTCGACGAGATCTCGCACAGCAAGTACTGGAAGGACTCGGCGATCTTCGTCGTCGAGGACGACTCCCAGGCCGGCCTCGACCACGTCGACGGCCACCGCGCCCCGATCCAGGTCATCAGCCCCTGGGCCCAGCACGGCACCGTCGACAGCCGCTACTACTCGCAGATCACGATGATCCGCACCATCGAGCAGATCCTCGGGATCCACCCGATGAACCAGAAGGACAGCGCGGCCAGCCCGATGGCCGGTGCGTTCACCCGGGAGCCGGACTACACGCCGTTCACGGCGCTGCCCAACCGCACCTCGCTGACCGACGGTCTGAAGACCCCGCCCTCCTGCGGAGTGGACACCCCCGCCCCGCAGGACCCCAAGGCGGCGGCCGTGCCGTCGTCCAAGGTGCCGGCGGACAAGCGGCAGCTCGCGGCGAAGTGGGAGACCTGGAAGTCCAAGCAGCGACTCACCGGGCCCCACGCCGTGCCCGACTACGCGAACCCCGCGCAGTTGAACCACCTCACCTGGTACCAGACGCACAACTGGGCCAAGCCGTACCCCGGCGAAAGCAAGATCTACGCGCCGAACGACGTGCCGGGCGCCTACATCCCGTCGTCGGAGTCCGACGGCTGACGCAGTGCGACCGCCTCCGAGGGGCCCCTGGCCGGCAGAACCGCCGGTCAGGGGCCCTTCCGCGTCATCGCTGCGCCTCTCGCCCCGTGTCGACCCCCGGATGCCGCCCGCTCCTCGACCGACCGGGTGCCTCCCGGCGTGCCGGACGGCGGTTTGACGCGAGCGGCGGCGCACGCCTCCTAGCCTCGGCGACATGCTGGGGCTTCCTGCTCATGTCCGTGCCTGTCTGTTCGACCTCGACGGTGTCCTCACCCAGACGGCGAAGGTGCACGCGGCCGCCTGGAAAGAGATGTTCGACGGCTATCTCCGCGAACGCGCGACGCGTGAGGGGACCGAGTTCGTTCCCTTCGACGCGGTGGACGACTACGACGAGTACGTGGACGGGCGGCCCCGCGAGGACGGCGTGCGCACGTTCCTCGCCGCGCGCGGGGTGCATCTGCCGGAGGGAACGCCGGACGACCCGCCGCAGGCGGAGACGGTGAACGCACTGGGCAACCGCAAGAACGAGCTGGTGCTGCGGCGGATCCGCGAGGAGGGGGTGGAACCCTACGAGGGCTCGGTCCGCTTCGTCCACGCGGCGCGGGAGGCCGGCCTGCGCTGCGCGGTGGTGTCGTCCAGCGCGAACTGCCGGGACGTCCTGGTGGCGGCCGGCATCGAGGACCTGTTCGAGGAACGGATCGACGGAGTGGTGGTGCGCGAGCGCCGACTGCGAGGCAAGCCCGCCCCGGACACCTATCTGGAGGCGGCCCGCGGGCTCGGAACGGATCCGGACGACGCCGCGGTGTTCGAAGACGCCCTGGCGGGCGTGGAGGCCGGGCGAGCGGGACGGTTCGGCGTGGTCGTGGGCGTCGACAGGGTGGGCCAGGCGGATCAGCTGCGGGCGCACGGGGCGGACATCGTGGTCCGTGACCTGGCCGAACTTCTGGAGTCGCGGTGATCACCCATCCCAGCTACACGGTCGAGCCGTGGTGCCTGCGCGAGACCGAGCTGAACCTGGAGGTGCTCGCGCAGAGCGAATCGGTGTTCGCGCTGTCCAACGGGCACATCGGGTGGCGCGGCAACCTCGACGAGGGAGAGCCGCACGGGCTGCCCGGCGCCTACCTCAACGGCGTCCACGAGCGGCATCCGCTGCCCTACGCGGAAGCGGGCTACGGGTATCCCGAGTCCGGCCAGACGATGATCAATATCACCGATGGCAAGATCATCCGGCTGCTGGTCGACGACCACCCATGCGATCTGCGCTACGGCCACCTGGTGGCGCACGAGCGGGTGCTGGACTTCCAGTCCGGTGTGCTCAGCCGCACGGCCCGGTGGACGTCACCCGGCGGCCGCACGGTCCGGATCACCTCGCAACGGCTCGTGTCCTTCACCCAGCGCGCGGTGGCCGCCATCGTGTACGAGGTCGAGCCGATCGACGGACCGACCACGGTGGCCGTGCAGTCCGAGCTGGTCGCCAACGAACAACTGCCCAGCCTCACGGGCGACCCGCGCGTGGCCGCGGCGATCGAGTCCCCCCTGAATGCCGAGGAGCACTTCGCGCAGGACACCCGTCTGCGGCTCGTGCACAGCACCAACCGCAGCGCACTGCGGGTGGGGGCAGCGGCCGACCATCTCGTCGAGGGACCCGAGAGCACTCGCTGGACGGCGCAGAGCGAACCCGACGTCAGCCGTCTGACGGTGACCGCGGACCTGGTGCCCGGACAGACGCTGCGGCTGGTGAAGTTCGTGGCCTACGGCTGGTCGGCGGAGCGCTCGCTACCGGCCGTGCACGACCAGGTGGACGGCGCCGTGGCGGCCGCGGTCAGCACGGGCTGGGACGGGCTGGTCGCCGCGCAACGGGCCTACCTGGACAGCTTCTGGGCCGGCGCCGACGTCGAGGTCGAGGGCGACGCGCAGATCCAGCAGGCGGTGCGGTTCGCCCTCTTCCACGTGCTCCAGGCGGCGGCCCGCGGGGAGAACCGGGCCATCCCCGCGAAAGGCCTGACCGGAACCGGATACGACGGACACTCCTTCTGGGACACCGAGTCCTACGTGCTGCCGGTCCTGACGTTCACCGCCCCGGAGACCGTCGCCTCGCCGCTGAGATGGCGGCACCGGATGCTGCCCGCGGCCCGGGAACGCGCGGGCCAGCTGGGGTTGTCGGGAGCGGCGTTCCCCTGGCGGACGATCGACGGCGGCGAAAGCTCCGCCTACTGGCCGGCCGGTACCGCCGCCTTCCACATCAACGCCGACATCGCCATGGCCGCGGTCCGGTACGTCATGGCCACCGGAGACGAGGACTTCGAGCGCCGTGAGGGGCTCGACCTCCTCGTGGACACCGCTCGGCTGTGGCGCTCCCTCGGACACCACGACGCGGAGGGCGTCTTTCACATCGACGGGGTCACCGGACCCGACGAATACAGCGCCATCGCCCGCGACAACCTGTACACCAACCTGCTGGCCCGGCAGAACCTGCTGGCCGCCGCGGAGATGGCCGCGCGGCATCCCGACCGCGCCGCGGAACTCGGTGTCGACGACGAGGAGACCTCCGCGTGGCGGGACGCCGCGGCTCGGATGGCGGTGCCGTACAACGAGTCCCTCGGCGTGCACGAACAGTCGGCCGGATTCACGAGTTTCCAGCGCTGGGACTTCGAGGCGACCCCACCCGAGAACTACCCGCTGCTGCTGCACTACCCCTACTTCGACCTGTATCGCAAGCAGGTCGTGAAGCAGGCCGATGTGGTACTGGCGATGATGGCGTGTCCGCACCTCTTCTCCGACGAGCAGAAGGCGCGCAACTTCGCCTACTACGAGACGCTCACCGTCCGCGACTCCTCCCTGTCGGCGTGCTGCCAGGCGGTGCTCGCCGCCGAGACCGGGCACCTGCGGCTGGCCTACGCCTACCTCAACGAGGCCGCGCTGATGGACCTGGACGACCTGGAACACAACACCCGCGACGGGCTGCACATCGCCTCCCTCGCCGGGACGTGGATCGCCCTCGTCTCGGGTTTCGGCGGCCTGCGCCGGTACATCGGCGAGGACGGAAAGCCGGACCTGCTGGCGTTCGCCCCGCGCCTGCCGGAAGCGCTGTCCAGGGTGGCTTTCACGGTGCTGGTACGCGGACGCAGACTCAAGGTGGACATCGGCCCCGCCCATGCGCGTTACCGGCTGGTGGAAGGCGAACCGCTGGTCGTACTGCACCACGGGGAACCGCTGACCGTGACCACCGACGCCCCGGTGGACCGGCCGATGCCCACCACACCCGCGCGCCCCGAGCCGCAACAGCCGCCGGGCCGCCGTCCGGTGGGCCTGCTCACGGGGGAGGAGCACCAGGCGGAGACGCAGGACTAGTAGGGCTTGGTCAGGTCGGTATCAGGTCTGGCGTGTTGCGGTGACAGGTGGGGCAGGCGCCGGTCCAGACCGCGAGGAGTAACTGCAGTTC
>NZ_JBWKFL010000053.1:0-46261 GCF_056434305.1 Streptomyces sp. NPDC044061 | reverse complement strand
AGCGAACCCCGAACTCCTGACCGGCAGCGATGCCCCAACGTCACACCATCCAGCGATGACAAGACCGACGGAACGCCACATCCCGCACTCTGAGAACGGCTTGCGCGGCCTGAGCGGGCAGCACGGCGAGGAAGTCGATGTCCTTATCGGGCCTGACGTATCGCGGCGTCCGCGTTCGCCAGGGTCCGCTTGTCCTTCGGCATCATCAGCCACCACGCGTGCAGGCAGTTCCACATGGTGCGGGCGGCGTGCGCCTGGTCATCGGTGAGCTGGTTCTCGGCCAGGGACAGTGCCAGACGGGCGCGATGCCCGAACTGCCGCTTCTCCAACCCGAGTTCATTCATGACGATCACGATACTACAGTTGGTTTATGTCACCTCGCTGGAACCCGAACCCTGATGTCAGAACCGGCCGCCACGTCGTCCACAACCTGCACGTCCACTTGGTGTTCGTAACCAAGTACCGGAGTGAGGCGTTCACCGACGAGATGCTGACGCGCTGCGAGGAGATCATGCGGGAGGTGTGCGCAGACTTCGAAGCCGATCTCAAGCAGTTCAACGGCGAGCAGGACCACGTGCACCTCCTGGTGCACTACCCGCCGAAAGTCCAGCTCTCCAAACTGGTCAACAGCCTCAAGGGAGTCTCCGCCCGACTGCTGCGCAAGGAGTACGACGCCCACGTCCGTCGGTACCTATGGGGCGGACACTTCTGGTCCGGCTCCTACTTCGCCGGATCATGCGGCGGGGCACCACTGACCGCCGTCAAGCAGTACATCGAAAACCAGCAGCGACCCGCGTAGATGGCTGACCAAAACAGCTCTGACCCGTGCTTCAGTGCGAGTCAGAGCTGTTGTGAGACGGCCCTCACCCCCGCCCCGAAGGGCGGAGCACCGGCCAAGATCAGAGGCAGAGGAAGCGGCCAAGTCGGGCAGACGCCGTAGCTTTCGCCGCAGGAGCTGCAAGGGCTGTCGGTGACAACACGTAGTAGGCACCGGCGACCGATTCGGCAGCCAGAACTCGAGCGATCGGCTGCGCTGCGAGTTCTATGGCCGGACAGGCCGACGGCTTCACCTGGCAGGACGAGCAATCGCCCACTCTCGGAGCTTTATGGGTGTGCCCACGCGCCCTGGCCGTACCGGTGAGCGGCATCAGCACGACGTCGTATCCCTGCCCACTCCGGCGTCGGGCACGACCTCGTCGCCATCTCGATCGCCAGCTATTCCTGCGGCGCCATCACCAGAACTGTCGCCAATTCTTACATATGAAGGTCAGAAATTGTCGCTTTTCCTGACGCCTGGGGGGAACTTACCGTGAGCGCAACGACACTGAACGGAGGACGCCATGGCGCAGGCCCAGCTCCCCCTTGCCCATCGGGCATCCGACCTGATCGGGTCGATCATCGACTCTTCGACGTCTCTGCTCGCCCGCCAGACCCATGACATCGTCCGTTTCGCTATGGGCGCTCCCAGCGACGACCTCATGCCCGTGGAGCTCCTTGACCGCTACTCCGCGCATGCGGTGCCCAGCAAGTACAGCTATGGCGCGTCCGAAGGCGAGCCGGACCTGGTCGAGCAGATCATCAAGCTGCAGGCCGAGCAGGGCATCACCACCACCGCCGAGCGGATCACGGTGACCACCGGTGGTATGCAGGGCCTCGATCTGGCCTGCAAGCTCTTCGTCGACCCTGGTGACCTGGTCCTCGTCGAAGGTCCCACCTACACGAACGGCAATGCCACCGCTCTGTCCTACGGTGCCAATCTGCTCGAGGCTCCCCTGGACGATGACGGTCTCGTCGTGGAGGCGCTGCCCGACCTTGTCGCTCAGGCGGGCCGGGCTCCCAAGGCGATCTATACGATCCCGAACTTCCAGAATCCTTCCGGTGTCACCCTCTCGCAGCGACGCCGGGAGCTGCTCCTCGACCTCGCCACCCAGTGGGGTTCGGTCATCATCGATGATGACCCGTACGGTTTGCTGCGTTTCGAAAACGGCTCGATCCCGTCGCTGAGCGAGCTCGATCCTGGTAATCGGCTGGTCTTCTCGGTGCGGACGTTCTCCAAGATTCTTGCGCCCGGTCTGCGTATCGGCTGGGTCGATGCCGATCCCGGCCTGCAGTCTTTGCTGATCAATGCCAAGCAGGCCATGGACACCTGCACGAGTGTTCCCGCCCAGCGGACCGTTACTGACTTTCTTGCCGGCGACCACCTGCAGCCGCATCTCGACCGGGTGCGGGGCATCTACCGCGAGCGCAAGGACGCGATGCGCGCTGCCCTGCAGCGGCATTTCGGTGACACGGTTCGTGCCACCGATCCCGACGGCGGGTTCTTCCTGTGGGTCACCTTTGCTGACCGGCAGGTCGACACGCAGGAGCTGTTCGAGATTGCGCTGGCCGAAGGCGTCGCCTATATCCCCGGTCCGGCCTTCTCCACCGCCGGCAACTTCTACGACGCACTGCGTCTGTGCTTTGCCACTTCCACGCCCGAGCGCATCGACGAGGGCGTCGCCCGGCTCAAGCGCGCCGTCGACACGATAGGAAACGCACGATGACCCGTCGCACTGCCATCGTCACCGGTTCCACCTCCGGTATCGGCCATGACATCGCCCGCCGCCTGCACGCCGACGGCTTCAACGTTGTCATCACCGGCCGCGACGAACAACGCGGCCAGAAGGTGTGTGCAGAGCTCGGGGGTCCTGGGCGGCGTTGCGGTGGCGTCAGTTTCGTCCCGCTCGATCTGACCGCCGAGGGAGCGCCTGCCGCCCTGGCAGACGCGGCCGTGGAGGCCTTCGGGCGGCTCGACGTGGTCGTCAACAATGCCGCCCAGGACCACACCGGTGACCTGCTGGATGTCCCCCTGAAGGACATCCGGCAGGTCTTCGAGGTCAACACCCTTGCCGCCATTGCTGTCCTGCAGGAGGGCGCCAAGCGTATGGACCAGGGCGGTGCCATCATCAACATCAGCTCGCGCCTGGCCTCCATCGGCGTTCCCACGATGAGTATCTACAGCGCCACCAAGGGCGCGATCAATGCGATCACCACCGCCGCAGCTGTCGAGCTCGCCGACCGCAACATCCGCGTCAACGCCGTGGCACCCGGGATGACGCGTACCCCGTTGTATGACGCCTGGGTCAACGACCAGGCCGACCCCGAGCAGACCGCACGCGACGTCGTCGCCGACATCCCCCTCGGGCGCCTGGCCGCGCCTGCTGACGTCGCCGCGGCGGTCAGTTTCCTCGCTTCGGAGGAGGCGGCCTACATCACGGGCGTCTGCCTCCCGATCGACGGCGGCTACACCGCCCGCTGACCCACACGCTACGAAAGGACGCAGCCATGTCTGCCCACCCCACTGTCCTTGACGGACCCGCCCTGTGGTCCGCCCAGGCCCACATGCCCTCCGTCCTGGGACGGCAGATCGTCATCGAGCGCGGCGAGGGCTCCTACCTTCACACCACCGACGGCCGCCGCCTGTTCGACGGCACCGCGGGCCTGTGGCACGCCAACATCGGCCACGCCCATCCCGCACTGGCCGAGGCCGCGCACGCCCAGATGCTCAAGCTGGAGACCCACCACATCTTCGCCAGGTTCGCCAACAACCAGGCCCTCACCCTGGCCGAGCGTCTCGCAGGCCTGTCGCCCATTGACGATCCCAAGGTCATTCTCAACTCCGGTGGCTCCGATGCCATCGACGTTGCCTGTAAGCTCGCCCGCCGCCACTGGCAGCGTGAAGGCCGGGCCACCAAGACCTTCATCCTCAGCCGCGAGCACGCCTATCACGGCCTGCACGCCTACGGCACCAGCATCGCCGGCCTCGACTTCAACCGCGAAGGCTACGGCACCGACTCGCTCGTGCCCGAGACCGCACGCTTCCCCCTGCACGACGCCGACGCCATCGCGCGCACCATCGCCGAGGTGGGCGCGGAGAACATCGCCGCCATTGTCACCGAGCCGATCCAGGGCACTGGTGGGGTCAACCCGCCCGCCCCGGGTTACCTGGAAACGATCCAGCAGTTGTGCCGCGAGCACGACATCCTGTTCATCGTCGACGAGGTCATCACCGGCTTCGGCCGCACCGGCACCATGTTCGCCACCGAACGCTTTGGCCTCGAGCCCGATCTGATCACCTTCGCCAAGGGCGTCACCTCCGGCTACGCGCCCCTCGGCGGCGTGCTGGTCTCGCCCAGGATTTGGCAGCCGTTCTACGTCGACGACCCCGCCACCCCGATCTTCCGGCACGGCGCGACCTACGCCGGCCACGCCACCGCCTGCGCCGTGGCCATGGCCAACCTCGACGTCCTTCAGAACGACAACCTCCTGCCCCGCGTCGCCGAGCTCGAGGAGCTGCTGGACAGCCAGCTCAAGCAGCTCGCCACACGCCGACCCTCCGTCACCGACGTCCGGGTCAAGGGCTTCCTCGGCGGTGTCACCCTCACCGACGCCATCAAGGCCGAGGTCGCCGCCGACGCCCTCATCGAACTGGGCTTCATCTCCCGCCCGCTGCGCGGCAACACCCTGCAGATCAGCCCTCCCTTCATCACCACCGACGACGAGCTCACCCAGTTCGTCGACGCCATCGACCACGTCCTGTCCGAGGAGGAAGCCAAGTGACCACTGACCAGAGGGCCGAGACCCGCGCCCCGCTCGCCGAGGCCAACCCCGAGCGCGCGGCCGCCGCCGACGCGGTCGTGCGGAATCTGCAGCTGCCCAGCGGCTCCCGCCAGTTGGACGTTCTCAATCCCGCCACTGGAGAGGTCGTCGCCGCCCTGCCCGACGCCGACCCGGCCGATGCCCTTAACGCTGTGTCGTTGGCGGACGCCGCCGGCCGCGACTGGGCAGCCCGCACTCCGCGTCAGCGTGCCGACATTCTGCGCCACTGGTACGACCTGCTCATCGAGCATGCCGAGGACATCGCCCTGCTCATCACCCTCGAGATGGGCAAGCCGCTGGCCGAAGCGCGTGCCGAAGTCACCTACGGCAGCGACTTCGTCCGCTGGTACGCCGAAGAGGCCGTCCGCCCCGGCGGCAACCTCCGCGACGTCCCCGCCGGCGGCGCAACGCTCCTCACCCGGCGGGCCCCGGTGGGTCTTGCGGTGCTGATCACGCCGTGGAACTTCCCGCTGGCCATGGCGACCCGTAAGATCGCCCCCGCCCTGGCCGCCGGATGCCCCGTCGTGATCAAGCCTGCCACCCTCACCCCGCTGACCACCTACTACGCCGTCAACCTGGCGCGGCAGGCCGGCGTGCCCGACGATCTCATCCAGGTCGTCAGCACCACCAACGCCTCCGCCTTCAGCCAAGCAGTCCTCACGGATGAGCGCGTGCGCAAGGTCTCCTTCACCGGCTCCACCGGTGTCGGCAAGGTGCTGCTGCGCCTGGCCGCGGGGAATGTGCTGCGCTCGTCCATGGAGCTCGGCGGGAACGCACCCCTGATCGTGTTCGACGACGCCGACCTCGAGCGGGCCGTCAACGGCGCCTACGCCGCGAAGATGCGCAACGGCGGGCAGTCGTGCATCGCCGCCAACCGCATCTACGTGCAAGACGGCATCGCCGACGCCTTCGTCGAAGGACTCACCGAGAAGCTAGCCGCGGCCGTCACGGGTGACGGCCTCGGCGACGACGTCGCCCTCGGCCCGCTCATCGACGACCGTGCCGTGGCCAGCATGCAGCAACTCGTCGACGACGCCACCGCCCTGGGCGCCACCGTGCGCACCGGCGGACAGGCCATCGCCAGTGGCGGTCACTTCTTCCAGGCGACCGTGCTCGACCACGTCCCCGCGAAGGCCGAGATCGCCAGCAGCGAGATCTTCGGTCCGATCGCGGCCATCCAGCGCTTCAGCACCCAGACCGAGGCGCTGCAACGGGCGAACGCGACCGAATTCGGGCTCGCCGGCTACGTGTTCACCGAGAACCTCGACCGCGCCCTCAACGTCGCCGACGCCCTCGAGACCGGCCTCGTCGGAATCAACCAGGGCGTCCCCTCCAACGCCGCCGCACCCTTCGGCGGACTCAAGCAGTCCGGCCTCGGCCGCGAAGGCAGCGCCGAAGGACTCGAGGAATACCAGGAGATCCGCTTCTACAACGTCGCCCGCCGCAGCACCCACTGACTCACCACCTAAAGGGACAGCTATTATGCGTATCTCAACCGTCAAGGAAATCAAGACCAAGGAAGCCCGGGTCGGCATCACCCCCGCCGGCGTCGCCGTGCTGGTCCAGGACGGCCACACCGTCTTCGTCGAGCGTGACGCGGGCACCGTCGCCGGCTTCACCGACGAAGAGTACGAGCTGGCCGGCGCCAAGCTCGTCGACCAGGCCGAGGCGTGGGCCAACGCCGAGCTGCTGGTCAAGGTCAAGGAGCCCATCGCCACCGAGTACCAGTACCTGCGCGACGATCTCACCCTGTTCACCTACCTGCACCTGGCCGCGGACCGCCCCCTCACCGAGGCCCTGCTCGAGGCGAAGACGCTCGGCATCGCCTACGAGACCGTGCAGAACAACACCGGACTGCCGCTGCTCACCCCGATGAGCGAGATAGCCGGCCGCCTCGCAGCACACGCCGCCGCCACCTACCTCACCGCCGCCGAGGGCGGGCCCGGCCGGCTCCTGGGCGGCTCCCCCGGCGTCGCACCGTGCCGCGTCGTGGTCATCGGCGGCGGCGTCGTCGGCACCCAGGCCGCACTCCTCGCGCTCGGCATGCAAGCCGAGGTCACCGTCCTGGACACCTCCGCCACCCGCATCCGCGAGCTCGACACCCTCTTCGGTGGCCGTGCCCGGGTCGTCATGAGCGATCCCGCAACCCTGGCCCGCGAACTCGCCACCGCCGACGTGGTCATCGGCGCCGTGCTCGTCCCCGGCAAGGCCGCCCCCAAGGTCGTCCGCCGCGATCTGCTCGCCCAACTGCCCGCCGGCGCCCTCCTCATCGACGTCGCCATCGACCAAGGCGGCGCCTTCGAAACGTCCCGGCCCACCACCTACGCCGACCCGATCTACGAAGTCGACGGCATACGCCACTACTGCGTCGCCAACATGCCCGGCGGAGTACCGCAAACCTCCACCCGCGCACTGACCAACGCGACCTTCCCCTACCTGCGCCGTCTCGCCAGCCTTGGTCCGGAGCAGGCCATCGGACAGGACGCCGTCCTCGCCCTCGGCGTCAACACCCGCGCCGGAGCAATCACCCACCCCGGTGTCGCCGAAGCCTTCCCCGACCTGCCGCACGCCCTGTAGCACCTGCGGGTCGCACCGTCGAGCGGTTCAAAACGCTACCGGCCGGTCCCGCATCGTCGCCTTTGACTACGGCCATCACGGCGGCATCTGCGTGGCCATGGGCGTTTCTGGGGTGTACGTCGACAGCCGCGCCGAGCCGGACGCGGCTGTAGCGGTCATGCCTTTCCCAGCCCCGTACCGACCACCACAGCCACGTCTGCACCGCGGCGGGGCGCGCCGTCCTGGGCACCCTTGTCGAGGAGTAGATCCCCAACGAAGCGGCAGAACGGGGGCTGCAACTGGCCACCCTGTTGCGTCTGTACGCTGACAGCGGCCGACCATGCAACGCCTTCATCGGCGAAGTGGGCGGCCGCGCATGTCGACCGACATCGACCTCGTAACCCATCAGACCGAGCGGACACGCGCAGCCGATCTGGCCCGCACAGTCGTCTACCGCGCGTGGCAAACTAAGGTCTGTTCCGGAACCTGCTGGTCACGGGTGAGATGATCTTGCTGTGCTGGTGTGATCACGGCGTCGGAGTCCTCCTGGTTAGCCCCGTTCACCGGGCTGAGCCCGCGCCAGTTCGGCAAGCTGATCACCGCTTCGCGGCGTGAAGGAGTGGATCCGGTGCGCAAGGGCCGGCCCTGGAGCCTGCCGCTGGGGGACCGCGTGCTCCTGATCGCCGTGTACTGGCGTACGAATCCGACCCTGCGCCAACTGGCACCCCTGTTCCGGGCGTCGAGGTCGTCCGCCGACCCGCGTCATCGACCACCTCGGGCCCGCGCTCGCGCTCCAGCAGCGCAAGCGGTTCCGCATGGACACCGCGCTGATCATGGACGGCACCCTGGTCCCCACCCGTGACCACACCATCGCCGAGTAGTCCAAGAACTACAGGTACACCACCAACCACCAGGTCGTCATCGACGCCGACACCCGGCTCCTCGTCGCGGTCGGCCGACCAGTCGCCGGCGACCGCAACGCCTGCGAGGCGTGGGAGCTGTCCGGCGCGAAAGACGCCGTCGGCAAGACCACGGTCATCGCACATGGCGGCTACAGGGCATCGGCCTGGTCATCCCGCACCGTCGCGAGAAGAGCCAGGCCGAACTCCCGGCCTGGAAGGAGGGACACAACGCCTCCCACCGCAAAGTCCGTGCCCCGCGTTGAGCACCTCTTCGCCCAGATGAAGGGCTGGAAGATTCTTCGAGACTGCCGGCTGAAAGGCGACGGCGTTCACCACGCCATGCTCGGCATCGCCCGCCTGCACAACCGAAGTCGACTGGGCCGGGAATGACCAGCCGGGTCCTCTCGCCGCTCTGCCCACCGCCCGGCCCGGCAAGGCGGCTCGAGGACACCGCCTTCCCTCTGCCACGTAGGGTTAGAAGGGCTCTGGCGTTCCATGGAGCTTGCTCGTGCGGGCCAATATGCGGGATGGCAGGCGTGCATCGGGGTGATGCACGCCTGCGGACTCGACGCTCACCCTCGCAGCGCTGACTTGTCTGCTGCGACTCGTCGCGGCCATGGGGCCCGGCGCCGGTTGTCGCTGTCCTGCACCTGAGGGAGCAGAGGGTGTCGTCTGGACCAAGGGCGGCTGCTCGACGGGCACTGTTTGTATCAGGTGCTCCCCCCGGTCACCGATCAGCGGTTACGGACTGAAGTGGGTGCTCTGCTTCTCTTCCCTCAACCCTCCTGGACTGTTATAACTACTACATCTTACATCGATTACTGCCAGATTCGTAATAGACGTTACGCACGTTCTCGCTGAGCAGGCCGCGCGGATGAGTCGTCCCCTATGTGCGGGAGTGAACGGGATGAGCAGAGCTTTCTCTTCCGACGCCAGCAATATCAGCTGTCAACCAAGGGAGCGGCGATGATGCCCCTGGGCCTCGCTCCCCGACGGGTGGCCGACCAGCCGGTGAGCCTGCGTTCCGTCGTCGGTTTCCTGGTCTTCGTTGAGCTCATCAGCGGCGTGGTCCAGGGCTACTACCCACCGCTTGTCGCCAGCGTGGGCGCCACATTGCATGTCGGTGCGGGCCCGTTGAACTGGGTCAACAGCGTCGAACTGCTGACTGCGGCGGTGTCAGTGCCGATCTTCTCCGCGCTAGGGGATCGGTACGGGCATCGCCGACTGCTGAGCATAGCGGTCTGGAGTGTCGCCACGGGCACGGTACTGGTGTGCTTGGCCCCCTCGTACCCGGTGTTTCTGCTCGGCCGCGCCGTGCAGGGACCGATTGCGGCGTGGATAGCCCTGGAGATCGCCCTGGTGCGAAACAGAGCCACGGGCTCACACGCAAACCGCGCAATCGGCCTGCTGGTCAGCGCACTCACCGGCGGTTACCTTGTCGGCAGCCTGGTCAGTGGGCCGATCGAATCTGCACTCGACGAAGTGCGGCTGGCGATGATCGTCCCGGCAGCGCTGACCATTCTCTGCGGCCTAGGGACGAAGTTTCTCGTCCCGGAGTCCACGACACGAACCACTAGCACGATCGACTGGGTCGGCGCCATCGGACTATCCATCGCGCTGACCTCCGTGCTGCTGGGCCTGTTTCAGGCACGCGCTGGTTGGACCAACTTCACCACCTGGGGCACCCTGGCGATCGGGCTCGTGGTGCTCGCGGCCTGGGTCGTGTGGGAGCGGCGGGCCATTGGACCGCTGGTGGATATTCGCCTTCTCACCAGTAGGACGATGTGGCCAGCGATGGCGACCTCACTACTGTTCGGCCTGGTCCTCTTCGGCAGCCAGGTACCAATGGTCACCTTCCTCACGGCCAAACCGCAGGCGGTCGGTTATGGGTTCGGGTTGTCCGCTTCTTCGATTTCCTTCGTGGTGGCCGTCAACGTCCTTGCACAGGTGGTCGGATCACTCCTCTACGCGCACGTTGCCAGCAAGACCGGGATGCCTGGCGTACTCCTGATCGGAATGAGCCTTGAGGCTGCTGGATTCGGAAGCATGGCGCTGTGGCACGACGCGCTAGGGATGATCGTGGGCGCGTTGGCGCTGACTGGGCTCGGTGTGGGACTGCTGCTCGCCGGCCTGCCCGCCTATATTTCGGGAGCGGCACCGCACGACCGGGTCGGCATCGCCTCCGGAACCTACAGCACGGTGAAAGTGCTGGGCGGTTCCATCTCGACGGCCGCCTTTGGCGCCCTGCTATCCAGCTTCACCCAGGCCCGCACCGCGGCCCCGTCAGTAACAGGTTATTCCACCGTTTGGTTCGCCTGCGGCGGGAGCGCACTGGCCGGACTCCTGGCCCTGGCACTGGCCCGCTACATACGGCGCCCCCGCTCTGCAAATTGACCGCTGAGACGACCCCATTTCAGACCCTATTCCCCATCGAGTCACGAGAAAGTCAGGAAACGTGAGCACCGACGGACCCATTCGGTTGATCAACGCGAGGATCATCGACGGCAGGGGCGGCGCCCCGGTGGACAACGGCGAGATCGTAGCCGAGAACGGGCGGCTGACCTACGTCGGCCCCCTCCGCGAGGACACCACTGGAATCCCACCGGTCCGGACGATCGACGCGGGCGGACGCACCGTCATGCCCGGCTTCTTCGACGCACACGTGCACGTCACTGTCGAAGTAGAGGACAGCCCGATGGACGTCATCTCCGACACCGGAAGCTATGCGACCCTCAAAACGGCCCGGCGACTACGCCAGACACTCGACGCGGGCGTCACCACCATTCGCGACCTCGGTGGACTCGACCACGGCATGAAGCGGGCCCTCGACGACGGGCTGATCATCGGCCCCCGGGCCCGTATCGCTGTCCACCACATCTCGCCGACAGGGGGACACGCCGACTACACACTTCCCAACGGGCAGCTGATGCCGCTGGTGAATGTTCCGAGCTTCGCGGTGGCCGACACCGACGACGAGATGCTCATCCTCGTGCGTACTCTTATCCGCTCTGGTGCCGACGTCATCAAGGTCGCCACCACCGGTGGAGTGTGCAGCCCCACTGACCACCCAGACGATCAGGGGGTGCCCGAGCATCAGATCGCATTGATCCGCGCCGAGCTCGAGCGCCATTCCCGGCCACGCCAAATCGCCGCACACGCGCAGGGCGCTGCCGGGATCCTGGCTGCGGTTCGGGGCGGCGTCGACAGCGTCGAACACGGAGCCTTCATAGACGACGAAGGCATCGGACTAATGATCGAAAAGGGCACCTACCTGGTCCCGACCCTCAGCTCAGCCCAGATCCCGGATCCGGCGGCCGTCCCTCCGCACCATTACGACAAGATCGTGCGGTTGATGGAAACCGCCAAGAAGAACATCTCAAATGCCATCCAGGCCGGGGTCAAGATCGCGCTGGGCACTGACTCCGCAGTCTGCCCGCACGGACAAAACCTGCTCGAACTGTCACACATGGTTGAACTGGGGATGTCACCCGCCGACGCCATCATCGCCGGCACAGCCAACGCTGCCCGACTTCTGGGACTCGCCGACGAACTAGGCACCCTCGAAGCCGGCAAGATCGCCGACCTAGTAGCCGTATCGGCCGACCCACTGACCAACATAGCCGCCATCGGCGACTCCGACGCCATCGAACTCGTCATCAAGGACGGCGCCATCGTCAAGGACCTCATCAGTGCTGCCAAAAACGTCATCACTGTGCCCAGCCAGACCGCTTGAAACCCTCCCCCTTAGACCATCCCTGACCGCTAACTCGAATTAGCGCTGCTATGCCATGGACGTCATCTACATCACGACGCTTACTCACTCTGGTACCCATGACCGCCGTCACAATCCGGGGACTTAGCGCGTGAGATCCCTAGCCAGCGACGGAAGCGCGTCGTCGAGACTGGCGAGTCCGAGCAGATGTGCTCGGACCCATCGGACAATTATCCCGTCGCGTCTCACGCGCTGCTCATCCAGGCGCCTGTTCACCGATACGAAGGAGCCGCAATGCGGGTCGCCTTGTTCTTGACTTGTGTTAACGACACGTTCTATCCCGGCACCGGGAAAGCGGTGGTGAAACTACTGGCCAGACTAGGTGTGAAAGTCGACTTTCCGATGGGCCAAACCTGCTGCGGGCAGGCGCACTACAACACTGGCTATCGACATCAGGCCGAGCCGCTCGCCCGCCACTTCGCTGAAGTCTTCGCCGACTACGACGCGATCGTGACACCGTCCGGGTCATGCGGCGCGATGGTACGGGAACTGTATCCACGTATGGGCGAACGCGCCCAGGCCGAGGGACGCGGCAACACCCTCGCCGACAAGCTCGGACTAGTAGTGCCCAAAACCTATGAACTCACCGAATTCCTGGTGGATGTACTCGGCGTGACGGACGTGGGTGCGTATTACCCGCACACGGTCACATACCATCCGACCTGCCACGGATTGCGCGGCCTAAGTCTGGGGGACCGCCCGTACCGGCTTCTCAAGGCGGTAAAGAGTTTGGAGCTGACGGAGTTGCCTGGCGAGCAAGAGTGCTGCGGATTCGGCGGGACGTTCGCCGTGAAGAACTCGGATGTCTCGGCGTCGATGGGCGCCGACAAGATCCACGCTGCTTCCTCGACGAGGGCCAAGGTCCTGTGCGCCGCAGACAACTCGTGCCTGATGCACCTCGGCGGGATGATGTCCCGCCTCAAGGTGGACCTGCGGCCGGTCCATATCGCCGAGATCTTGGCGAGCACAGAAGAGGAGGCCTCGGCATGAGCGGTACGTTTCTGGGGATGCCCGCGTTTCCGGACGCAGCGCGAGACGCCTTGCGTGACGAGCGGTTGCGCGGCAACCTGCGATATGCCACGCACGCCATCCGCGATAAGCGTGCCAAGGCGGTAGCGGAGCTTTCCGATTGGGCAGAGCTACGCGAGGCTGGCAAGCAGATCAAGGAGTACACCCTGCGGCATCTGGACCGCTACCTGGTTCAGTTGGAAGAGCGGGTCACAGAGGCCGGGGGCACCGTGCACTGGGCTGTGGACGCAGCCGAGGCGAACCAGATCGTTACCGAGCTGGTCAAGGCGACCGGTGAACGAGATGTCGTCAAGGTCAAGTCGATGGCCACCCAAGAGATAGCCCTCAACGAAGCCCTTGAGGCCGAAGGCATCTGCGCATTCGAGACGGACCTCGCCGAACTCATCGTGCAACTCGGTGAGGACCGGCCCTCACACATCCTCGTCCCAGCGATCCACCGCAACCGGGGCGAAATTCGTGACATCTTCCTGTCACGGATGGACTCGTGGGGCCGCCCAGCACCATCCGGTCTCACCGACGAGCCGGCCGACCTTGCCGAGGCCGCCCGCCTACACCTACGAGAGAAGTTCTTGGAGGCGAAAGTAGGCATCTGCGGCGCCAACTTCATGGTCGCCGAGAGCGGCACCATAGTCGTCGTCGAGTCCGAGGGCAACGGGCGGATGTGCCTGACCCTGCCCGAGACGCTGATCTGTGTAGCCGGCATTGAGAAGGTGGTGCCCACCTGGAAAGACCTTGAAGTCTTCCTGCAGACACTGCCCCGCTCCTCCACCGCGGAGCGGATGAACCCGTATACCTCGATGTGGGCCGGCATCACTGACCAGGACGGACCCCAGCACTTCCATCTCGTCCTCCTTGACAACGGCCGCACCGACACCCTTGCCGATACCGTCGGCCGCCAGGCATTGCGCTGCATCCGCTGCTCGGCATGCCTCAACGTCTGCCCGGTCTACGAGCGGGCCGGCGGGCACGCCTACGGCTCGGTGTACCCCGGCCCCATCGGCGCCATCCTTAGTCCCCAACTGCGCGGCACTACAAGTGAGATCGACGCCTCGCTCCCCTACGCCTCCTCATTGTGCGGCGCATGCCTGGAGGTATGCCCGGTGGCCATCGACATCCCTGAAGTCCTGGTGCACCTGCGCGAACGCGTGTCCCAGGGCGGGCAGGTTACAAAGCAGGGCGTCAGAACGGTGATCAAGCCCGCCCGGGGACATGCCGCCGAACGGGCCGCGATGCGCATAGCGCGGCGGGCCCTTACCCACCCAGGCGTCCTGTCCGCCGCCCAGCACATCGTCTCCCGCACCCGGCGCCTCCACCCCAGCCGGCTGCCCGGTCCTGGCCATGCCTGGACCGACAGCCGCGATGTGCCAGACATCCCCACGGAGCCATTCCGGGCATGGTGGCGACGCACCCAAGCACGAAAGGACGACGGCAAGTGAGCAGCCGAGATTTGGTCCTCGGACGCGTCCGCCAGGCCCTCGCGGACGTCGCCGCTGATGGCATCGCTTACGAACAGGCCATCGCACGCAACTACCTAGGTGAGCACGGCAACCGCACCACCGAACAGACGACGGAACTGCTGGCAGAGAACCTCAACCACTACCAGGCAGCCGTGCATCGCTCGAGTACCAGCGAGCTACCGGCGACCATCCGACACCTGCTCGCCAGGCGGGGTGCACGGCAGGTCATCTTGCCGCCAGACATCCCACCCGCCTGGATGCCAGCCGCCAACTTCATACAAATCCACGACCAGGGCACCAGCACCAGTCAGGAGCTGGACAAAGTCGACAGTGTCGTCACCGGCTGTGCACTCGCCATCGCCGAGACGGGCACCATCGTCCTGGACGGCGGCGCCAGCCAAGGACACCGCCGTATCACTCTCATTCCCGATCACCACGTTTGCATCGTGCGCGTTCCGGAGCAGGTCGTGGCCTCCGTTCCGCAGGCCCTCCAACGTCTGGACCCTACGCACCCGCTGACATGGATCTCCGGGCCGTCCGCTACCAGTGACATCGAACTGAACCGCGTCGAGGGCGTTCACGGACCGCGCTCCCTCGACGTGGTACTCCTCAGCGATCCCAGCGACAAACCCTGACGTCAAAGGACTATGAACCGTTCCGGGTTTGATCGAGACTCTAGGCTGTGACTGTGACCTGACTCTATGAGGGCCGGGCCCCCTTCCCTGCACAGCCCGGTGGATTCTGGTTCCGGGTCCCGTACGTGCTCGGAGAGGAGGCCCTCAATGTCGGTCTACGTCGGCATTGACGTGCACCGCAAGCGCTCGCAGATCGCGGTCGTTGATCACGGCGGTGCGGTGCAGGTGAATCGGAACGTGCCCAACGGGGTCGGGACGGTGCTCTCGGTGATCGGGGATCTTCCGATCGGAGCCCCGGTGGCCTTCGAGGCCGCCTACGGCTGGGGCTGGCTGGTGGAACTGCTGGAGGACTACGGTTTCGAGCCGCACCTGGTGCACCCGCTGCGGTGCAAGGCCATCGCCTCCGCCCGGCTGAAGAACGACAAGGTCGACGCGGCGACCCTCGCCCAGCTACTGCGTGCGGATCTGCTGCCGGAAGCGTGGATCGCCCCGCTTCAGGTGCGCCAGCAACGGGCTCTGCTGCGCCACCGCTGCCAGCTGGTGCGTCTGCGCACGCTGCTGCGCAACCGTGTCCATGCCGTCCTGGCGGACCACGGCTGTGACCGTCCCGGCGGCTACTTCACCGCTCCGGGCCGGGCCTGGCTCGACGGCCTGGACCTGCCGGACGCCTCGCGTCGCGTCGTCGACGATCTCCTGGTCCTGATGGACGCGCTCAAAGAGCCGATCGACGCCCTGGACCAGCAGCTGGTCGCGCACGCCCGTGGTGATCCGCGGGTCAAGACCCTCACCCGGCTGCCGGGGGTGGGCACGCTCACCGCCCTGGTGATCGTGGCCGAGATCGGTGACATCAGCCGCTTCCCCTCCGCCCGCAAGCTCACCGCGTGGGCGGGGCTCACCCCGACGGTGCGCAGCTCGGACATGACCGTCCGGCACGGACACATCTCCAAGCAGGGTTCGGACTGGCTGCGGTGGATCTTGTGTGAGGCCGCCCAGACCGCGAAGCGGTCTCCGGAGTTCGCCGCCTCCTACCAGTGCCTCGCCCGGCGCCGGGGCAAGAAGATCGCCACCACCGCGATCGCCCGCCGCCTGCTGGCCCGCGCCTACCATCTGCTGCGCGCGGTCCAGGCCCCACCCGACCGGCAGGGGACTCGATGACAGCAGCCGACGACAACCGCCAGGGGCGGTCGCAGACCCCGGGTGAGCTCGCAAAACCCCATGAGACGGGCTGTCGCCCGTGCTCGATGACCTGACTGAGCAGCCCGGATCCCCGAACCACGGTCATGGCGCCGGCCCGCCCGGCCAGACGCCGAATGGGTGGATGTGAGCCCACTCCGCCAGGCCATCAGAACATCGGGGACGTCAACGACCTAATCCCTGAACATCGGTGACGCTTCCTCGCTCCCGATTCAGGGCTCTGCACGTCAACCCTGCCAGACGAGCACGAGGAAGACCCACAAGGAAAGCGCCTCGGCGAAGAACAAAAGGCCGCAGGTCGGGGCCACTTCTACGCTTGACAGGCCCGGCCCTCATGGGTGGGGATTTGCGTTCCGCTGGTAGTAGGCGACTTCGTACTCTACGGGCGGGGCGTGGCCGATCTCACCGTGCAGGCGGCGGTGGTTGAACCAGTCGACCCATTCGGCGGTGGCCAACTCGACCTCCAGGGCCGCTGGGGCTTGATCAGCTCAGTTTTGAACAAGCCGATCGTCGATTCCATCAAGGCATTGTAGGCATCGCCGACCGAACCGATGGATGCTGCGATGTCCGCCGCACCCAGGCGCTCGGCGAGCTTGATAAACGTGTATTGGGTGGATTCAACCGGTCGTCGCAACACCTTGAACTTGGAGGTGTTGATGGCCAGGCCAGCGGGGCGGATGAAGGCGTTGACGGGCAGGGCGCCGATGAAGTCGCCGAGGAAACCGTCGTTTCGCCGCGCTATGGAACGGTTGTTCTGGCGGGAGATCGCCAAAGGGCTCACGAGCGAGAAGCCGCGATCGCAGGCGGCGCGTCGCAGGCGGCCGGCAGTCGCTGGTTCCGCGAGCGTGGCGGCATGCCGACCTTCATGCTCGCCCCGCTCGCGGGCCGCTATCCGTCGTTTGAGGAACGAGAAGAGATCGCCTTGATGCAGACGCAGGGAGCTGGAGTTCGGGAGATCGCCCGCCGGCTCGGTCGCGACGCGGCGACCATCTCGCGGGAGTTGCGACGCAACGCGGCCACTCTGGGCCGGGAAGCTCGAGTACCGGGCTTCGGTAGCGCAATGGAAGGCGAAGCGTATGACGCGACGCCCCAAGACCGCGAAGCTTCTGAGGTTGTCGTGTAGGGGTGACGGCTAGTCAGTTCGGTGCTATGCCCTGGATATGAGGTACGCCGACGGTGGTGGCCTGACCGCGGTTGAGCGCGATGCCCGGGAGCGGGTGCGGTTCGAGGCTGCTGGATTGTTCGAGCAAGGGGTGGCGCCGCCGGTGGTGGCGGTGCGGTTGCGGGTTTCGCGTAAGAGCGCGTATGCGTGGCACGCGGTGTGGCGCGAGGGCGGGGCGGAGGCGCTGCGGTCGAAGGGACACAGCGGTCCGCCCTCGCGGATGAAGCCGGCCTGGCGCGAGTGGCTGGCCACGGCCTTGGTGGAGGGGCCGGCTGCGCATGGCTGGGTGGAGGACCAGCGCTGGACCCTGGCGCGGGTCGCGACGCTGATCGCGCGCCGGTTCCACGTGCGATTCAGCATCAAGCAGGTCTCGCGGATCCTGCACCAGATGGGGTTCAGCGTGCAGGTCCCGCAGCACCGGGCCGCCGAACGCGACCAGGACGCGGTGGTCACCTGGGTGCGGGAGGTGTGGCCGGTCGTGGAAGAACAGTGAGGGACCAGGACGCATGGTTGTGCTTCGAGGACGAGGCCGGCCAGGCGCTGCGCCCGCCGAAGGCGCGTACCTGGTCCCGCCGCGGCACCACCCCGGTCGTCGCCGTCTCAGGCAAGGGATCCGGCCGGGTCAGCCTCGCCGGCCTGGTCCGCACCCGGCCCCATCACCGCACCCGGCTGATCTACCGGATGCTGGTCCACCACAACCGCAAGGGCGAGAAGAAGGGCTTCAAGGAACACGACTTCGCCGCCCTGCTGGACGCCGCCCACCAGCAGCTCGGCTCAAGCATCGTGCTCGTCTGGGACAACGCCACCCAGCACAAGGACACCCTCATGCGCGAGCTGCTCCAGGCACGCAGCAGCTGGCTGACCGTGTTCCGCCTGCCACCGTATGCGCCCGACCTCAACCCCGCCGAGGGCGCCTGGGCGCACTTGAAGAAGTCCCTGGCCAACCTCGCCGCCTGCACCACCGACCAACTCGCCGCGCTCGCCCGCACCCGCCTGAAGAAGATGCAGTACCGACCCGGCCTCCTCGACGGCTTCATCGCCGAGACCGGCCTGACCATCAACCCCCGACCCTCACCCTGACCCGACAACCTCAGTTGCCGTCAACGAACGGCTCCGCGAGTACGTCCAAGAGCGGCTCTCCGGCAAGGTCCGCCCGCCCAACAGGACACCGCTGCCGGGCCCTGACGCCGCACCCTGGAAGGGCCGTAACAAGCCGCGACACCAAGACCACAGGCGGGCCACGGCATGGCGCCCGGAGCAGATCTCGAACCGGCTGAAGTCCAACGTCCCCGATGATGAGTCCATGCGCATCTCGCACGAGGGGATCTACCAGGGCCTGTTCATCCAAAGCCGCGGAGCGCTCGAGCGCGAGCTGGCCACCTGCCTCGCACCGGGCGCGCTCTGCGTGTTCCGCGGGCACGCTCCCGTCAGAATGCCAGCGGTCACGTCACATCCGACGTGATGATCAGCGAGCGGCCTGCCGAGGCGGAGGACCGCGCGGTCCCGAGCCACTGGGAAGGCGACCTCATCACCGCAACTCGCCGGTCCGCGATCGGCACCCTCGTGGAGCGCACGACGCGGTTCACCATGCTGCTGCACCTGCCGCGGATGGACGGCTACGGTGTCGAGCCACGGGTCAAGAACGGCCCGGCACTGGCCGGCCGCGGCGCCCAGGCCATGAAAGACGCGATCATCGGCACGATCACCACACTGCCCGAGCAACTGCGCCGCTCGCTTGATCTGGGACCGCGGCAAGGAGCTGACCCAGCACGTCCAACTCCGTATCGACACCGGCCTGCAGGTCTACTTCGCCGACCCGCACAGCCCCTGGCAACGGGGCACCAACGAGAACACGAACGGACTCCTCCGCCAGTACTTTCCAAAGGGCACGGACCTGTCGCGGTGGGAAGCCGACGAGCTCGAGGCCGTTGCTCTGACACTCAACAGCAGGACCCGCAAAACACTCGGCTGGAAGACACCAGCCGAAGCCCTGAACGAGCATCTACTATCGGTCCAAGAATCCGGTGTTGCGACGACCGGTTGAGTCCAGGTTGCGAACCGGCGTCGGAGTGATGTATCAGCTCACCGGCGACATGGCGGTGGCCCTCGCGGTCGCGTTGCCGCAGCCCCATCTCCAGTGCGTCCAGCACCAGTTGGGTCTCCTTGCTGGTGGCAGCGGACCATCCGACGATGCGGCGGGAGCAGGTGTCGACGACGAAGGCGACATAGACGGTGCCGGCCCAGGCCGCGATGTACGTGAAATCGACCACCCGGCACCGGTTCGGGGCCGCAGCCACGAGGTCGCGGTCAAGAATGTCCGGTGCCCGCTCGGCCACCTGGTCCTGGATCGTCGTGATGACCCTCTTGCCGCGGACCGCCCCGGTGATACCCAGTTGATCAGACCCAACAACTACCGGGATGCCGGAAGGCGCGACTACGCCGGCTCGCACGACTGTCTGCCCATCGTGCAACTGGCCACATATACACCGGACCTGTATCTGGTAGAAGCGTTTGGTCGTTGTTGCGACACGGCCCACTGGCCAACACCGCCTTCACCGACGACGACCATCTTGAACGCACCCTCCGCCGAGGCCTGTGTCGCATCCAGTTACACCCCGACCTCATCGACGGCTGTCTTGCCGGCACGGGACTCGCTCGCACACACCAACCGACAACAATCCGAGGAGGTCAGTGACACCGGCATCCTTGATAGCTACAGCCCCGGCCGGACTGACAGCTCAGTGAGATCGGCATCGCGAGGGAGATCGAGTGCCGTGAGGATAGCCGTCGCCACCGACTCCGGCGTGATCCACGCATCGGAGTCGAAATCGCGGCCCTCCTGAGCTCGGACTTTGGCCTGCATCGGCGTCGCAGTCCGACCTGGGTAGACCGTTGTCACGCGGACCCCCTCCCCGTACTCCTCCAGGCGGAGTGAATCTGCCAGCGCACGGAGACCGAACTTCGAGGCCGCGTAAACGCCCCACTGAGCGTAGGCCTGGAGCCCCGCGCTGGAATTCACAAACACTACGCGGCCGCAGCCAGCTCTCAGTTCTGGCAGGAACAGTCGCGTCACCTCAGCTGGCGCGATGAGGTTGACGGCCAGAGTGTCGTTCCAGACCTTGGCATCCATGTCGCCAAGACGTCCCAGCTCAACCATCCCGGCTACGTGTAGTAGGGAGTCTAGGTGACCCGGTTTGGGCTGTTGGCTAACGGCCCCGGACAGCTCGCTGGTCCTGCCAAGGTCGCCGACCAACGTGTGCGCGTCGGGGAAGCGTTCGCGCAGCTCTTCGGCGCGGCGTGTGTCCCGCGCCATCAGCCATAGCTCATCGCCACGCTGAGCCAGCCGCTCCGCAACCGCGGCGCCGATCCCTGAGCCCGCTCCAGTGATCAGGTGAATGCCCATGTTCTTTCCCTGTCTTGGTGTATGTGTGGTCAAGGAGGTGCTCGTGACAGGCCCTTGATACAGGTCATCAAGTGAGGAGGTGTGGCCGCCGAGGGGGCTCGCGTCTCTGGGCCCTGTCCCGGGCGATGCCCTTGTCGGCGCCCTCCCATTTATCGTGCGCTTATCGGTGTGCAGCACGATGTAACTGACTGGGGCTGCCTCTTCTATTGCCTCACCATCGTCGAGGTGTGTCCCGGTGGTGTCCTGGCGTAAGCCCGAGCAATGGTGGGACCCTGCTGACCAATATGAGCCGCCTCGCTCTGAGAGGCAGAGGTGAAGCTCTCTCGCAGGATTCGAAGGCGCAGGCGTACCCCAGTGCCGGAATCGGCTGAGTGTCGAGGCATCGCACCCAGCCGCTCGCCAGTGCGCGGTTGTGGCTCGAGGCTGAGTGTCTGTCAGTGTTTCGTTCCTGTGGGACGCCCCGCTGGAGGCCCCCTTGCCGGGGCCCTACCTCCTAGCGTCGTTCCCAGCGGACCTCGCCGCCAACGACGGTTGTGAGCACCTTAGTGGTCGGAAGTACCTCGACGTAAGGATCGGTGTCGACGGCGATGAAGTCGGCAAGTTGGCCGGGAGCGAGGACTCCCTTGATCTGCTCTTCGCCTGCCGCGTAGGCCGAACCAAGTGTGTGTGCGGTGACAGCCTCAGCGATACTAAGCCGCTGTTCCGGCTGCCATCCGCCAGGCGGCGTGCCGTCCGGTCTCGTGCGAGTTACAGCGGCATGCAACGCGGCGAAGGGGTTCGGGTGCTCCACCGGAGCATCGGACCCGAATGCCAGGGGAACACCCGCGTCGAGCATGGTACGCCAGGCGTAGAAGGACAGGTCCTGCTCCGGGAGCAGTGACTCGACCAGGTCAATGTCACTGACGCAGTGCACCGGCTGCATCGAGGCGACTATGCCGAGCCTTCCCATCCGATCGATGTCCTGGCGCCGTAGGTACTGCGCATGTTCGATCCGGTTGCGCAGATGGCCATTTCTGCCGGCAGCCTCGTAGGCATTGATGACGAGGCGGTTCGCTCGATCGCCTATAGCGTGCGTCGCGACCGCGATGCCAGCCGCGTTGGCTGTAGAGATGAGCTCCACGAGATCCTCGTACGGGGTCACTGCGATGCCCGTATTCTCCGGATCCCCGGTAAACGGCTCGTGCATGTGGCACGTGTGCGACCCCAGCGCTCCATCGCTGAACAGCTTCACCGGACCGACACTGAACCAGGCGTCGCCCTGCCCAGTAGATCGGCCCTCAGCGATCGCTTCCTCCAGGTGCGTGACCGGAATGGCCTTATGCACCCTTAGCTTCAGCTCCCCCGCTCCGTACATCTCGAGGTACGTCGCACGGCAGTCCTCACCATCGATGTCGTGGATGCTGGTCAGCCCGAGCGCCAGAAGCTCCTCCTGAGCCGCACGCAACTGCGGTCGCAGATCGCCGCTGGCCATCAGCTTGCTCAGCTGGTGGGTTGCCGACTCACGCAAGATCCCGGTCGGCTCGCCCTGCCCGTCCCTGACGATCTGCCCGCCCACCGGGTCTGGGGTCTCACGGTCGACGCCGATCAGTCGCAATGCCATTGAGTTGGCCCATATGGTGTGTCGGTCGATGCTCGACAGCGCAATGGGCCGATCTGGGCAAACCGAGTCAAGCGCGCGTCGGTCGGGCTGTACCGGCCGCCGCCAGGTGTTGCTGTTCCACCCACTACCAAACAGCCACGTGCCTCGCTGAAGTTGCTTGGCATCCTCCGCAATCTGGCTTAGAGCTTCGTCCAGGGAACGAACATCCCGGAGATCCACTTCGCTCAGCCCGCGCGCGTAGAGGGCACTGTGAATGTGGCCATCACAGAATCCTGGCAGGACGGCCGCACCATCGAGATCCACCAACTCGGCGTGCATACCTGTGACCGCTCGTACTTCAACCTCGCTGCCAGCCGCGACGATCGTCTCGCCGTCGACAGCCAGCGCTTCGACCAGCGGCTTGTTGGGGTCACCCGTATAGACCTTGGCATTACGGAACACGCGCATCACTGGACAACCTCGCTACGAACCAACCACGAACGAACAATACAGAGCTAGAGAAACGGTAGATAGATCGCTATAGCGTTACAATTCTGGAGTGCAGCCCTCGAGCGGCAGTCGGGGTCGAGGCTGAGCCTCTACGCATGAGGTACAGACCCATCAACTGGCTCGCAGTTCAGGTGCTGCACCGTCTGCACCCGTGACTCACGCCCGTGTCTGCCGGCTTCAGCACCGGCCGGGCGGCGACTCACGTGCCGACCACTTGAGGATTGTCAAGACACCGGACCGATCGGCCAGCTCCGCGACCTCGCCGAGTCAGCGCCCGATCACCCGCGAGACCAACCCCAGCCTGGAACGTTTGTTTCAGGGCTACCGTGCTTCACGTACACATGTTACGTTTCTATCATACACCCGGCCGGACGGGCAGGTCCCAAGAATGCGACCGTATGCCACCGACTGAGAGGGGAGCAGGAAGTGCTTGAGCAAGCCAAGCGATACACCGGTTACACCGCGTACGAGTACCTCGAGGCGGGAAAGGACTTCAAAGAATTCGCGTACGCGAAGCAAATCGGCAGGGTCCCTCCCTACCAGGGGCTGGACCTGTCGGACGAGCAAGCTGCCCGCACTCGTCGACTGCTTCGCGACGAGATCGTGATCTCACTCCACGATCACGTACAGGTCTACCCCGAAGACTATTCCCACGTTCTCGAGTACGCCCGCCAGGGACGCGCGGCGACCGGCTACGAAGGCCTGTCACGCTCGGGCTTGTCTGCGGTCTTCGACAACGGCGGATTCAACTGCATCAGTAGCGATGTCGGCTGGAAGTACCAAGACGTCATCCAGGAGCTCGGCGTCCGGATGGCGGACATAGCCCATCAGGACTTCGTCATCAAGGCCGAGTCACTGAAGGATATCCGCTACGCACAGGAGACCGGCAGGGTCGCGCACATATTCGGTCTCGAAGCCGCGACAATGATCGAGAATGAACTGACCCGGCTGGACGTACTGTACGGAATCGGCGTCCGACAGATCGGCCTCACCTACTCGGAATCCGACATGCTCGGCGGCGGCCTGAAGGAACGATGTGATGGCGGGCTCACCTACTTCGGTGAGCAGGCAGTCGAGCGCATGAACAAGCTCGGCTTCGCAATCGATATCTCACACTGCGGCGACCGTACGTCTATCGACGTCATCAAGACCTCGACGAAGCCTGTCTTCATCACTCACACCGGCGCGCGCGCGGTCTGGCCGGTCCCCGGGCTGAAGCCAGACTCGGTGATCAAGGCATGCGCGGAGCGCGGCGGCGTGATCGGCGTGTACGCCGCCCCACACATGAACCTGTCTCAGGCTCATCCCGTGCACACCATCGAGTCGGTCATGGATCATTTCACTTACATCGTGGACCTGGTCGGCATCGATCACGTGACATTCGGCCCCGACACCTACTTTGGCGACCACGTCGGGTTGCACAAGGCGTTCGCTGCCGCGATCTCCATGAAGGCTCTGACCGAGGGCCCCTCGTTCCAGAGGGTGGAATACGTCGACGGGCTGGAGAACCCGGCCGAGTGCTTTCACAACATTATCGGCTGGCTAGTCAAGCACGACTACTCCGATGACGAGATCCGCAAAGTCGTCGGCGGCAACACCCTGCGGGTCCTGGAAGAGGCCTGGGTGTAACCGCTGCAACCGCGGCATGCGTGCCCATCGCTGAACGAACTCGCGATCGTGCACGCATCGTCGGCGGCAGGCTGTGCCTGCCGCCGGGACATCACCTGACGAAGCTGGCCACCGTGAGCGAACACATCCATGGTCCTCCCGGAGCGGCTGCCCCCTGAGGTCAAAGTCCTGGCGGCGGCTTCACCGGCTGACTGAAAGAACTGTCGGCGTACTCCTGAACGTAGGTCGTACGCCGACACGGGGTCAGCAAAGCGGCAAGCCCCGGAACGACCTGTGCTGGGGAGCCATGGGCGTCGAGGAGGAACAGGACGGCCGGGTGACCTCCTTCGCCGGCTACCTGGCGGACTGGCTGCTGGACGCGGCCGTCGAATACCGATTGAGCGGCCCGACAGGGCGGCACTGATGACCCGGCGGTGCCGGACCGACGCGGACAGTCGGCCCGGCACCGCCGTTCCACACCCGCCCGACCGTCTGCTTGAAGGAAGAGCACGGGAAAGGCTCGCAGCCGTGCGCGACGTCGCCCCCTGGCCCGCTGCGGAAGCCTTGTTCCACCGGCCTCCTCGTACACGGCGGCCGTCCGCCGGATACAAGCGTGCATCGCGGCCGGTGAGGTGTACCAGGCCAATCTGTGCCGGGTGCTGTCCGCGCCCATCGGGCCGGAGGCGAACGTGGACGCGCTGACCGCGCTCCTGGCGCGCGGCAACCCGGCGCCGTACGCCGGGACGGTCCGGCTGCCGGGACACGGCGCGGAGATCGCCACCGCCTCGCCGGAGCTGTTCATGCGCCAGCGCGGGCGGACGGTGGAGTCGGGGCCGATCAAGGGCACCGGACGCACCGAGGCGGACCTGCTGAAGAAGGACTACGCCGAGAACATAATGATCGCGGACCTGGCCCGCAACGACATCGGGCGTGTTTGCGCCACGGGTAGCGTGAGCGTCCCCGACCTGTGCGCGCGGCGGAGAAGCATCCGGGGCTGGTTCACCTGGTCTCTACAGTCCGGGGCGAGCTGCACGGCGAGGCCGGCTGGCCGGAGCTGCTGGCCGCCGCCGTCCCGCCCGGATCGGTCACAGGCGTGCCGAAGTCGAGTGCGCTGCGGATCATCGAGGCCCTGGAGACGGTCCCGCGGGGTCCGTACTGCGGGGGCATCGGCTGGGTGGACGCCGACCGGGAAGCGGGCGAGCTGGTCGTCGGGATCGGCACGTTCTGGGCCACCCGGCTGCTCGTGGTAGCGGCAGAGGGAGCCGAACTCCCGTGGACGTGCGGACGACTTCTCGACAACGATGGGGGTCAACCTCAGACCGACGTTGCGCTAAACCCATCATGTTACGCAATGCGCACCGAGGTGGCCCGATGATTCCCGTGTGCCCGCTCGCCGAACTGCCCCGCGCCAAGGCGTTCCGGCTGGAGAACGACCCGCCCGTCGCCGTCTTCCACACCGAGGACGGCGACGTGTACACGATCGACGACACCTGCACGCGCCAGGACGCCTCGCTGTTCGACGGCTGGCTGGAGGGGTGCGAGGTCGAATGCCCCCTGTGCGCTTCGAAGTTCGACCTGCGCACCGGCAACGTGGAGGCTCCGCCGGCCTGGCTGCCCGTGCCCACCCATCAGGTCGTCGTCGAGGACGGCATGATCGACGTCAGGCTCTCCGAGACGCCGCCGAACCTCCCGCCGTCCTGCGTCGCCGCCCGGCTCGGCGGCGTCCGGTTGCCGGAGCCGACGTGTGAAGACCATGGCGGTCGTCGGCGCCTCGTTCGCCGGACTGTCGGCCGTGCGTGCCCTGCGCGCCCAGGGCTACGACGGACAGCTCGTCATCGTCGGTGACGAGCCGCACCACCCCTACGACCGGCCGCCGCTGTCCAAGGAGTTCCTCTCCGGCCGGATGGCGGAGTCCGAGCTCCGGCTCGAGGCGGACGGCGAGGAACCGGGCGCGCAGTGGCTGCTGGGCGCCTCGGAGTGTCCCGCTCCGGCTTCTGCCGACACCGGGCGACGGCACCGGCCCTCGCCGTGCGCCAAGCCGCCGAGGAGAGGGTGGTTGCGGAGATCTGCGCAGAACACCGCGGCGCCTTCGACGCCCCGCGCGTGCATGACGAGCTCCGGTCGCGCGGGTGTGATGCCTGACGCCCAGCCAGACGTGGCACTGGGCCACTCCGACCCGCCGCCCAGCCCGAGACCAGGGCTTGATCAAGTTCCGGAGTCGTGCGGCTGGGTCGGGCCGTGACCGGTTGGGGCGCATAGCGGAGCAGGCACGGGCTTCGTGATCATTGGGGTGTCGAAGCTCAACGATCATGAGGTGGCCCGTGCCTGCCGCTGTATCCTCCCCTATCCCCGCCGTGCTGGTGAAGCTGGGTCCGCTGGACGGCGGCCGGGTCGCTGACCTGCGCCCCTACCTGGACCTGGTGCCCGACCCGCGTGCGCGGCGGGGCCGTTGGTACTCGCTGACCGCCATCCTCCTCATCTGTGCCTGTGCGGCCGTCTCGGGAGCGAGGAGCGTCGACGAACTCGCCGAGTGGGCGGAGCGGGCCTCGGACGCCCTGCTGACGGCCGTCGGCGTGCGCCGTCATCCGTTCCAGTGGCGCCGGACTCCCTCACGGACCACGATCGGGCGTGTCCTCCAGGCCGTCGACGGTGACGCCCTGGACCGGGCGGTCGGCGCCTACCTCACCGGCCGGCACGACGCCGCCGGGGCCGGGGCCGGACCGCGTCGCGTGATCGCCGTCGACGGCAAGGCACTGAAGGGATCGGCCCACCTGACCGCCACCCGCCGGCACCTGCTCTCCGCGGTCACCCACCACCGGACCTTGACCCTCGCCCAGGCGGAGGTGGGAGCGAAGACGAACGAGACCACGCACTTCCGGCCCTTGCTCGAGCCGCTGGACCTTCAAGGAGCTCTCATCACCTTTGACGCGCTGCACTCGGTCCAGGCGAACGTCACCTGGCTGGTCGAGACCAAGAACGCCCACTACATCGCGGTGATCAAAGCCAACCAGCCGACCGCACACCGCCAGCTCGCGGCCCTGCCCTGGCGGGACATCCCGCTCCAGCACACCACGACCTCCACCGGACACGGCCGCCGCGAGTCCCGCTCCGTCAAGGCCTGCGGCATCGCGGACGAACTCGGCGGGATCGCCTTCCCCCACGCCCGTCTGGCCGTCCGCGTCCATCGCCGCCGCAGGCAGACCGGCCGACGCGAGACCCGCGAGACGGTCTACGCCGTCACCAGCCTCGACGCCCACCAGGCCGGCCCCGCCGAGCTCGCCGCCGCAATCCGCGGCCACTGGACCGTGGAAGCCCTGCACCACGTGAGAGACGTGACCTTCGCCGAAGACGCCTCCACCGTCCACACCGGCACCGCACCCCGGGCCATGGCCACCCTCCGCAACCTTGCCATCGGCCTACTCAGAACCCTGGGAGCCGACAACATCGCCAAAACCACCCGCGCAATCCGCGACCAACCCGAACGAGCACTCCCACTCCTGGGCATCACCAACAACCCAGGAACCAAGGGAACTTGATCAAGCCCTGGCCCGAGACCGGCTCACGGGAGCCAGACGCTCCGGAGCCACCGAGGTGCCCCAACCAAGCGAGTGAGCTGGAACCGACTTGAGCACGGCGATCGAGTCCCAGAACGCCGGCTGGCTTCACTCCTCAAGCTGGGTGAGTCTCCGGGGTGCCGTCGCCGGACGTGCACGGTATGTCAATCAGCTACAGCTTTACGCGGATACTGCCTCCGTCGGAGAGAATCTCGGTGCCAAACGGTTTCGACAAGCGGGCAAGGTCACTGAGCACCGCCTCTGCTTCGTCAGCCTTGGCCAGCATTGGGCGCCCGCGTTCTGGCGCCGGGCGATCATATCCAAGCGCGATCGGATGGATATCGACAGCAGTCAGCTCGTGATTTTCATATGTCAGAACGGGCACGAAGGCGCGCCAGTACTCCGCGTTGTCGGCAAATCCGAGGGAGGATCCGCCGAGGACCCTGTAGGGCGGTAGATCTGGGTCTGCGGAAAGCACGTCATACGTATGCGAGGACAGCGTGCTCATAAGCTCGAACTGGCCGACAAAGTTGCCCAGGCTGTAAAAGATCGGCTTGCCCCTGTAAATTTCGACGCCGCGGATGCGGTGCGGACCGTGGCCGACGACAAGATCAGCGCCGGCGTCGATGGCGGCTCGCGCGAATTCGACGAGGAACTCGGCTGGGGCGGTCAGAGTTGTCCCGACCTCGTGAGAGTGCACGCTTACGATCGCGATGTCCGACCTAGCCTTCGCTTCGCTCACCCAGTACCTGAGCCTTTCCAGGTCGGACGGCAGGCACGTGGTCTCGACGTACGGCTCCTCGGCAACGAAGAATGAGGAGTCGAACATCAGGTGGTTGACCCCGTCGGCAGGCGGCAGAAAGCGCAGTTCCCGCGCATAGTCCACCAACTGCTCTAGCCCCAAATCCCGGTGGATCTTGGACAGCTCAGCCAGTTGATGCTCAGTGACGCCCATCCGCAACCGGTGGCGCAGCGGGTTGAGCCCGGGGCGCCCAGCCATGGAGTCCGAGGGACGCGTCGCCTCGTCACCCGAAGTGAAGGTGGACGAGTATGCGATCACCGACACGCTGCCATTGGGCTTGTCAATATAGGTGGGCATGGAGGCTTCGGCGAGGGTCATGCCGACACCTGCGTACTTCACACGCCGCTCGCGGAGACCCTTGACGGTGTCCAGCATGCCTTCAACCCCAAGGTTGAGCATGTGGTTGTTAGCCATTGCGGCGACGTCGATGCCAAGCGTAACTAGTTCGTCGAGAACCGAGGCGGGGGCAGCAACGGTAGGAGTGAGGGTCCCTGAGGTGTGGTAGCTCCGCAGGTCGCTTGCAACGACCTCGAGGTTCGTGAAGGCAACGTCCGCGCCTTGTATCAGCGTCTGCAGTTGGCGCGCATTTTCGTCATCGCCGATGACACTGCCGCGGGTGATAATACTGTCACCCGAAAGCGCGAGAGTGAAAGTCATGCCCTTTTCCATTCTAGTGCTTGGCCCACTTTGACAGGCACCGCAACAATTCATGACCAACGCTGACCATCCGGTTAACGTCATCGGCTCGAGCGTTAACCCGGTCTCAAATTGAGTGAGACGGTACCCATATTTCCGCTGCGATGCCGGTCAGCCGACGATCCATTCCAGCCATGTAGCTGTTATCAGGAATGCATACTTAGCCTTAGAGGCAGGACTCGGTGCATGCACCCATGATCGGGAACGAGGCGCGGAACGACGCCTTCCGGGTTACGTCATGTACCGATGGCACCACCTCACAGCACGCACCTGCTGTCGTTGGTAATCCTCGCACGCGTCCCTCTCAGCGACCGGGCGAGGTATGTCTTCCCCAACCATTCGGCGAGATTCACTGCGTTGTGAACGAGCGGCGCGCCTCGCCGCCACGAACTACGGTCGTGCGTGGCGGTCGAGCCCGAACTTGCGCTCATGGGTTCAGCCTCGTAGGACCTCTACCGGCGCTACATGAACGGGGCTTGCAGCAAGCAGTTCGGCTACGAGGCGGGCGGCGAGGGTGCTCACCAGAAGCACCGGCCGGCTCGCGGCGGCCGCCGCGGCGGCGCGCATGGGCTCGTCGTATCCCATGCAGTCAAGCACGATGATGTCACAGCGGTCGGCGATTCCCGCAGCGGCGGCCTCGATGGAAGAAAAGTCGTCGTTGCTCGGATGAGCCACGCCGAATGCCGAGACTGGCCGACCAAGCGACTGTTCCCATGCCGGGCAGCCGCTGTTGACTTGCTCAGCCAGCGGCCGGATGATGCCGACCCGTGCTTCAGCGCCGAGTGCGGCGACGCCGTGGTGGGCGAGAGCCTCGGGGAACATCAGGGGGCGCTTGTGGGGGAACTGCGGGAAGGACCCGCTGCAGGCGACGAGGGTGACTTCGACCTGGTCGTCCTCGGCCCGTGCGACCGCACGCGCCAGGAAAGGGACGAGTCGGTCATGGCTGACCACAACGTCGTTCCCGTCCGCGAGACGCACAAGGGTTGGTTCCTCGCCGTCGCGCGGGGCAAGCCGTTCGAGCTCGTTAGGAGGTAGGCCATCGAGCGCGCCGTACTGGACGATCCGGCACTCGGGCAGCACAGATGTCATCTGTTGTACGAAGTCTTCCTGCGGCGCTTGGCCGACGTACACGATGCCAAGTGTTGCCATCGCGTTCACCTCTTTCTGAGGACTGTTAGAAACAGCGATCATCGGCATTGATGCGAAGCCATCGAGGCGGGTGAATCCGGAATGTCGCTGCGGAGTTCAGCACACCCATGAAGGGGCTGCTGACGTAGGCCTTAAAAGGGCTCGCTGATTCTCATCCTCGCCTTCTCTTTCGTGACGAACTGGGGTTCTGGTTAAACCCATACCTCTTCCAGGGCCCTCAGGGTGTTGCCGCCGACGACCTTGCGGATCTCGTCATCGGAGTAGTTGTTCTTGACCAGCCAGCCGATGATGTTGTAGAAGCATTCAGCCGGGTTCTCCAGCCCGTCGACATAGTCCACACGCTGGAACGATGGCCCCTCGGTGAGCGTGTTCATCGCCAGGTTATGGGCGAATGCCTTATGGATTCCGACGTGGTCACCGAAGAGGGTATCGGGACCGAAAGTCACGTGATCGATGCCGACTAGATCCACAATGTGCGTGAAGTGATCCATGACCGACTCGATGGTGTGCACGGGATGAGCCTTCGACATGGTCATGTGCGGGGCGGCGTAAACCCCGATCACCCCACCGCGTTCTGCACATGACTTGATCACCGAGTCTGGCTTCAATCCGGGGATCGGCCATACTTCGCGCGAGCCGGTGTGCGTGATGAACACCGGCTTCGAGGAGGCTTCGATGACATCAATCGCCGTGCGGTCGCCACAATGCGAGATATCGATTGCAAAGCCGAGCTTGTTCATCCGCTCGACTGCCTGCTCACCGAAGTAGGTGAGACCTCCGTCGCCGCGTTCGTTCAGACCGCTGCCGAGCATGTTCGTTTCGGAATAGGCGATGCCGATCTGTCGGACGCCGATACCGTACAAAATGTCCAGCCGGTTCAGTTCGTTCTCGATCATCGTCGCGGCTTCGAGACCGAATATATGCGCAATCCTGCCGGTCTCGTGCGCGTAGTGAATGTCCTTTAGCGACTCGGCCTTGATGACGAAGTCCTGATGCGCCATATCGGCCATCCGGACCCCGATATCTTGCAAGACGTCCTGATACTTCCAGCCGGCGTCGCTACTTATGAGGCAGGCGCCGTCCATGCCGTTGTCGAACACCGCGGTAAGGCCGGAACGTGACAGGCCCTCATAGGCAGTCAGCTCGCGCCCCTGACGGATGGACTCCCCCAGGTTGGACAAGTCACTAAGAGAAACCTGCACGTGATCGTGGAGTGAGATCACGATCTCGTCGCGAAGGAGCCGACTAGTGCGGGCGGCTTGCTCGTCCGACAGATCGAGCCCCTGGTATGACGGCACCCTGCCGATCTGCTTCACGCGCGGGAAGTCTTTGTAGTCCTTCCCTGCCTCAAGGAATTCGTAAGCGGTGTAACCGGTGTAGCGCTTCGCGTGCTCCAGCATTGACTGGCCTCCTTATTCATTCGGTAGAAATTCTCGGCCCGCATCAGGGGATGCCGACCGCGGCAAGTTGAACGAGCCGGGTTGAGCAAGTCTGTGGGGCCTTGAGCTAAGTAATCTCATTCGATGTGTTCATCAGAGAGAAAGGCGGCGCCAAACCCTCTCATGGCGCGATCAACGACGAAGGGACACCCTGCGCATCACGGCTGGCTCCAGACGCGAGGGCGGAAGCGGCAACAGACCTACCGGCTTGTCGCACTGCCACCGACCGCATCCGCGCGTTGGGCTGGTCGACGCGATCCGCCGGTTGTTCGAACAACGTACAAGCGGTGCCGTGTACCCGCGGGTCCTGTTCGGTGGTGGGCTGCTTGGTGACCCGTTTTCATCTGACCTGCTCTCACGGCGACCGGATCAAGGAAGTCCGACGTCACCTCGCCCAGGCCCGGCGCGGGGTTCGGGCCCCTGCCTGAAGCTTGCACTTCGCTCGCCGAGGCGGCAATCGGGCAGGCTGGCGATGCCCCGCCGCTTGTATTGGGTCCTTTCACATACCCATCGACCTGGCGCCGAAAGCAGCCCTTGGGGCGTCGGTTGAGACCCTGCAGGCAGGCTTGGGTAACAGTCGATGCGCCTGGCGCCGGCCAGCCCTGCTGCGGCTTCCGCCGGGTGCCGCGAACGCGTTGAAACCGTCGCGCTGAAGCAACCGATACCCGCGAGCTCATCAACCGGCAGCAACACGCCGCAATGCTCTGACGTGAGGCGCGGGGCTATCCATCCACGCACTCCAGGATGTCGACACACACGATGAATGGACCTGATTGCCGGAAATGCAGACATCGCACCTCGCTTCAAGCCCTACCGAAGCAGTCGTTACAAAGCTCGGCACTCACCGGTAAACTTGTTACGACTGTAACAGGACCATAGGGTCGGAGGGAAGACCAGGCGTCGCACCTCCTCGTTTCTGGTGGGCTCCGTGCAGTGCCCGCGGCGCAAGTCCGGCCTGGCTGGAGTCGAGCCTCAGCCAGGCCATCGGCACGGATGCTGGATGGCCTGGCTGGCCCTGGGCAAGATGTGCCGGCCCTCAGGGCATCGAGCTCGGCACAGTATTTCCTTACCGGGAGTGGTCGGCTCCGGAGCGCGGCTGCCGGACGGACCAGGCGAAAGCTAGGACGAGTAGGGCCACCAGGGCACACCCGGCACAGGAAAGCCACACAATGGCGTATCCGGTCACCGATGGGGCCCCAGTGCGGGCCAGTGTGAAGCTGGACAACAGCGTGCCGAAAACCGCCGTCGAGATGGAACCGCCCAGAACCCTCAGCGTACTGTAAGTCCCAGAGGCGATGCCGACCTGGTCGTGCGGCGCGGCGCCAGAGATGTGAGCTGGAAGGCAAGCCAGTAGCAGACCGACCCCGAACCCGGTCAGCAGCGACGCCGCCACGATCATCCACAGCGCACTATGGAACAGGGCCATGCTCCCGTACCCGACAACGCTGAGTCCCATCCCTAGCAGCAGGGAGCCACGCGTCTCGATCCTGGTGGCAAGGGGCGCGAAGAGCACCGCTCCGACGACCGAGGCCAGAACGTAGGCAGCTACCACCATGGAGATCGAGGAGGAGGACAACCCGAAGCCATAGCCAACGGTCTCCGGTTTCGCTGCGAGGAAGGTAACCATTGGCACCTTGGTACCGAAGAGCAACACGCCGTACAGGAGTGTCGCCACCAGAGCCGGCCACATGGTCCGCGTAGCGAGAAGACGCATATCCAATAGCGGCTCATTCGCGTGTCGCTCCCACGCGACCCAAGCGACCAGGACCAGCAGGCCTATCACCAGGCCCGCCCAGGTTGTGCTGGCGGTCCACCCGTCACGATGGGCTCGCATCAGCCCCATCAGCACCGACGTCATCGCGACGGAAAGTCCGATGATCCCGACCCAGTCGATCGCCCGGGTGGTTCGTATCGTGGACTCGGGGACAAAGAACGGAGTCCCGATCCCGCACAGGATGATCAACACTACCGGAACGGCCAGCGCAAGCCGCACGCTGCCGAAAGCTGACTCGAGGGGACCACTGATCAGTGTGCCGAGTAGATAGCCCCCGTTGAGTGCTCCCACCAGCAACCCGATCGCACGATTCGCGTCCGAGCCGGTGACCTTGTTCCGCACGAGGGCAATCTCAAGGGCGATCCAAACAGAGGCGGGTCCGAACAGGGCACTGCCAATGAGGAACACCGGGTACGAGGGAGCCACGCACTGCAGTGCCGCCCCTACGGCGACAGTCCAAATCGCGATGCTCAGCAAGCGGCGGTGACCGTACCGGTCACCAAACGCCGAAAAGATCGGCACCGACACTGCCGCGGACAGCAGCCCGGCGGTTTCATACCAGTTCAACGGTCCGGCACTCACATGCAAGACCTCGCCAATGCTGGCCAGGAGCGGCGGGTAGAAGCCCTGGGCCAGGCCGCTGACGAACTCGACGAAGAACAAGAAACCGACGACGGATCGCAGGCTCAGCGGTCTACCGGCTAGCGGGTCAGCTGCCGGCTGCGGGCGAAGAAGCATCATCGCCGCTCCTTTGTTTGACATCTTTGACAACGAGGGGTTTGGAAAGACAATCTGCCCAACGCGCTCTCGTCTTAGGACCATCCTCGCTACGGGTCACTCGCTGTGCCCGAGGGGAGAGGTTAAGAGCGTTACAACTTTCGCGCCACCACGGATGACGCGTCATGTTTATAACAGGGAAGGGCGCGCGACGGAAGGTGTCGCGCACCAGTTTTAGTACCACTGACGGCCTGCGCTTCCGACGCACCGCGGCGCTGCCACGGACTCCGTGACGTGGATCGGTGCCTACCAACCAACGTAATCGCAGCCGATGGCCTGCGGCCGGGACAGCCGACCCAGATGGTCACCAGGACGCTTGGCTCCAACGAGAAGGAACACGAGCACATCGTTGTGGGTGACTACCGCGGAGAACCGCCAGCGGTCTGTCATGACCGTCAGTAGCCAGTCAGGTGTGGACCCCTGATGCGTCGGCCGGGAACCGGGTATGGGCGCCAGCCAATAGCGGTCAGCTTGCCGCCAGCAGCGCCTCGTGCAGCCGCAGCACTCCGATACGGCAAGCACACAGTGCGCGAGCCGGTGGGCGTGCACCGTGATACCGCCCCGGCAGATCGGAAGACATTCCAAGGTGCTCAGAAGGGCTGGTCGTGGCCGCCGCAGTCAAGGCCGTGCGACGGGGGCGATTCTTCACCCCCAGCATCGCTGTCCGGCCAGTCAGTCTTCCTCTCTGCGGCGGGCATCACACTACTTCTTTCCCTGAATCGAGACGGCAGCTTGTGCCGGCTCAGTCGGCCGACGCAGGCGGATCGACCGACAGGATGGCCGCCAGTAGTGCCTTGGTATATGGGTGCTGCGGCGAGGCGTAGACCCGCTCCACGTCCCCGTGCTCGACAACTTCGCCACGATGCATGACCACTAGGCGGTCGCTGATTTCACGAACCGCCTCAAGATCGTGCGAGATGAAAAGCATCGCCGTGGACATGTCTCGCCGTAGCGCGGCGAGCAAGTCGATGATCTGGGCCTGGACCGACACGTCCAGCGCCGAAACTGGCTCGTCGGCAACGATGAGCTTCGGCTTCAGGACCAGGGCCGCCGCGATGCCGACGCGTTGACGCAATCCGCCGCTGAGCTCATGCGGGTACGCGCGGGCGTACCGGTCGTCGAGCGCGACCTGGCGGAATACCTCGCGGACCCGCGCGCGTCGCTCTGCCGGAGTACCTACCTTATGGATATCCAGCGGTTCCCTGATGATGTCTTCGACGCGCTGCCGCGGGTTCAGCGAGCTGTAGGGGTCCTGCAGGACTACCTGGATGTCGCGGGTCAGGGCGCGCCGCTCCTGTGAGCTGCGGTGCGTGACATCCCTGCCGTGGAAGACGATCGAACCGCTGCTCGGCGGGACGAGGCCGAGGATGATGCGGCCCAGGGTGGACTTTCCTGAGCCCGATGCGCCGACGACCCCGAGGATTTCGCCTGCGTCGAGGTTCAGCGAGATGTCCCGGACTGCGGTCAGGGTCTCGCTGCGTCCGGGGTATTCCTTGCATAGCGAGCGCACCTCCAGCAGATGCCCGCCTATCGTCTTGCTCACTGGTACAACACCGTCCTCGTGGCAGTCAGGCAGCTGACGAAGTGTCGGGGGCTACCCACGGTTAGCGCCCGTGGGCGTCGTCGGGTGGACGGGCGTGCCGGCGGCCAGGCAACGAGTCGAGCAGCTGCCTGGTGTAGTGGTGCTGGGGGTTGCCGAGCAGTCCGGTGGCGCTGTTGTACTCGACGGCTTGGCCTCTCCTCATGACCATCACCTGGGTGCACAATCGGGCGACGACGCCCATGTCATGCGTGATGAGGATCAACGTGCTGTCGGAGTCGTCCCGCAGGCCGCTGAGCAGGCCGAGGATCTCGTTTTGGACGGTGACATCCAGTGCCGAGGTTGGCTCGTCGGCGACAATCAGCGCGGGCCGGAGGGCAAGGTTCATCGCGATCACCACGCGTTGGTTCATGCCGCCGCTGAACTCATGGGGATAGGAACGCAGGAGGCGGTGCTCGATTGGGAGGCCCACGGCCTGAAGCCAGTGCTCCGCCTCGTCGCGGGCTTCCGCGCGCGTCAGTTGCCGGTGCTGTCGGAGCAGCTCCACGAACTGACTGCCGATGGTGAAGTAGGGGTCGAGCGCCGTCGTGGCGTTCTGCATGATCATAGAAATCTGGGGGCCGCGGAGCGTTCGCACTTGATCTTCCTGCAGGCCGATCAACTCACGTCCTTGGAATGCGATGCTTCCCGTGACCGCGGCGGACGGCGGTAGCAGCCCCAGAATCGCGAGCCCGACTGTGGTCTTCCCCGACCCGGATTCGCCGACGATGCCCAGGACATCGCCCGATGAGAGCTGGAAGGATGCGGAGTCGACGGACGGGGGGCCGGCGCTGTGGTAGCTGACGGTGAGGTCCCTGACTTCCAAGAGGCAGCTCATCGGTGCATCCCCCTTCCGCGCTTCGGGTCCATCCAGTCCTGCAGGTCGTCGCTGATGAGCGTAAACGCCAGCACCGCCACCAAAATCGCGATGCCAGGGGCGATGACCTGTACGGATGACGCGTCCATGAAGTCTCTGCCCGAGGACAGCAGGAGGCCGAGCGAGGGGGTCGGTGGCTGTGCTCCGAGCCCGACGAAGCTCAGCCCGGCTTCGAGGACGATGGAAACCGCCATCAGTACCCCGGCCTGGACGATGACCGGGCCCATGCTGTTGGGTGCAATGTGCCGTACGAGCAGGCGCCAGTGGGAGGCACCCCGGGCGCGGGCTGCCTCCACGAAGCCTTCCTTGCTCGTCTCCATGGCCTGGGCGCGCATTACCCGGGTGATGACCGGGATGTACCCGACGCCGATCGCGAGTGGCAGCGCCAGCGCTCCTGTCCCGACAATTGCAACGACGACAACGGCCAAGAGGATGATCGGGAAAGACATGAAGACGTCGATCACTCGCATTATCAGCCCGTCGATGAAGCGTGTGCTGGTCGCGGCGATCAGACCGAGCGGCACCCCGACGCCGAGGCCGACGGCCACGGCGCCCAGCGCCACGGTCACAGAGATGCGGTATCCAGTGGCCACTCGGGCGAGCAGGTCACGGCCGAACTGATCGGTGCCGATCAGGTGCCCGCTTCCGGGGCCAGTGAGCATGCGGTCCGAGTGCATCACCGTTTCGGCGCCGGGTGACAGGATCGGCACGATGACCGCGATCACTATGATCAGCAGGAGCAGACTGAGTCCAGTCAGCAGCGAGCCGTTGTGTCGGATGCCCCGCCACCTGCTGTGCACCTTGACACCGGGCCCCGCGCCGGGCAGTTGTTCTGTGAGCGGCGAGGCCGTCCCGCCGCTCGGGCCCACCAGGTTACTCATCCGGTCTGCCTCCTCAGCTTTGGGTTCAGCGCCAGGTAGATCAAGTCGGTCAACAGGTTCATCAAGATGAACCCGGTGGCGAAGACCAGTACGGAGGCTTGCATGACCGGGTAGTTCCGGGTCAGCACAGCCTGCACAACTCCTTGTCCCAGCCCTGGTATGACGAACATCGTTTCGATGACTACGGTCGCGCCCAGGAGGTAGCCGGCCTGCATGCCAGCCACGGTCACGATCGGCATCGCAGCGCTGCGCAGCGCGCGCCGGAAGACAATCGCGCGCTGTCTGATGCCCAGAGCCCGGGCGAAGACAATGTTGTCCGCCTGCAGTGCCTTGATCATCGCGGCCCTGGTGACACGGGACAGTACGCCGGTGAAGCCGAGGGCGAGCGCCCACGCTGGAACGGCCAGGGACTGCAGGTTCTGAAGCGGCGAGACACTGAGCGGGACGTAACCCGACGGGGGCACCAGCCTGAGTTCCAGGGCAAACAGAAGGGTCCCAAGGATGCCGAAGACGAAATCCGGTATCGCGATGGTCGCCACGCTGACCAGCTGGATGATCCGGTCGGTCCAGCCGCCACGACGGACTGCCGCGATCACGCCCGCGGGGATTGCGAAGAGGACAGAGAGCGCGAAGGCCAAGGCCGCTAGTTCGAGCGTCACGGGCAGTCGGCTCATCATCTCGGAGCTGATGGAATGGCTGGTGATGTAGTCATGGCCGAAGTCACCGTGGAAAACGATCTGCGACAACCAGGCTATGTACTGGACGTAGATCGGCTTGCTGAGACCGAGGTCCTCCCGGACCTGCCGCTCCAGTGCCGGAGTGGCGGTGGGGCCGAGAATGGCGTTCGCTGGGTCGCCGGGGATGAGCCGGAGAACCAGGAAGACGACGAGCGAGGTACCGAACAACAGAGGGATGGCCATCAAAAGCCGACGTTTGATCATGCCGATCTCCGCAGGTCCTCGCATCGGATTTCGAGCGACGGAAGCGGCGTGGAACCGTGCACCGCCGGCATTGTCCAGTACTGCTGATTCTGGATTGCGAGAGGTATCTGGGGCGCCTCTTCTGCCACCGCTCGCACCAGCTCCGGATAGTACTTTTTGCGCAGCTCCTGGTCTGACTGGAAGGTGAACTTTGCCAGTGCGGAGTCAATTGCCCGACTCTTACATCCGGTCCAATTAAACGGCGACGTGGAGAGCACGGTAGGATAATAGATGTGCGCCGGGTCCAGCGTAGCCGACCAGTAGATCACGCTCAAGTCATAATTCAGCTTGGATATCTGGCTGAACCACTCCGCCGAGGAACGCGTCTCGATGCGCAAGCCGATATCGATTTTCGACAGCTGTGCCTGCAGGACCTGCGCAATCGATGTGTAGAGCGGAACCTCTGCCTGGGTGAGGCACGAGACCTGCAAGTGCCGGACACCTGCCTGCCTCATCAAGGATTTGGCCTTGTCAAGGTCCGGACCGTGACTATACGGGTTCACACCGCTGTAGAACGGGTGCCGTCTGGCCACCGGCTCGGCCGATGCTTCCGCTGTGCCGAAGAACGCGAGCTTGACGATCTCTTCCCGGTCGATAGCCCAGGCAATGGCCTGGCGAATCCGCACGTCATCGAGTGGCGGCTTGGAGCAGTTCAGAAGCAGGAGGTACGGAAAGGCCGGCAGCGCAGGCGTGTGATTGATGGCGCTGGATCTCAGCAGGCTGGAGGTTCGGTGCGGAGGAACGGCCTGGATCCAGTCGAACTGGCCGGTCTGCAACCCAACCAGGCGGGCGGTGTCATTGCCCACCGAGGTGAATGTGACCTCCTCCAGGTAAGGACGGTCCTGCTTGAAGTACTTGTCCCACCGTTCCAGCGTCACATGGCTGTTGGGTACCCACTCCTTGAGCCGGTAGGGGCCGCAGCCGAACGGCGTGGTCGTCGGGTCGTGAGAGGTGATGGCCTTTTCGTTCGTGATACCGAAGGCGTACGCGAGAGTAGCCTCCAGCGGGCCAAACGGTCTGCTCAGGTGAAGCCGGAACCTGTGGGTGCCCAGTATTTCGGTCTTCCCGAAGAATTCGAAACTTGGCCCCAGGGCCTGGGTTTTGATCCGCTGGAGGGAGTATGCGATGTCTTTCGACGTGACCGGCTCGTCATTCTGGAAGACGGCGTTGTCGACGATTTCAAAAAGCCAGGTCCTGTGGTCCTCCTGCAACCATTTGGCCGCGAGATTCGGATGATAGTTGTAGTCCGCGTCGACTGTGAGGAGCTGGCTGAAGATGTTCTGGTACACCTGAAGCGACGCGTAGAGCTGGCCTTGCGCCGGGTCCATATTGACGGGGATGTCCTGGATCGCGAGGTTCGCTGATCCGCTCCCGGCGGCGCGTACGGAAGCGTTTCCTCCCGTCGGGGAGGTGCTGGGGCCGCCTCCCGAGCAGGCGGTAAGTGTGCCGCCCCCTACAGTAGCGGAGACGATCGTCGCGCCAACACCCTTCAGCACGGTGCGGCGGTCTATGGCGTGAGCAGGCACGATACCTCGCTTCGGAATCCTGTCTTTGAATCATGTGTTACGGATTCATCAACTACGCCGAAAAAGTGTCATGACGGTAACAGGGGATGGGTTGCGGCGGAAGAGAGGCGACTGCTCAATCTCAGATCGGTTGGCCTCTGGAGTCCATCCGCCAGGCTCCCCGGATGCTCCCCAGCCCGGGCTGCCGGCTCAGCAACCGACGACCGGGATCGAGGTCTGGTCGACAATCCTCTGTGAGAGGAGGAGTGCTGCCCGGCGGTGGCGGTCAAGGGGGTGCCTGAGCGGTCTTGTCAGCCACATCGCTGTTGCAACGGGCCGTTTTGATACTTGGTTCTGACGGACCATTACGCATGCCCATACCTAGACCGCGGCATGGGCGAGGACGCCGATAGGCGTCCATGGTCGGCCGCAACGCACCGGGTTCGGGCGAGCATGCGGCGGGTCTCCCTCACGCATGGCCGGCGCTGAGGAGGCCGTCTCGTCATCAGGCCCAGCGCCGCGGCCAACAGGACCGCTCACGGCGATCGGCGTGGCCAGCAGACGACGATGGCGAAGCGATCGAGCCGGTACATGGTCCAGCCGCGTGTCGGCGTCGGCTGCGTTCAAGCGTCGCCGACGCAGGCGTACTGGGCGAGTCTGGAGGAAGCCCCGCAGACCACTTGATCACACGATCACGGACTCCATGAAACTCGGAGCACCTCACAACGGCTATGGGCGAAACGTCGATCGACACCGCGGGCAGTACGACTCGAACCTGCCCGCGGTGTCGATCAGCCAGACGCGAAAGACCTTCGCGTCAGAGAGATACGGACTGGCTGCGGACCCAGGAGGGAGAGGACACACGGATCCGCCGCCTGGCGTACCGAAGCCCAGGCCACCACACAGCACTCCTGAGCGCCCCGCCCCGAGCCGCCGGGTCAATGTGAGCCCACCCGGCTCCGGGGCGCGACGATCACCGCAGCAGCTCTCCCTCCTCCCGCAGCGGGTCAGAAAACGGTCGGATTCCAGGGGGCGAGCGGGACGGAGAGCATGAGGTCGGCACGCTCGAGTGTGCCGGGCGTCAGTACTTCGACCCCGCTGAGCGCCAACTGCCGCAGCCGGTGGCCGCCTAGGTAGCACGCAGCCAGGGCTCGCTGCGAGATGCGCAGATCAGCCGACTTAGTAGTCGGCTTGCACTCGGCGTTGTTCCCATCGGTGTCAAGGACGAAACGGCCCGCCCCGTGGCCGCCGAGGCCGTCATCCACAACCTCGAGTACGACACGCCCGGGAACCGCGTAGCTGCGGGCTGACAGCGCGGCAGGGACATCGAGCAGTCGGATCCAGAGGAAGTCGTAGCTGCCGGCCGGTTCGAGCGAGCGTGCGTCCTGCAGCAGCCATCGGATCGGCTCGTCGATCGGGCGAATGCCGAGGTGTGCCTCCTCGACCACGTCGATCGCGCCGAGGTAGCTCCAGAGGTCGCGGTAGGCGGTGTCGTTGGCCGCGACGAACTCATCCACCTCGATCGCGCCGAGGCGCCCAGCCAAGTGGAAGTTGCGCGTGACCTTCCAGGCGATCAGGCCGTCCGGGCCGTCCGGCCCTTCGTGCAAGATCCAGTTCGGACGCTTGCCAACTGGCTCGTGGCCGTTCAACCCGAGGCGCGCGTCCCACCATGGAGCGCGCCGGTCGACCTGTCCAGGACGGAGCCGACGTGCAGCGTCGAAGATGGCGGCGGCGGTTCCGCTAAGCTCGGTTGCCTCAACCTGGCGAAGGGATCCGGTCGATACGGGTGGCAACGTCGCGCGTGGACGCCGGAGATGATAGTTGAATCGGGCGTTCACCACCGCTGGTGCGTAGCCGAACCGGCCGTAGATGGGCCACTCTGTGGCGATCAGCATGCTTAGAGCATCGCCGCGGTCTTTCGCTGCCTGCAGCGACTCGGTGATCATGCTGGTCAGCAAGCCGCGGCGCCGATGGGTGGCGGCAACCGTGACGTTGGTCAGTGCGTCGGCTTCGACGTCCCGCGTCGTGCCGTCTGGGCCGGGCACGGTCACCGTACGGGGCTGGGTCAACAAAGTCGCGACCCATCGGCCGTGGTCGCGGTAGCCCCATGTGCGATCGGCCAGCCAGGCATGTTTCCAGTATTCGACGCGGCTGGCGAAGTCATCGTCGTGCGGGCTGCGGAGCAGAGTCGTGGCCAGCGCGGCCGTCCAGTCACGTACCTCGTCGATGGGTACCGGATTGACAAGCTCCAGGGCTTGGTTATGTCCAGGCATCTGGCTCTCCAAGTGTGACGTTCATTCACCCGGTGGTTGGCCGGGTGGGGTGGTTCAGGACGCTGGTATCCGGGCTACACCCGTAGCGGTAGCGGGTGACCGGGACGTTGGGGGCCCGGTTGTTGGCGAATGCCAACGCTGGTCGCAGCACCGGTGCCAGCCTCGCGTCAGGAACCGCTTTGGCGGCGTATCCAGGTCTGACGCCACGGGTGCTAGTCGATCTGGGAATATGCGTTCTTGGGTCACTCCGTGGCGGAAGTGGTTCGCCCACCACTACAGCACCCTGTCGAGATGACATAGATGCTCATCGGGGAGATGACGACCCGGGCAAGCGATCTCGGTCTTGAAGTCCTCTCCGGCTTGTCCCTAGCAACAGACGGCCGGCACCAGCCCTTGTCGGACGGATCCGACAAACGCAAGCCGCTCGCGGTCTCCGCTACCTACGGGTGAGGGGCGCACCAGGAAACATGTACGGCTGGCAAGGCATGGCACCGATCCTGACGAAGACGAGGACATCGACGGGAATCACATGAATGCCTTTCCGCGTTCACCATTCGGTGTAAACGTCCCGTCCTCACCCACCAGAGCCAGCTCCAGCAATTCGTCGTCAGAGTTCGGCGGGGATGCAGCGGTCCCCGCCGATGAGCTGGACCATTGGCAGGTTCAGCATGCGTGCCCCTTCTTGAAGGTACGGGTCTAAGGATGCCGTTGGGATGGACGGTGATGCGGGGACCGCAGCCCACGAACTGGAGCTAGACGATCTCCTCGTCGGCGGGGGCGGGAAGCGTCCACCGCTCTGCGCGGCGAGGGTAGAGGTAGATGTAGTAGTACAGGTACCCGGCCGCGAGCATCGCCACGGACAGGCCGACTGGGACCCAGTCGGCCTCGACGGACTGGTAGAGCACGTAGGCCATGACGACGAGTATCACGATCGGCGACAGCGGGCCCAACGGCATGCGGTACAGGCCATGAGCGGTCGTGCCGCGCCGCCGTCCGACCAGCGCCGAGAGCGCTACCAGGACGTATAGCAGTGCGGTGCCGGCGCCCGTCGCCAGGATGAGCGTGTCCATGGGAACCAGCCAGGCGACGATCACCGTTACCAAACCGGTCACGAGCGTCGCGGCCACCGGCGACTTCCACTTTGGGTGCACAGTGGCGAGTGGCCGACCGACTAGGTCCGGCCAGGAGCCATCACGCGCTGAGCTGTACAGCAGACGGCTGATCACTAGGATGATCGCGATCAGCGCGTTGAAGACGGCGATAGCGATGCCAAAGCTGACCAGGGCGTTGATAGTGGGTCCACCGCGGCTAGTCAGGAATTCGTTGAGCGGTGCAGGCGACGAGAGGAGCCGGTGCATGTCGGAGGTTCCGAGGATGACCGACACGACCGGGACGAACTCCGCCACCACGGTAGCGGCGAACGAAATCACGACGGCACGGCCGATGGTCGAAGCCGCCTGTCGGGTCTCCTCGGCAAAGTACACCGCTGCCCCGTACCCTTGGTAGGCGAACAGCACCGTTGGAATGGCCGCCAGCACCGTCCCCGCGCCGACGGCGCTCAACCCTCCACTGTGGCCAGCCGACTGCGCTGTCCACAGCATGGTCACCGGCTGGCTGACATGGACGAGTCCGAGAACGGAGAGCACGAGCAGAGTGAGCATCTCCAAAGCGAGAAAGACCCCCGTCACCCAGGCGCTGGTACGGATGTTAAGGACCGCAGCCCCCGTGGCGAGCAGCAGCGCCACGATGCCCACTCCTGGGCCGGACACCGACGTCCACACGACGCCGAGGTAGTCACCGATCCCGAGTCCGATCACGGCGGTGCCCAGCAGACCGCAGACCAGGGACATCAACAGCAGTGCGAAACCTGTCGGCTTGCCGATCGTGCGGGCCGCAAAGGCGTACTCGCCACCGGTCAACGGGATGGCGCTGGACAGTTCCGCGTAGCAGAAGGCCGCGAAGAGCCCGATGACCGCGGCAACGATACACGCTAGCGCGGAGGCACCCCCGACGGCCCCGATCGCCGCAGGCATGATGATGAACACGCTTGACGCGGGGGTCACCCCCGACAGTGTGATGAAGATGGTCTCCTTCAAGGAGAGGGAACGAGACAGATCCTGCGCATACTTGGCGGGCGGGGCCGGCGGCCGGGCCGTCGCCTTGCCCGGTGTTAGCGTCGGTGCTGGTTCGGTCGGCTCGTCAATCATTAGCGTCTCCAGCTCTGTCAGCGGTTCGCGGTTCTTAGCGGGGCTAATCCACCTTGTCTCCTGGAAGCCTGGCTCAGGGTGCGCGTCAAGATGGCATCGCCAGCCCCTATGTCCTCGTGCAGGTGCCCGTGCCTTGCCCCCAGGGCGCTCCTCGGTCGGTGGTCTCGCCGACGCTGGTTTGGTACCGGATACCTCCCAGGCCTGCCTGGCCGTCGCTGTGGCTGCTTGCCATGGCTCAGCCAACCGGGACGGCCACGCCGAAGCGAGGTCCGCGATCAGTTATGAAATGACAGTTACAAAGAGCCGTCAAGGAGCCGAGCATGACTTGTTTATTTCAGTACCGGCACCGTGCTCTCATCGGGCAGTGCGATGCGACCATGTCCCGCGTGGCGGCCCGCCCCCATCACGCTCGGTCCTAGCACTCCAGCCGAACTTCCGTATTCCTCCTGGTCAACGACCTGGTAGAGGGGAGTGCATCGAGGGCTCGACACGGGCTGGACGGTTTAGGGCCGGCCGTCACACCAACGAGTGCTCGCGCCGCACGTGATGACACTGCCGCGAGCAGTCCGTTGTCGTGATCCACGGCCCGGCGGGGACTGCGTCCGCGAACTGCTCGGTCCGGTGGGCTAGAGAAACAGCTGGCAGCTCGCCGAGTATGCCAGTCACGCCCCCACGGCCTGCTGCACCTGCACCCCCCACAGCCGCTGGGACACCGACAGCCTGCGCGACGCCCCGCGGCCTACGTGGCCGAACAATTCCGCATGCCGGACGGTGTGTTGATCGTCGATGACACGGGACTCGCGAAGAAGGGCGCCGCCTCCAGAAGGGTGCACCGGCAGCACTCCGGCACGGCCGGGACTTGCTCAATAGCTCAACTTGCCCCGTCCCGAGGGACCGGGTTTGGAGGTAGTGCCCTGGCTGTTGGGTGGGCTCCTCCGTTCAGACACCCCTATGGGGTGGCAGGGACGCGTGACTCACGCCCCGCAGTCCACGTGTCCTGGCCTCTGCGGGCCAGGACACGGGAAGCGTTCCGGTCGGCGTGCGCAACGACGCCGCACGACCGGCATACGAACGTGGCTTGGGAGGTTCGGTTGAGCCGGTCCGCGTGGCCGCATTCCGCGCACTCCTTATCGGCCCGAAGACTCCGCCAGGAGTTCCCCGACCACATCCGCACGTACCTGCGGGGTGACCACTTCTGGTCCCCGTCCTACTTCGCCGCGTCCTGGGGCCAGGGTCGCGTCGTTCTCGTGATCGGTTCCGTTGCGGCGTGATGTCAGGGTTGCCTGGCTGATGGGGTTGTGTCAGTCGATGCCCAGTGCAGTG
>NZ_JBWKFL010000052.1:33157-49700 GCF_056434305.1 Streptomyces sp. NPDC044061 | reverse complement strand
TACCTGACGTCTGTCGTCGACAAGAACGGCAACACGCAGACGTACACGTACGAGCAGCACAAGACCCAGGGCAAGGCGGCGAAGTTCCTCGCCTACGTCACCGACCCGGCGGGCCGGCAGTCCCTGACGCTCGACTACTACAAGAGGGGCGACGCGTCGTACGACTACATCGACGGCACGGGCGCCAAGGTCTCCGGCACGAGCCTGACCGACCCGGACATCTACGACCACGTCAAGTCGATCACCGACATCTCGGGTCGCAAGGTCTCCTTCTACTACACGGTCGAGGGCCTGCTGGGCCAGTTCACCGACGGCGACGGCTCCAGCCAGCCGAAGAACTTCAAGTTCACCTACGACGCCGTCCAGGGCAACAAGAACGTCAAGCTGGTCACGGCCACCGACCCGCGCGGCCACGACACCAAGCTGGCGTACAACGAGCCGAAGGCGGGTGACGACCCCAAGTACCACTGGTGGACGAAGACCATCACCGACCGTCTCGGCGGCGACACCGGTTTCGTGTATGCGGTGGACACGGCGAACACGAAGTTCACCGACACCACGGTGACGGATGCCGAGACGCACGCCACGAAGTACGTCACCGACGACTTCGGACGCCCGGTGCAGACGACCAACCCCAAGTCCCAGACCACGAAGATGAGCTGGGACGCGGACAACAACGTCACCTATCTGGAGGAGGACAACGGCGCCAAGACCGCGTACTGCTACGACCAGAAGACGGGCTACCCGCTCTGGCAGCGCGACGCGGAGAACAACAAGGCGGGCGTGCCGGACCAGACGTCCACCTGCGTGACCGACAGCTCCAAGTGGCCGGCCAACGCATCGAAGTACGAGTACCAGACGCGTGCCGACGGCTTCTCGGCGGACCTGTTCCGCAAGACGTCGCCGGAGGGCCGGGCCTGGCAGTTCGGGTACGACAGCTTCGGCAACCTGAAGACGGTCACGGACCCGAAGGGGGTCGCGACGGCGACGGCGGGTGACTACACCACGTCGTACGAGTACGACGCCTACGGCGAAATGACCAAGGCGACGGACGCCAACGGGAACCCGACGACGTACAGCGGCTTCGGGCCGACCGGTTACCCGGCGACGATCATCGACGCGAAGAGTTTCGCGACGACGTTCGCCTACGACGACCGGGGCCAGGTCACCCAGGTCACCGACGCTGACAGCAAAGTGACCACGCAGACGTACGACACGTACGGGCGTCCGCTGGTCAGGACGGTGCCGAAGGAATCCGGTGCCGTGATCACCACCCTGGCGCCGGTGTACGACGAGAATGACAACGTCACGAAGTCGACGGCACCCAACGGCGCCGTCTCGACAGCGGTGTACGACAATGCGGACCAGGTCACCTCGGCGACCGCCCCGGCGAACAACCAGACCGGCGCGCGTACCACGTCGTACACGTACGACAAGGCCGGCAACCTGAAGACGACGACCGAGCCCAAGGGCACGGCGACGACGACCGATTCGACCGACTACGTCACCACGAACAACTACGACGAGATCTACCAGCTCACGTCCGTGGTCAACGCGAACAGTGACAAGCTCTCGTACGAGTACGACGACGTCGGCAACGTCACCAAGGTCATCGACCCGAAGAAGAATGCGACGGCCGACACGACCGACTACACCGCCAAGACCGACTACGACCTGGACCACCGGGTCACAGTCGTCACGGATGCGGCCGGCAAGACCACCCAGAAGGGCTACGACAAGGACGGCCTGGTCACCTCGGCCACGGACGCCGAGAACAACACCACGCTCATCACCTACGACGAGCGCGGCAAGCAGACCGAGGTCAAGGTCCCGCACGAGGGCGCCACGAGGCGGTCGACGAAGTACGAGTACGACCAGGTCGGCAACACCACCAAGGTGCTCACGCCACGCGCGACGGCGGCCGGTTCCACCGACGCTTTCACGGTCCGCACGTCGTACGACGAGCTGAACCGCCCGGCCAAGCAGTACCAGCCCTATGACCCGGCGGACAGCCGCTACAACGACCCGAACGTCTACACGGAGACCGTCTACGACAAGGTCGGGCGGGTGGCGAAGACTTCACTGCCCGCGTCGGACGGTGAAACCGTCCGCAACGACACCACCTACAGCTATTTTGATAACGGCTGGGTGAGGTCGTCCGTGGACCAGTGGGACATCGTCACGACCTACGACTACAACGAGCTGGGCCAGCAGACCAAGCGGACCCTGACCTCGGCAGGCGGCTCCTCGGACCGCACGATGTCGTGGTCCTACTACCCCGACGGTTCGCTGAAGTCCCGCTCGGACGACGGTGTCCCGGCGGGCAAGTCGGTTGTCCTGGTCGACAACTCCGACACCCAGAACACCTCGAAGACCGGCACCTGGACCAAGGGAGACGTCACCGGCCAGCAGGGCTACAACCACGAGACCCACGCGGCCGGCACCGGCACGGACGCCTACACGTGGACGCTCAACATCCCCAAGGACGGCACGTACGCCGCGTACGTGAAGTTCCCGAAGGTGACGGGCGCCGCTACGACGGCGAAGTACACGTTGACGTACGACGGCGGGACGACCGACAAGACGATCGACCAGAACGCCACCGCGAACCAGGGCACCTGGGTCTCGCTGGGCTCCTTCGCCTTCAAGCAGGGCAACGCGGCCAAGCTGCAGCTGTTCCAGAACAGCGGCGGCACGGTCGTGGCGGACGGCGTCAAGCTCGTCCGGGACACCACCGGCGACCCGGCGGACACGGAGAAGGACAACTTCGCCTACTCCTACGACCTCAACGGCAACCTGACCCAGATCGAAGACACCTCGTCCACGGCGAAGATCGACTCGTACGCGGTCGCCTACACGGGCCTCAACCAGGTCCAGAAGGTGAGCGAGTCGCTGGCCGGGGTGGAGAAGAAGTCCACGTCGTACACGTACGACGCGAACGGCCAGCCGGACACGATCACGCACCCGGACCAGTTCTCCAAGTACACGTACGACCTGCGTGAGCTGGTGAAGACCGTCTCGGTCGGCAAGTCCCCCACGGACGCGTCGCCGAAGGTGACGTCGTACACGTACACCGACCGCGGCCAGGAGCTCCAGGAGACCAAGGCCAACGGCAACACCGTCGACTACACGTACTACCTGGACGCAGCTCTCAAGTCGGCTACGGAGAAGAAGCCCAACGGCACCCTCGTCGACTCGCACACCTACGCCTACGACCCGAACGGCAACAAGTCGCAGGACGTGGCGAGGAAGATGAACGCCGATAACCACTCGGCGTACCTCGACTCCACCACGGACTACACCTACGACCCGGCCGACCGGCTGAAGCAGGCGGTGAAGACCGGCAACGGCGCGGGGACGGAGACATACGTCCACGACAACAATGCCAATGTCATCAGCGAGACGGTCAAGGGCACCACGACCGCGTACGAGTACGACCGTAACCGCCTGCTGCGCGCCACGGTCGGTAGTGCCGTCGCCAAGTACAACTACGACCCGTTCGGTCGCCAGGACTCGGTGACGTCGGCGTCGGACGGGAAGATCATCTCCCGGAGTGTGTACGACGGCTTCGACCACATCGTGGAGTCCCAGAAGACGGACGCCACGGGCGCGCTGAAGTCGACCGCGTACACGTACGACCCGCTCGACCGGACCACCGCGAAGACCGCCGACGGTAAGACGACGGACTACGAGTACCTGGGCCTGTCGAACGAGGTCCTGGACGAGAAGGTCGCCGGCACGCTGACCAAGTCGTACCAGTACAGCCCGTGGGGCGAGCGCCTGTCGCAGATCAAGTACAACAGCGACGGCACGAGCGAAGACGGCTACTACGGCTACAACGGCCACACCGACGTCGAGACCCTCACGGACAAGAACGGTGACACGAAGGCGACGTACGGCTACACCGCCTACGGCTCCGACGACACGTCCGAGTTCACCGGCATCGACAAGCCGGACGCGGCCGACCCGACAAAGGAGGCATACAACCCGTACCGGTTCAACGCCAAGCGCTGGGACGCCCAGTCCGGCACCTACGACATGGGCTTCCGCGACTACGACCCGGGCCTGGGCCGGTTCACCACCCGGGACATGTACAACGGCGCCCTTGCCGACATGGACCTGGGAGCGGACCCCTACACCAGCAACCGCTACGCCTTCGCCGGGGGGAACCCCGTTTCAGGTGTCGAGGTCGATGGCCACACGTCGGTCGATGCCATGTGTGAGGGCGTCAGGGGCTGCACGGCCGTCACGATCAACCGTACGCCGAACCCGATCAACAAGAACGACAAGCCGTGGAAGTACAACGCGTCCAGGCACAACCGGGCGCGGGACGCCGCGGCGTCCGTGATCCGGTTGCAGGGGGTGATGCGCACCGGTAATCCTTGGGCCGCGTTCCAGGTGAAAACCGAGTGTGGTGTCGATGGGGCGAGCAAAAAGAAAACAGGGAACCCCGGCGCTGCGGACATCTGCTACACGGAGGGCAACAAGCTCTTCGTGTGGGAGGTGAAGAGCGCCGGTGTCGCAAACACCGGTAAGGGAGAGCTGGCCGGCTACATCGAGCGGATGAAGGAGGACCCTGCGTACAAGGGCCTCGACATCGTGCCGGGCTTCGATCTGTCGATGCCCGCAGTCGGGTACGTCAAGGAGACGGACCAGACGGTGGTCGCCACCTCGCATCCGACGGACGAGGGGGTAATCGTCTACACCGCCGCCAAGGCGGCGCCCCCGCGCGTCATTATCCCGGACCCGATTGAGGAGCCTGTCAAGGAGCCTGGTCCGAGCACGCTGGACAAGTTCCGGGACTGGTGGCACAGGAACATCACCAATCACGACTGGTCAAACAATCCGTGGACGCCTGAGAGTCCTGTCGGCGGCCCGATATTTGTTCCGGTGTTTCCGTGAATGAGTGATCGGTAAGTCGTGACGGGCCCCTCCTGTTCATTGCATGGCAGGAGGGGCCCGCTCGCTGGGCGGCGGTAAGATATGCATTGCCTCCGGCGTGGTATCTGGCAGAACTGTGATACGGGAGAATCGATGGGATATTGGGGATATTTCGCTGTTGCCGAATCTGCCTCCCCCCTTGGGGACCTGGCCTGTACACGGGCGATCCCGAGGCTGACGCTGAATCGACGCCTGTCGGGAGATTGGCAGGTCTGGGAGCATCCGGCGGAGCCCGACATCGAGGCTGATGACCTGGCCCTTGCTCTTGCCGAGGAAACCGGCAAGCCTGCGCTTGTCGGATTTGTGATGGACAGCGATTGCGTGGTGATCGAGGCCGCCGACTCCAGCAATGGGGCTTGGACTGCCTGTCTGAGTCCCAAAGCGATGGCGGGCTATTTGGCTGAAGACGGGCAGCGGCTGGAGGACTGGATGCTGACACCGGAACAGGCTGCGGAACGTGCCGTCAACTGGGGTCGCTTGACGGGGCGCCAGGTGGCGACAGCTCCGCTGGTCGAGATCTTCCAAAAGGAGGCCGACCCGTTCGCAGAGGATCTTTTCTTCGCCTTGCTGGGGAGTCTGAGTCTCGGGTGAGAGTGAGTATCATCGCGCCTCGGCCCCGTCGGGTCGCTTCCGTGACTCTTTCTGTGATCGGGGGGATGGCACTGTTGTGAGGACGCTGGGACATGCCGGTCAGTAGGGCGCCATCACCGAGACGCCGATCACCCGCTCGAGCGGCCAGTCAGGGGCCCGTATGCCGTGCCCGCGGGCCTGGCCGCCCCCGTCCTCGTGCGACGCAGAGTGCTACACCGAGGCCTGAGTACTGTTCGGCAACGTTGTGGTCCAGAACAGCCCGGATTGGCAGACGACATGTTGAGGGCCGAAGAGTTGGAGGCCGTGCTTCCGTCGATGAAACGGTGGCGAGTGCCCGGGGGCGCAGCGTGGACTGGGTCGCCCTTGAGGCGGTCCTCGGGAAGGGGCTGCCCTCGGACTTCCGCGCTCTGGCGGAGGCGTACCCGGTCCTGGTCGTCGACGACTTCCTGAGCGTGTCCGTTCCCCGGCCCGGCACCGAGGCGTCCTGGGCGTCCGAGGCCAGGGAGGACGCGATCCTCCAGGACCTGTACGAGATGGGCTACACCGAGGACTGCGTTCCCTTCCCGCAGCCGGGAGGCCTGATCTCCTGGGCGGAGTCCAATTCGGGGGACTCCTTCTACTGGAAGACGAGCCCCGCGGACCCGGACGCATGGCCGGTCGTCGTCCGCGGGGACAACGGCGACTGGTCGGAGTTCCCGGTCGGTGCCGTCGAGTTCCTGGCCGGCGTGTACGGGCGCACCATCGACGTGCCGGGCATACCCAGGGACTTCCCCGGCGAAAACCCGCAAGTGCTGGGCCTGAGCGACCGCACCGACTGATCGGGAGCCGAGCCCCACCGCATGTGAAGAACGATCGCCCCCGGGACTCCCGGGAGGGGCTTCGCGTGTCCCCTTTGTGCCGGGGTTCGCTGTCGCGCCGCCGGCTGCTGTATAACCGCGCCGCCATCGAACTCCCCCCGAAGGGCTGTGACGTGCTGTCCGGAATACGTGTCCGTCTGAGTGGGCGCCGTGCCGTCGGTGTCGTATTGGTCGTGGCTGCCGTGGCCGTGTCGTCCGGATGCTCGCCGCATGACGGCAAGCGAAAGCCGGCGGGGCGGCATACCCCCTCGAAGACCGCGCAGGCCGAACCGGAGCCGAAGGGTAAACGGAAGCCGGAGCCGAAGACCGCTGCCCAGTTCGTTGCCCGTGCCCGGGAGGCCATGGGGGCTGAGAAGGGCTGGACGTTCGCCCTGCGGGGCAGCGAGTCCGCCGTCATGCAGGGGCAGGCGCCGTCGAGTGCGACGTACGCAGCGACCGTGCACCGGACCACCGCCCCCGTCGCCCTCCAGCAGACCGGTACGGTCACCACCAGCAAGGGCGAGCGCAAGCCCGAGGCGGTGTATGTCGTCGGAGGCACGGGTTACGTCAAAGAGGGTGCTGAGCGGTGGAAGAAGGGGGCGCTCTCCGACCCCGATATCGCCAATGACGTCGAGGATCCCTTGGCCGATCTGGACGCGTTCGCGGAGTACGCCAAGAGTGCGACGGTGAGCCGTACGGGGGCGGGCGTGCGACTTCGGGTCAGCGCGTCCGGATGGCAGTTGCCCACTGCCCGGAGCCGTCCCGCGCTCAAGCGAGCCGTGCGCGAGGCAGAGCCCACGCTGGCTCAGTTGCGCAAGGCCGGGGTGACGGCGACCGACAACCAGATCACGCTCAAGAGCTTCAGCGAGACGTGGGACCTGGGCGACGGGGCGCAGGGGTACCGGGTCGCGTCACACCGGTACGCGTTCACGTTCCTCGTGCCGTTCCAGAGCGGGGACATCGCGGTGAGTCAGGAGGTACGGGCTGACAGCCGTGGGGTGTTCAGCGGGCACGTGGCCTTGCCGTCCGGGGTGGAGTGACCTGGGCAACGCCGGACGCACAGCCGGCGAAAAGGTTGTAGGCCGCACGTGACTTTCTTGTGTGGTGCATGACACGTGTGTGCACCTGTGATGTTCAACGCCCGGTATCCGCTTGGTCAACCAGGGGGGATCCGATCTCAGTTTCTCCCCGGAATCGAGCAAAGGGGGAACCAACCGTGGCCGAAGTGGACGAACGGGTGCCGTGCGCGGATGAGATGCGTTCGTACGCGGCGGACTTCCTCGCACGTGCCACCGCCCGCAACCGGCTGCCGCTGGACTACTCCGAGCGCAGCCTGCGGGTCGTCGACTTCCTGATCGACGGCCTGCGCAAGGGCGGGGCCGACCGCGAAGGCGCCCGCAGCGCGCTGCTCGGGCTCGGGGCCTACGTCGGTGAGGTGCTCGTGCGCCGGGCGGGGGCGGTCTGGGTGGACTTCGACGTGGACCAGCGCGTCTACTTCGGGCAGCCGGTCGGTGTGCGGATGCCGGACGGACGGGTCTGGAACCCCCTCGGCAAGGTCCTCAACCGCTTCGAACTGGGCGGTCCGGGGGAGTCGTTGCAGACCTTCTGGCTGACGCTGCACGGGCGGGCGCGGAGGGCTGCAGCCTGATGGCCGGTCAGGAGGCCGTCGACGTCGCCTACGGCGAGGGCTGGGACCCCGGGCGTGGGGCCGTGCTCGGGCCGATCAGCGCCGCGACGGCGGCCGAACGGGACGCGGCGGGTCTGCCGTACGCGGTGGTGCTGCGACAGGGAGGCAGCCCCGCGGCGATCGTCGCGCACGTGGCCTGGGAGCGTCACTTCCTCGGGCTGTGGGGGTACGACATGCAGGGGCGGCGGTTCGTCGAGATGGAGCTGCGGCGCCTGGAGGCGGACCGGCTCTTCTTCGCGTACCAGCGCGCCTGGGCGTACAAGGGCGAGGCCATGCCCGAGTTCGCGGCGGACGCCGGACGGCTGACCATCGAGCTTCGGCCGGACGGAAGCGGTCGGCAGATCGTCGAGCCGCAGGGCGACAAGGGGGGCTCGCTCCACACCATCGCGGATGTGCCCGAGGAGCGGCGGTGGTTCCCGGCGCCGGAATTCGGGCGTTGGCAGGGCCTGTTCACCGTGCTCGGCTTCGAGGGCTCCGACGGCTGTGAACTGCGCCAAGTCCCGGATGTGCCGGAGGACGAGCCCGCCGAGCCCAACTGGCGGCCACCCCGGCCGATGCGGCCGCGGCATCTGAACGAACTGTTCACCTCGGGTGCCCACTTCACGACCGACGAGGAGTACACCGTCCGTGACCCGACTGCGGCCGGGACACTGCACCTGCCCAGCGGACGCCTGGTGGCGCGCGACCCCACGTACGGCGCCTGCGCGGAGGACGCCGGGTTCACCGTGAAGGTGCCGCCGGGGAGTTACCCGGTGCAGCTGGCCTCCGCCGGCTACACGGCCGAGCACCACGGCCGGACGATCGTCATCGACGAGTACACCGCGGTCCGCGTGCTGATCTCCGAACGGCGGACGGTGACCTGGGAGTCGGCGCTGCTCGCGGGCCAGGACGAACGCCTGCTGCGGGACGGGGAGTTCTACGGCTTCGGCGTGGATTCCGGCACCGGTTCCTTCGTCGACGCGTCCATGGCCGGGGAACTGGGCAAACGGTTCTGGGACCGCCAGGTCGCGGGAACGGGGGAAGAGGACGGCAACGGCATCTCGGTCCTCGACGATGCGGCCACCGGCACCAACCTGATCGCCTACCCCAGCGGTCGCGGAGACGGCTCCTATCCCGTGTGGATCGGCAGGGACGCGGACGGCGGGGTCACCTGCTTCGTGGCGGACATGCTCGTCCTGCACGAGGCCACGCTCACCACCGCCTCCCCCGCTTCCTGAGCTCGTGAACGTGCTCGTGGACGCCCTGGTGGTGGTGTCGGTCGTCCTCTCCCTGGTGCTCGCCCCGCGTGTGGTGGCCCGGTGTGCGGCGCCGTCCGGCGGCCCGGCGGCTCGTCGGGCACTGTCCCCGCTCCCCGCCCTGGCGGTGGTGACCGGCCTCGTCTACGTCAACCAGGTGCTGTTCACCGTGTACGTGCTGCGCGTCCACGGCGGCGATCCGTCCTTCGTCGCGCGATATCTGCCGACGGGATGGTTCGAGCTCGCCACCGGAAGCCCCGGTCTGCGGTGGCTCGCCGACGGCTTCCCCGCCCCCGAGCTTCTCGCTCCCTCGGTCCTGCGCATCCAGGCCTTCCTCGAACTCCCCTTCGTCCTGCTGGCGTTCGCGACCGTCGTGCGGTGGCTCGACATGGACTTGTACCGAGAGGTCGTCCGGTCGGCCCTGCTGCCGCTCGCCTCCGTGTCGTACACCGTCGTGTTCTGTCTGGTGGAGTGGGATCTGCGGAATCCCTACACGGTCGACGACATCGTCGTGCGGGGTGTCTCGGCCGTCCTGACCCCTTGTCTCCTCCGGTGGCTCGCGGCTCGTGACTCGGAGACCGGCCGCACCCCCGCCTCCGTGCCGGGACTGCTCGTGTTCATCGCGTCGCTCGGAGCGCTGGGCGCGCTCGTCCTCGTCGTCTACGACACCGCTCTGCTCTACAACCTGGGGAGGCTGGGTGAGCGTCTGCCGGTGGCCGCGGCGGCCGTCGTCGCGCTCGCCGGCCTCCGCCGTGCCGCCTCACGCCTGCGGGAGCCGGACGTCCCCGGACCCACCCTCGCCTTCGCGCGGCACGCCCTCGGCCACTGGCTCGCCCTGTTCTTCCTGCCCGCCCTCGCCATCCGGTACGGAGTCATGTTCGGGACTCCTCAGCTGTCCGCGGCGGCGGGACTCGTGGGCGCCGTGACGGCCACGGCCCTCGCCTGGCGGGACACGGCGGTCGACGCGAAGCGGCTCGGGTCCGCCGTACTCACCGCCGCCGGTGCCGCCTGGGCCGCCACCCGGGCGACTCCGGCGGCGTACTACGAAGTCACCCTGCTGACCGCGACGGCCGCCTTCCTCGTCACGGGCATCGTCGTCGGCGGGCTCCTCGACATGCGCGGGCCCTGGACGATCGATTCCAACGGGTGAGCGGTGAGCCGACCGTTACGATCAGGCCCGGGATGTGGGAGCTCGGGGGAGAGTGGCCGGTGGGTGGCATGGCGGGTCTCGGTCGCCGGGCGATGCTCGCGCTTGGCGCGGGGATGCTGCTCACAGCGTGTACGTCGACTGCGAAGGGCACAGACAGCGCCAAGGTCCGCACGGACCTGGAGCCCCTGGAGCGCCGGTTCGCCGCGCTCGGGCCGCTGTCCGGCGCGCACTGGCTCGGGATCGCGTTGGGTACCGATTCGAGGGTGTCCGTTCCGGGCCCTACCGATGTTCGAGTCGTGGGAACGGCTCGGTTGAGGGCAGGTTCCGTGGCTGCTGTCACGGGTGCACCGCACCGGAGCTTCCACCCTGAGACGCCAAGCCGGCTGCCAGCTGAACTCGCCGAGTTCATGCCCGCGGGAGCCAGGTGGGTCCGGAGCGACACCTTCGACCGTGAGATGACGGGCGGGACGTACTTCGGCACGTTCCATCTCGATTCAGGCACGGACACGGTCTACTTCGACACGACCAATCCGACGGTTTCCGCCGGCTCCGGCCCCTGATCGAGTCCTGCGACCATCTGCGAGTCTCTTGGACTCGTGCATCTAGTCCGCCGTGACTCCCCAATGGGCGATGTGGGTCGGTTCGCCACCCGTGTAGAGCACCGTGCATCTGCCCTGTGCCCCAGCCGGGAATTCCAGTCGCTCGGAGTCCAGGGCCTCGTCCCAGTCGGCGTACGTGGGGCGGCCGTCGGGGGCGAAGGCGCGGATCTCCTCCTCCGTCAGCGGGCGCATGAAGGGGCCGCCGTCGGGGTCCGTGGCGTCGATCATCACGGGGAAGTCCAGAACCGTGGCCGTGCCGCCGGTGAAGATGTACTCCTGCCAGGCCGGGTCCCGCCACAGCTCCTCGATCGTGCGGCCCTCACCGAAGCCGTGGTCGTCATCGGCCAGTTCCTCAGCCTGGGCCCGGCGGAACGCCGCTTCCAGGTCACGCTGGTACGGGCCGGTGTTCGTCCAGCAGTTGCCACCCATGTCACTGCCTTCCTTCCGCGATCTTCGTTCGGGGCAGCGTAGGAGGCGGCACTGACGGTCGTGCGAATAGTCCGCTATATCCGGTCGCTCGCGATGGCGATTCCAACTCCTGTATAACCGGCGCTCGTTCAGGCCCGCTGCTTCCGGCCGTGCCTTCGCATGTCTCCGCACGTCTCCGTTCTCACCCACCGAAGGGTCTCTTCGTGCTGCCCGCTTCGCGATCCCGTGCCCGTATGTGCTCCGCCGCGCTGGCCGTCGCCGGTGCTCTGCTGCTGTCGGCCTGTGGGCAGGAGGAAGGCGGTGGGGGAGGGGCGGAGTCCGGTGACGCGGCGGAGAGCGTCGCCGTCGGGGCATCGGCGGCTTCCGGCACGTCCAGTGCGTCCGCCTCCGCCTCTGCCACACCCTCCGCGTCCGCGTCCGCCTCCGCCTCCGCGTCCGCCTCGACGAAGGCCGAGCCGAGTGCCTCCGCCTCGTCCACCAGCTCGTCGGCCGCGGGCGGCACGCGCCAGAGCCGCGAGGCCCCCACCGCCGTCAGCGCCCCCAACTTCCCCGTGCCCGCCGATCCCGGCAACGCCACCCAGCTCATCACCGTGAAGTCCAGCGGCTCGTACGCCACGGTGACCGCCTGGTCCAAGGGAGCCTCGGGATGGAAGGCGCAGTTCAGCACGACCGCCGGGCGTGTCGGCAGCAACGGGGTCGTGGCGGGGTCGACCCGGCGGCAGGGTACGTACACCACTCCCACCGGGACCTACACCCTCACCGAGGGGTTCGGCGTCGAGGCGGGCGGGACGAGCATGCCGTACACGCGGGTGAACTCGACGCACTGGTGGGTCGAGGACCCGGAGTCGAAGTACTACAACTCGATGCACACCGCCGCCGGCGCGGACTTCCCGCTCACCGAGAGCGGTGACCGGGGCAGCGAGCACCTCGTCGATCACTCCGTGCAGTACGCCAAGGCGCTCGTCATCGACTTCAACCGGTGGCCCGCCGTGCCCGGCCGCGGTGCCGGAATCTTCCTGCACGTCAACGGTCAGGGCGCGACCGCCGGTTGTGTGTCCGTGCCGCGCGCCACGATGGACCTGATCATGGGGTGGATACGGCCCGCCGCGCATCCGCGCATCGCCATCGGCTGACGGTGCCCCCACCGAGGGGCGACCGGCGAGAGTCCTGAGGGCTGTGACAAATCTGTGAGCCCCGGCGCTGATCACCGTGGGGCATGCGGCACGGGCGGCCGTGTCGCACCACGCCGATTCGGGGCGAGCGCGGGCACGGGCCCGGGCCGGGTACGGACGAGGACGGTTCTTGGGCCAGGGAGGAGAGCCCCGTCGCCTGCAGGCACGCGACGGGGAGCTGGGCACGGCCGTCGCGCGGGCCCAGGACGGTGACGAGACCGCCTTCGGGGTGGCCTACCGGATCGTGCAGCCCGGCCTGCTCGGCTATCTGCGCGGCCTCGTCGGCGAGGAGGCGGAGGACGTGGCCTCCGACGCCTGGCTGGAGATAGCCCGCGACCTCGGGAGGTTCCGGGGCGACGGCGCCGGTTTCCGCGGCTGGACCGCGACCATCGCCCGCCACCGGGCGCTGGACCACCTGCGCAGACAGCGGGTGCGGCCCCGGTCGGCGGCGCTCGAACAGGATGTACTGGACCTGCCGGGACCGCACAGCACCCAGGACCAGGCGCTGGAGTCCATCTCCACCGAGCGCGCCCTGGAACTGGTCCGGTCACTGCCGCGCGACCAGGCCGAGGCCGTCCTGCTGCGGGTGGTCGTCGGCCTCGACGGCCCCGCCGTCGCGCGTGTCCTCGGCAAGCGCCCGGGCGCGGTCCGCACGGCCGCGTACCGCGGGCTGAAGCGACTCGCCCGCCAGCTGGGCGACGGGGGCCACGCGGACGCGCGCGTGACGGATGACGGTCCCCGGACGCTGGGGGAGTCGAAATGAACGGCGACGGCCACCGGCCGTATACATCCACGAGAACCAGTGGGGCGCGGCCCCCGGCGGACCCGAGGGGCCGGGCGGGACGGATCAGGAACGGGAACGGGCATGGGTGAACGGCACAGCGGCGACGGGCTGCCCGGACGCCGGCATGCGCACCCTGCCGGTCTCGTCGTGGGACCGGTGCCGGCGGACGTGGACACCGGCTTCGAGGCCCAGTTCGAGGCCGGGTTCGCCGCCGCTCTCCGGCCGGACCGGCTCGACCGCGAGGCCGAGGAGCGCGCCGTGGCCGCGTTCCGCACCGCCCGTGACTCCGGGGCACACCGCACGCGGACCCGGCGCCGGGACGACTGGCGGCCCCGGCCGCAGCGCCGCGCGAAGCTCTCCCTGAAGGCCACGCTCTGCGTGCTGTTCGCGAGCCTCACGCTGGGCGGCGTCGCGTTCGCCGCGATCGGGTCCGCCGGATCCGGGAAGCACGACGGCGGCGGGGACCGGCGCCATGACGGCCCCTCGGCGAGCGCCCCCGCACAGCCGGCCGCCGAGCCGGCCGCCCCCGCGTCGTCCGGAGCCCCTTCGGCCCGCCCGGACCACCCGGCCACCGCGGGGGACACCCTGGCCCACTGCCGCGCCTACGAGCAGGTCAAGGACCACGGCAGGGCGATGGATGCGACGGCCTGGCAGCGGCTGGTCACGGCCGCGGACGGCGAGGAGAACGTCGCCGCGTACTGCGCAGCGCAGAGCGCGCGCCCGAACGGGCCGGCCGCGAACAAGAGCAACAAACCGGATAACGGCGGCAATAGCAGCAAGAGCGGCAATAGTGGCGACAGTGGGCACAGCGGCAAGGCCGCCAACTCCGGGAAGGCCACCGGGAAGAAGTGATCCTCGGCACCCGTGGCCGGGTGTCAGGGCAACGGCCGGGGCCGCCACCCCCCACAGGAGAGGCCCCGGCCGTCGCGCTCTCGGGCCGCGCGGCGGCCCGTACTTTCTTCAGCGCCGTGAGTGCGTTTTCTGTCACACCCCGTCGTCCCCCGACGTGTCACGAGTTAGTTGCATCTTCTACGGACATGGACGAGGAACGGTTTCACGCCGTAACGTGCCTTTCGCGCCGGACCGAAGACAGGGCGTAAAGGGAGTGCGGTGCTGGGGGACGACGCGGAGCTGACCACCGCGGTACGTGCGGCACAGGACGGGGATGAGACCGCGTTCCGTACGGTGTACCGCGCGGTGCACCCGAGGCTGCTCGGATACGTACGCACGCTGGTCGGCGACCCGGACGCCGAGGACGTGACGTCGGAGGCCTGGCTGCAGATAGCCCGGGACCTCGACCGGTTCAGCGGCGACGCGGACAGGTTCCGCGGCTGGGCCGCCCGGATCGCCCGCAACCGTGCCCTGGACCACATACGGATGCGCGGCCGCCGTCCCGCGATCGGCGGCGACGAGACGGAACTGACCGGCCGGGCCGCCGAGTCCGACACGGCCGGCGAGGCCATCGAGGCCCTGACCACCGACAGCACCCTGTCCCTCATCGCGCGCCTCCCGCAGGACCAGGCCGAGGCGGTCGTGCTGCGCGTGGTGGTGGGCCTCGACGCCAAGTCCGCGGCCGAGACGCTCGGCAAGCGTGCGGGCGCCGTGCGCACCGCGGCACACCGTGGCCTGAAGCGGCTCGCGGAGCTGCTCGGCGACGATCCGGAATCGGCGGGTGTGCTGGACGCGCTCCCACCCCAGCGAGAACCGCGCCGTCGCGCGGTGTCGTCCGCAACTGTGACGCATACGCGTGCGCGGACGCAGAAGGACATGTGATGGCCGACGAGCAGTACGAGTGGCTTACCGGTGACACGGCGGAACGTCTGCTGCGTGGTGAGTCGCTGGAAGCCGTCGACGCCTCTGCCCGTGACCAGGCCGAACGGCTCGCCGAGGCGCTCGGCGCACTCTCCGCCGAGGCGGCTCCCGCGACCGCCGAACTGCCCGGTGAGCAGGGCGCCCTGGCCGCGTTCCGCAAGGCCCGCGAGGCGGCCGAGGCCGAGCGGACCGCCGCCGCGCTCGGCGACGGCACCCCCGGCAGACACTCCGGCCCGGTCGCCCGGGGTGCGGACGCGGGCCTGGTCCGGATCGGTGCCCGGTCCCGTACCGGAATCCGTGCGCGCCGCCCGCGCTGGGCCCGTCCGGTGCGCCTCGCGCTGGCCGCGGCGGTGGCCGCCGGCACGCTCGGCGGGGTCGCCATGGCCGCGGGCAGCGGGGTGCTGCCCATCCCGTTCCACGACGACCACCCGGGTCCCGCCGCCTCCGTCTCCGCCGGGCAGACAACCGGCCGGCCGCTCGACTCGCCCTCACCGAGGCCCCCGCAGGGCATCGCGCCCGGCACGCCCGGCGGCAGCTCCGGCGCGTCCGCCGGCGGTGCCCCGTCCGGCGCGGCCACCGGGCCGGACAAGGGCACCGGCAAGGGCGCCACGCCCGGTTCCGTGGACCCCTCCAGGACCGCCGGCACCTGGTGGCGGGAGACGGCCGCGGCCTGCCGCGACCTCAGGGACGGCAAGGAGCTGGGCAACGACCGCAAGCGGGCCCTCGAGGGTCTGGCGGGCGGCTCCACGCGGGTGACCAAGTACTGCAAGTCCGTCCTGGCCGGCCTGACCACCTCCGGCGGCGAGGGCAAGGGCGACGCCGGCGGCACCGACGGCGGCCCCGGCAAGGGCAAGGGCGAGGACAACGGGGACGGCAAGGGGGACGGCAACGGCCAGGGCGACGACGACGGCCACCCCGGCCGGGGGCACGGACACCACGGCCGCCACCGGGGCAGCGTCGCCTCTCCCGCGCCCTCGGCCTTCACACCGGCGGCCCCGACGGGGCAGACGATCACGCCGGCCCCCTCGCCGAGCCCGTCGTACAGCGCACTCTGACCCTCAAACACGCCTGTGACCTGCGTTTTTATAAGTCGCGAAAATTTCTCCGTGAGGGGTGTGACGTTTCCGGCCCCCTCGACGCAGTAATGAGTGAGCCGACTGGTCATCGGCCGTCGCACTGAGCCGGGGTTCCCCCCGTACCCACGGCTCGTGCACCTGGCGGGGGGGGGGGGGGGGGGGGGGGGGGGGGGGGGGGGGGGGGGGGGGCGGGGGGGGGAGGGGGGGGGGGGGGGGGGGGGGAGAGGAGGG
>NZ_JBWKFL010000052.1:0-33147 GCF_056434305.1 Streptomyces sp. NPDC044061 | reverse complement strand
GGGTTCTCCTTTTCCGGTGCTCTCTTTCCCCCCCCCCCCCCCCCCCCCCCCTCCCCTCCCCCCCCCCCCCCCCCCCCCCCCCCCCCCCCCCCCCGCCCCGCAATCCTCACCAGTGGACGACGACCTTGTCGCCGACCCGCACCTCGGCGAAGAGCCTCGCGACCGCCGCCTCGTCCCGCACGTTGACGCATCCGTGCGAACCGCCCGCGTACCCGCGCGCCGCGAAGTCGTAGGAGTAGTGCACCGCCTGGCCGCCGCTGAAGAACATCGCGTACGGCATCGGGGAGTGGTAGAGCGTCGACACATGGTGCCGTGACTTCCAGTAGACGCGGAACACACCCTCACGGGTCGGTGTGTACTGGGCGCCGAAGCGGACGGACACCGTCTCGACCGTCCGCCCGTCGATCATCCAGCGCAGCGTCCGGCTGGTCTTGCTGATGCACAGCACCCGGCCGGTCAGACAGCGCGGATCGGGCGCGTCGGCCGGCTGACCGCCCATCAGGTACAGCTCCCAGTGACCCGGCCGGTGCGTCATGGCCAGCAGCCGCTGCCAGGTGACGTCGTCCAGTTCACCGGTCCGCGGGAGCCCGCGTCTGCCCTGGAAGCCCTTGACGGCCCGCTCGGTCAGATCGTCGTACGTCCCCGTCGGCCCGTCGAACAGCCAGTCGACCTGGCGCAGCCGGGCCTGCAGTTCGCGCACGCCCGAACCGCTGTCACCGCGCGACCACAGCACCCGGGGCGCGGGCCGGGCGGGCTTGGCGGCGGGGGTGCGCTCGGCCGTCCGGGTGGGCTCCGGGGCGCGGCTGGACGGCAGCTGGATGTGCACGGGCGAGTGGCGCTTGCCGTCGGCGTCCGGCGGCTGCACGGTGCAGCCGCAGAGCGCGGCGAGCGCGGCGGCCGAGGCGAGTACGGCGGCAGGTCTCCCCGGGTTCCTCATGCCGGGGATGTTTCCCCGCGTGACCGCCGCCGAACTACGGGGCATGGTGAGGGGGTAACAAAACGTACTTCGGAGGCATCCATGGCGCGTGAGTCGGAGTCGGGGCTGCCGATCGAGCCGGTCTACGGGCCGGCGGACCTGGCCGGCTGGGACCCGGCCGGGAGGCTGGGCGAACCGGGGGCCTACCCGTACACCCGCGGGGTGTACCCGACCATGTACACGGGCCGTCCCTGGACCATGCGGCAGTACGCCGGCTTCGGCACGGCGGCCGAGTCCAACGCCCGCTACCGGCAGCTGATCGCGCACGGCACCACCGGCCTGTCCGTCGCCTTCGACCTGCCCACCCAGATGGGCCACGACTCCGACGCGCCCCTCGCCCACGGCGAGGTGGGCAAGGTGGGCGTGGCGATCGACTCGATCGAGGACATGCGGGTGCTGTTCGACGGCATCCCGCTGGACCAGGTCTCGACCTCGATGACGATCAACGCCCCGGCCGCGCTGCTGCTCCTGCTCTACCAGCTGGTGGCGGAGGAGCAGGGGGTGAGCGCGGACCGGCTGACCGGCACGATCCAGAACGACGTGCTGAAGGAGTACATCGCGCGGGGAACGTACATCTTCCCGCCCAAGCCCTCGCTCCGCCTGACCGCCGACATCTTCAAGTACTGCACCGCCGAGATCCCGAAGTGGAACACGATCTCGATCTCCGGCTACCACATGGCGGAGGCGGGCGCGTCCCCCGCGCAGGAGATCGCCTTCACGCTCGCCGACGGCATCGAGTACGTCCGCACGGCGACGGCGGCCGGCATGGACGTGGACGACTTCGCACCCCGTCTGTCCTTCTTCTTCGTGGCGCGCACGACGCTGCTCGAGGAGGTCGCCAAGTTCCGCGCGGCGCGCAGGATCTGGGCGCGGGTGATGCGGGAGGAGTTCGGGGCGAAGAACCCCAAGTCGCTGATGCTGCGCTTCCACACGCAGACGGCGGGGGTCCAACTGACCGCGCAGCAGCCGGAGGTGAACCTGGTCCGGGTGGCGGTGCAGGCGCTCGGGGCGGTGTTCGGCGGCACCCAGTCCCTGCACACCAACTCCTTCGACGAGGCGATCGCGCTGCCGACGGACAAGAGCGCGCGGCTGGCGTTGCGGACGCAGCAGGTGCTGGCGCACGAGACGGACGTGACGGCGACGGTCGACCCCTTCGCGGGCTCCTACGCCGTCGAGCGGATGACGGACGACGTGGAGGCGGCCGCCCTCGGCCTGATGCGGAAGGTCGAGGATCTCGGCGGCGCGGAGGCGGCGATCGAGCGGGGCTTCCAGAAGGCCGAGATCGAGCGGAACGCGTACCGCATCGCCCAGGAGACGGACTCCGGTGAGCGGGTGGTCGTGGGCGTCAACCGCTTCCAGCTGGACGAGGAGGAGCCGTACGAGCCGCTCCGGGTGGACCCGGCGATCGAGGCCCGGCAGGCGCGGCGGCTGGCCGCGCTGCGGGCGGAACGGGACCAGGGGGCGGTGGACGCGGCGCTCGGCGCGCTGAGGAAGGCGGCCGAGGGGGAGGACAACGTCCTGTACCCGATGAAGGAGGCGCTGCGGGGGCGGGCGACGGTGGGGGAGGTGTGCGGGGCGATGCGGGAGGTCTGGGGGTCGTACGTGCCCTCGGACGCGTTCTGAGCGCCCGCGCCGGAGGCGTTGTCGTACCGTCGTGCGACACTCCTTCCCATGTTCGGCGTCATCGATCTCCCCACCTACCTGGCCGGTCTCGCCCTGATCGTGCTGCTGCCCGGCCCCAACTCGCTGTACGTGCTGTCCGTCGCCGCCCGCCGCGGCGTCCGGGCCGGCTACACCGCCGCCGCCGGGGTGTGGTGCGGCGACACCGTGCTGATGACGCTGTCCGCGGCCGGGGTCGCCTCGCTGCTCCAGGCCAACGCCGTGCTGTTCGGGATCGTGAAGTACGCCGGTGCCGGGTATCTGACGTGGCTGGCGATCGGGATGCTGCGGGCCGCGTGGGGGATGTGGCGGACCCGGCGGGAGAGGGCCGTCGAGGAGGTCGCCGCGGTCGCCCCGGCCGAGGAGCGGCCCTTCCGCCGGGCCCTCGTCGTCAGCCTCTTCAACCCCAAGGCGATCCTTTTCTTCGTCGCCTTCTTCGTGCAGTTCGTGGACCCGGGCTACGCCTACCCGGCCCTGTCCTTCGTCGTCCTCGGCACCTTCGCGCAGCTGGCCAGCTGCCTCTACCTCAGCGCGCTGATATTCGGCGGCACCCGCCTCGCCGCCGCCTTCCGCCGGCGCAAGCGCCTGTCGGCCACGGCCACCTCGGCGGCGGGTGCGCTGTTCCTCGGGTTCGCCGTGAAGCTGTCACTGGCCGGCGCGTAGGCCCCGGCGGCCGCCGACCCGGGCGAGATAGGCGTCCAGCCCGGTCGCCGTGTCGCCCGCCCAGCCGACGTAGCCGTCCGGGCGGACCAGGAAGACACCGGAGCCGTACGACGCCGGGGCGGCCGGGAGCGCCCGTGTCCCCGGGACCGTCGTCGCCGCACCCAGCAGCGTCCAGTGCGTCCCGCGGAACGTGTCGAAGAGGCGTACTCCGTCCACCGTGCCGTCCGGCGCCCGGTCGCCCGCCCGTACCCCGGCGGGGTCGGTGCGCCGCTCCTCGCTCAGGGACGACTCCGGGTAGCCCAGCCTCAGCTGTACCGTCGCCTTCCCCCGGCGCACCTCGCCGCGGTGCACCCCCGTCGACAGGCCCAGCATGGCCACCGCGTTGGGGCGGCGCTCCTCCTCGTAGGTGTCGAGCAGGGCCTCCGGCGCTCCGTCGAGCAGCACCGCGCCCAGCTTCCAGCCCAGGTTGTACGCGTCCTGGACGCTGGTGTTCAGCCCCTGCCCGCCGGCCGGTGAGTGGACGTGCGCCGCGTCGCCCGCGAGGAACACCCGGCCCGCCCGGAAGCGGTCCGCCAGCGCGGCCCGCGGCCGGAAGTCCGAGGCCCAGCGCAGCTCGATGACGTCCTCGGCGTCGAGGTGGGTGTGCGCGGCGACGAGCTTGCGGATGCCGTCCAGGGACAGCTCCGACTCGGTGCCCTCCGGGAGCTTCCCGGCGAACTGGAAGTCGTCCGTGCCGGCGAGCGGGCACAGCGTGACGCCCGTGCCGTCGGCCCCCGGGAACGCGTGCCAGTACTCCCGGTCGAGGCCCTTCACCCGCACGTCCGCCACCACGAACGGACTCGGGTCGACCGTCTCCCCGGTCATGCCGACACCCACCGCGCGCCGCACCGCCGAGCGTCCGCCGTCGGCCGCGACCAGGTACCGCGCGCGGACGGCCGTACCGTCGGCGAACCACGCGCTCACGCCCTCGGCGTCCTGCTCCAGGCCCGTCAGCTCCTGCCCGAAGGCGACCCGGCCGCCCAGTTCCAGCAGCCGCGCGTGCAGGATCTCCTGCGTCCGCCACTGCGGGACCATCAACGGTTCGGTGTACGGGGCGCCCTCGTCGGCCTCCACGGCCTCGAACATCGGCTGCTCGCCGAGCCGCTCGCCGTCCTTCCAGACCATCCGGGCCGGATAGGGGCCGCCCGCCGCGCGGACGGCGTCCAGCACACCGAGGTCCTCGAAGACCTCCTGGGTGCGCGGCTGGATCCCCTTGCCGCGCGATCCGGGGAACAGCTCCCCCGCCCGCTCCACGACCAGCGCGTCCACGCCGCGCCGCGCGAGGTCGATGCCGAGGGTGAGGCCGGTCGGACCGGCCCCCACGATCAGAACATCCATCACAAATCTCCTTAACGTTGTTAAGTTCCGTCGCCCACGAGAGTGCCCTTAACGCTGTTAAGCTGTCAAGCGTGAGTACGGAACGACGCGCGCCCCTGGACCGCAAGCGGGTCGCGGACACGGCGCTGCGGCTGCTGAACGAGGTCGGCCTCGACGGCCTGACCCTGCGGGCCATCGCCAAGGAACTGGACGTCAAGGCCCCCGCGCTGTACTGGCACTTCAAGGACAAACAGGCGCTGCTCGACGAGATGGCGACGGAGATGTACCGGCGCATGGTCGCCGCCACCGCCCTCGATCCCGCGGACACCTGGCAGGAGCGGCTGCTCGGGGTCAACCGCGGGCTGCGCACCGCCCTGCTCGGCTACCGCGACGGCGCCAAGGTCTTCAGCGGCTCACGCTTCACGGGCACGGACCACGCGCGCGAGATGGAGGCACACCTGGGCGTCCTCACGGAGGCCGGCTTCAGCCTGGTCCAGGCGGTCAACGCGGCGCGGACCGCGAGCATGTTCACCATCGGCTTCGTCACCGAGGAGCAGGGTGTGCGGCCCCTCCCGGGCGAGCGCCGGGAGGGGTACGACATCGAGGAACGCGCCCGGCGCCTGGCCGACTTCCCACTCGCGGCCGAGGCGGGAAAGCTGCTCTTCGACGACTACGACCAGCAGTTCGAGGAAGGGCTGGCACTGGTGATCGCCGGTGCCGGGGCACGGTACGGAATCGGCTGAGCGAGCGGTCAGTGCCGGGCCGCGCGCGCGTTGCGCAGGGCCCGGGTGACGACCGGCGGCAACAGGTCGACGGCGACCCGGCGGACCCGGCCGGCGCGGCGGGACGCGGGACGGGAGGGCGGTGCCGCGGGAGCGGGTTCCGGTGTCGGCTCCATGGTCCCGGCCGCCGGCCGCGCGTGCCGGGAGGGCGGGAACGCCGGCGCCGGCATCCCCCTGGACTTGAGGCGGACGATGCGGTGCCCGGCGGCCTCCTGGACGCTCAGGTGGCAGTCGGACCGCTCCCGGACCATGGCCAGCAGCTCCTCCTGGACCGGCTCCGGATCCCCCCAGGTGCCGTAGAGCTTCTGTGTGCTCAGGCAGACGGGGCGCAGGCCGCGGTTGAGCACGGCCTCCCAGGTGGCCATGGACACGCCGGGCGTGTGCTCGGAGCGGAAGTCGTCGAGGACGACGAGGCCGCCGGGCACCAGCAGCTCGTGGGCCGCTCCTATGTCGTCGCGCACGTGCTCGTACAGGTGCGAGGCGTCGATGTGCACGAACCGGCAGGAGCGGGGCTCGACCTCCGTGGCCACCAGGGAGCTGGGCCCCTGGAGCACGCGGGGGAGTTCGTCGTGGAAGGAGCGGTAGTTCTCCTCGAAGGCGCGCCGGGTCAGCGCGCTGTAGGACTTGGTCGACTCGGCCCGGTTGGCGTCGTCCGGGGCGTCCCCCTCGAACAGGTCGCACACGGTGTACTTCTCGCCCGGCTGCCGGTGCCGGCCGACGAAGATCGCGCTCTTGCCGAGGTAGACACCGACCTCCAGCAGGTCGCCACGGGTTCCGGCGGCCTCATGCCGGGTCAGGAACCAGTCGAAGAGCAGTTGGTCGAGCACCGGGAACCAGCCGGGTACGTCGTCGAGACGATGGGGTGGTCGTGTCGCTTCCTGGATGGTGGCCATGCGGTGGGGGCACTCCCTCGGTTCGGCAGTCTGTGAGATCCCTGCGGAAAGCCTGTGGGGGGCAAGGGGCTCTACGGTGCCTGCCCCGAGGTCCGCTCCAAAACCCAAGGCGAGGTGAACGGATGCCCAACTTCCGGCCTTTGCGCCGGGTCAGCCGGTTCCTTTTCCGTCTTTCGGCAAAGTGAACTGGGAAGAAATTCCTGGTGTACGGGACCTCTTCAACGCCCTTTTCAGGCGCGGGCCGAACGGTTTCTCGACAAATCGGTGCACGAGCCGAGCGAGCAGCAGCATGCCCAGGACCGTCGCCGCCAGTGTCGGCACGGCGGGCAGTCCGAGGCCCCGGTGCAGCACCCGGATGACGAACCAGCCCAGGTGCTCGTGGACCAGGTAGAACGGGTACGTCAGTGCCCCGGCCGTGGCCAGCCAGGGCCAGTCGGCCCGGCGGGTCCAGCCCAGCGCGACGGCCGCCACCGCGGCGAAGGCCAGGGTGACGACCAGCATGATGACGTACGGCTCGCGCACGAAGTCGCCGTGCGCGCCCGTGTGCCACAGCCCGCGGATGGCGTTGCTCTGGCCGAGCAGCCAGGAGACCGCCACGATGCCCCACAGCACCAGGTCGCCGCCGAAGCGGTGGATCAGGTAGAGGGCGAGACCGCCGACGAAGAACGGGGCGTACTCCGGCATGACCAGCTGGTCCGTCAGCTCGTTGCCCGACGTGCGGCACACCACCGCGGCCAGCGTCCACACGCAGCAGAACAGCACCACCCGGCGGTAGGTGACCCCGCGCAGGACGACGAACAGGGCGAACAGCGCGTAGAAGCGGACCTCGACCCAGAGCGTCCAGCACACGCCGAGCACGCGCGGTGCGCCCATGGGCTGTTGCAACATCGTCAGGTTGACCAGGAACTCGTCCGGCCGGACCGGGTGCACGACGGCCGGCAGGGCGAGGGCGGCGCCGGTGACCAGCACCAGGGCGACCCAGTAGGCGGGGTAGAGGCGGGCGACCCGGGAGCGGAAGAAGTCGCCGAGCGTGCGGCCCCAGCTGCTCATGCAGATGACGAAACCGCTGATGACGAAGAAGAACTGCACGCCCAGACAGCCGTACGTGGCCACCTGGGACAGGGTCGGGAAGACGCGGGCCGGTGTCTGGTGCCAGGAGGCGGAGACCGTGCCGCCGCGTCCGGCGTAGTGGTAGAGGCAGACCATCAGCGCGGCCACGAGCCGCAGGCCGTCCAGGGCGAGCAGGCGGCCACGGCGCTCGCCGGAGGCGGGCGGGGCGGGGGCCGTCCCGGGCGTGGGGGGAGCGGGAACGGCGGCGAGGGTGGGGGAGGAAGCAGCCATGGTGCGAGGCGCCTACCCGAAGACGCCCTGATCATCTCGGGAGCTTTTGTGAAAGTCCCCGGCACGGGGGAGCCGTTTCACCGGCACCTGGGCGAATCACAGAAACGAGTTGGTTGACAGCCCAACCATTCGCCCGCCCGTCCGAGTTCGTTAACCCGTTGGTCGTTTTACCTTCCTAGTTTCTCCATCCACCCCCACGCTTCGGCAAACACTTGGAATGCGGCCGTAAAGTCCGTATTTGCTTGGCAAAAATCAGGAGAGTTATGACGAGGGTCCAGAACCGGCGGACAGCCGCGCGTGGAGGGGAGCTCGAGGACTGCCTGCGGGCCTGCGCCGTGCACAGCGGCAAACTCGTGGGCAGCCTCGACCGCCGCCGGACGGAACTGGCCGAGCAGCTGCGCAAGTTGCTCGTGGTGTTCAGCACCAACGGCACCGCGACCCCGCCGCCCGCCCCGGCCGGCGGTGCGACCGCCCTGCTCAAGCGGGCCGTCAAGGGTGCCGCCGCCCCGGCGGGCGGCATCCAGAACGACCTGCTCGACGCCCTGCTGGCCGTCGCCAACAAGGCCCTGGAGTGCGGCTACGACGACGAGCTGAACCTCGCCCTGCAGATCAGCGAGACCGTCCTCGCCCAGCGGAAGAACTCCCGCGCCGGCTGGCGGCTGCGCGCCCGGATCCTGGAGGCGCTCGGCGAGGAACGGGAGGCCGTCGAGGCGTACGAGCGCTATCTGGAACTCACCACCGAGGACGGGTTCGGCGTCGCCGCCCGGGTCGCCGGGCTGCGCCGGGCCGCCGACCGCGAGCGGGAACTGCTCGCGCTGCTGCTGCGGCAGTGCCCGCGCGCCACCGACTTCGCCCGCGGCCCCGCCACCGACGTGTGGGCCGAGGGCCTGGCCCTGCACGCCCTCGGCGACTGGGACGCGGCCGAGCCCCGGCTGGTGGGCGCGCTGCTCGCCCTCGCCGCCGACGAGGCCCCGGTCGCCGACCGGCAGGAACTGCTCAGCCAGTACCTCGACCTGCGCACCGGCGTCGCGGCCGACCCCGGCGCCCTCACCGAGGCCGTCGCCCTCTACGCCGAGCAGCGCCGCATCCGCATGCGCGGCCCGGTCGCCGACCCCACCGTCGGCGGGGTCCACTGGATCAGCCTCGGCGAGTTCCGCAACCAGATCGCCGGCAAGTCGATCTGCCTGATCGCCAACTCCGGCCGCGTGGGCGAGAGCGGGCTGGGATCCCGGATCGACGACTACGACCTGGTCGTCCGCTTCAACTCGTACCGGATCGACCCGAAGCACACCGGCAGCCGCACGGACATCCACGCCACCATCCACAAGCACGGCTTCAACTGGGACAAGCCGGTGACCACCCGGCTGGTCTTCGGTGGCGTCTCCGGCGACTGGAAGCACTCGCTGCGCAACCGCCTGGTGCCCGGCGCCCAGCAGCACCTCGGCGACGAGTCGCTGCGCTGGCCCGTGCGGAACATCGGCAGGCTCGGCAACGATGTCTGGTCCGGCATCCCCACCACCGGCTTCAACACGCTGTGGCTGCTGGACTTCCTGGACGTCAGCCCCACCCTCGACCTGATCGGCTTCGACTTCTACGAGAGCGGCGCCTACCGCGTGCCCGAGGCCATGAAGCTCGCGATCACCTCCGTGCACGAATACACCAGCGAGAAGGCATGGGTCATGGAGCGGGCCCAGAGCGTGACCGACATGAGGATATCCCTGCGATGACCACCACCATCAGCCCCGCCGTACCGGACACCTCGGCGCACGCCCTGACCGGCAGGCGGCGCATCGCCTTCGCCAGCTTCGTGGACGAGAACTACCTGCCCGGCTTCCTCGTCCTGCTGCGCAGCCTCGCCCTGTCCAACCCGGGCGTGTGCGAGGACTTCGTCGTCCTGCACGACGACCTCAAGCCCTCCTCCGTCGCCCGCATCCGCGCCCTGCACCCGCGGATCGTGCTCCGCCGCGTCGACGCCGAGCGCTACGACTCCTACGCCAAGGGCGACCAGGACAACTACCTGGTCCGCAAGGCGTACTTCATCCTCGACATCTTCCGGCTGCGCGACTACGACACCGTCATCACCCTGGACACCGACATGGTCGTCCTGGGCGGCCTCGGTGAACTCCTCGAGCTGCGCGAGGGCCTCGCGGCCGTGCCGCAGTTCTTCTACGGGCAGCACAAGCTGAACTCCGGGCTGCTGGTCATCCAGCGCGAGTACCTGTCCGACACGTTCTGCGCGAAGATCGACAAGGTCGGGCGCAGCGGCACGTACGAACTCGACAAGCACGACCAGGGCATCCTCAACGCCGTCCTGGACGGCGACTTCGTCCGCCTGGACGCCCGCTACAACTTCGTCAAGCGGCGCCTGTCCGGCGACCTGCCGGTCCCCGAGGACACCGCGATCCTGCACTTCACCGGCCGTCACAAGCCCTGGCAGGGCGGCGAGACCGGATACGCCCAGGCCGAGGAGCGCTGGCGCGAGTTCGAGCTGACCGACGCCGAGTTCCACGCGGCCTACCTGGCCCGCGGCGGCAATCTCCACCACGACCTGCTCGTGCACTACGGCACTCCGCACGTCGCCCGGACCGGGGACGTGGAGGCCGCCCGCAAGGTCGCCGCCGCCCACATCGCGGCCGGCGAGTACCAGGACGCGGTCGACATCCTGAGCAGTGTCCGCATCCCGCTGGACGAGGCCTGGCCGCACGAGGTGCTCGGGCACGCCCTGATGAGCGTCTCCCGCTACGAGGAGGCCAGGACCCGGCTGCTGCTGGCCACCGCCGCCCCGAACCGGGCCGCCACCGCCTACGCCCGCCTCGCCCAGATGGCCTGGGTGCACGGCGACAACACCGGGGCGCTGAAGTACGCCACCGCCGGCCTCACCGTCGACCCCACCCACCGCTCCAGCCGCCTGTGGGCCCAGCGGGCGGCGGCCGTACCGTCCCAGGAGCAGGGCGCCGCCGAGGACCAGCTCGCACACGTCGCCTTCTACATGGACCGGCAGGGCAACGCGGGCGACAAGCTGCTGCCCGAGACCGTCCGGCTCGCCTTCGATCCCGACACCACCTCCCGGCGCTGGCACTCCGTCCACGCCCACCGGCTGTTCGACCCGGCCGCCCTGGAGCGCGTCAACTCCCGGCGCGGCCTGGTCATCGGCGGCGGCGGACTGTTCATCCCGGACACCATGCCCAACGGCAACGGCGCCTGGCAGTGGAACGTCCCGGACGAGCAGCTGCGCGCCATCGACGTGCCGATCATGGTGTTCGCGGTCGGCTTCAACGCCTTCGACGGACAGTCCTACCGGGCCCGGCGGTTCAACGAGAGCCTGCGCCTGCTGGTGGAGAGGTCGGCCTTCTTCGGTCTGCGCAACCACGGCTCCATCGCCAGGGTCCGCTCCCTGCTCCCGCCCGAGCTGCACGACAAGGTCGTCTTCCAGCCCTGCCCCACCACGGTCATGCGCCAACTGGTGGGCGGCTGGAGCGACCCGTCGCACCGCGAGGACACCGTCCTGCTGAACGCCGCCTACGACCGCGCGGGGCTGCGCTTCGGCCACGACTACGGCCACTTCCTCGCCGAGATGGCCAAGGCGGTCCGCGCGATCGGCGCCCACACCGAGGTCCGCTGCGTCGCCCACTCCCTGGACGACGAGCGCATCGCCTTCGACCTGCGCCGCGAGCACGGGATCTCGCTGCCGGTCATCCCGATGTACGACTTCTCCAACGACGAGATCCGTGCGACGTACGCGAGGACCCGGCTGGTCATCGGCATGCGCGGGCACGCCGGAATGATCCCCTTCGGGGTCGGCACGCCCATCGTGAGCCTGATCTCGCACCCGAAGATGGCGTACTTCCTCAGCGACATCGAGCGCCCCGAATGGGGTGTCTCCGTCCACGAGAAGAACCTCGGCGCGGTGCTCACCGAGCGGGCGCTGCACATCCTGGACCACCACAGCCGGACCGTCGCCGACGTGCACGACCGGCAGGAGCTGCTGTGGAAGGTCACGCGGGACAACGCGGCCCGGATCCGGACCGTCCTGGGCCGGTGAACGGCGAAACGGGCGGGCCCGTCATGGGCCCGCCCGCCAAGGGGGTGCAGTCAGCGACGGACGACGCGGCGCAGGTTGCGCGCCTTGCGCGCCATCCGGCGGACCGTGGCGTTGCGCGGGATGAACGACAGCTGCGCGGGCACCCCGCCGGGCAGCGCCAGCGAGGTCAGACGCTTGCGCTTGAAGTAGCGCAGGGTCCGCTCGTCCAGGTTCTTCGCGAGGTACCGCTCCGTCTCCTCGCGCAGCCGCGGCAGGATCTTCGGCTGCATGGCGAAGCCCACCGCACGCACCAGCGCGCCGAGGGCCTCGACGTCCGTGCCCCGGCGCTGCTCGGTGACCGCGGCACGGTCGCCCAGCTCCGGCAGCAGCGCGTCGACCACGGTGACCGGGATCCGGTTGCTGTTCTCGAACGGCGCCAGCCGCTCCAGCAGCAGGTCGGTGCCGATCCGGGCGACCGGCAGGCCGTACAGCGCGGAGGCGGTGAGCAGGGCGGTGGAGAAGCAGCCGACGACCAGCGCGGGACGCATCCGCTGGTACAGCACCTCGGCGAGGACGGGGGTGTCGAGCACGGTGAGCTCGACCCCGAGCTTCTCCGCCTCCTGCTCCAGGGTGCGGGTGAAGCGGGCCGGGGCGGTGGGGTGCGGCTTGAACACCACCTTGGTGTGCCCGAGCCGGACGGCTCCCTCGAGCATCCGCACGTGCAGGTTCTCCTCCTGCTCGGCGGAGAGGATGTCCAGCGCGGAGAGGTACTGCCCGAGCAGCAGCGCGGGCTCCTCCACCTCGGGCAGCTCGTCGCCGAGGGGCGCGAGTTCGGCCAGCACCTTGGTGAAGGCCGGTGTCGGCACGATCTCGCCGGGGACGCCGAACTCGGTGAGCAGCAGCGGCTCCAGGCTCGGCACCAGGTCGAGGTGGAGCACCCGGTCCACGCGGGTGCCGACCAGCGGGTCGATCTTGTTGCGGGTGGGGCCGTAGCTCATCAGGCCGTCGGCGTAGACGGTGACCGGGGCGCCGGTGAAGATCTGGGCGAGTGCGAGCGACGGATTGACCTGGATCGACTCGACGGCCAACTCCACGTCGTCGTCGCCCAGTCGCCACTCGTGGCGCAGATACCGCTCCCACAGCGGCATGTCGTCCACCCGGGGAGCCCAGCCGCCGGGGTGGAAGGGGAAGATCGTCTCGTTGTACGAGATCACGTCGTCGAAGCGGTCGCGCAGCCGGTCGAAGCCGGGCATCCCGTCCAGGCCCGGCGTGGTCTCCGGGGTCGCCGCGTTGTTGCAGACCAGCAGGATCCGCCGGTCGACGGGGCGGAAGCAGCCGGAGTCCAGGGCGGCGGCGAGCGTCGCCGTGCCGTACAGCGTCGACGCCTGGAAGATCTGGGTGGTCACGCGGCGACCCCCGCGGGGGCGGGACGGCGGCGCAGCCGGCGCAGCTTGGTGGCGCGCTGGAGGTCCATGGAGTCCAGCGCCTCGTCCAGGACGTCCTGCGGCATGCGCCGCAGCGCGGCGGCACTCATGGATTTCAGTTTCTTCGCCACCGCGGGCTCGAACCTTTCGATGGATCCCAGATGATGGGAAATGATGGCGCAATACGTGCGTACGGCCTTCGGCAGGAGGGCGGCGGCTTCCGGGTCCTCGGCGGTTTCCGCGACGACCTGGTCGAACGCGCGAATGAAATCGAGCTGCCGTACATCACCGATCTGGGTGAGTGAGGAGGCGACTCCGCGCCGGTAGAACACACCGAGCAGGCTCACCGCGGCGAAGGATTCCGCCTCCCGGTGCAGTTTCCAGATCCACGGCCGGTCCTCGGCCGTGCGCAGCCCGTCCGTGAAGTGCAGCAACCCCTTGTCCGCCAGCCGGCGGTGGTAGATCCCCGCCCAGGCGTAGGCGTAGTCCACGGAGGTGGACCGGTCGGCGGGCAGGATCGCCTCGCGCGGGTTCAGCACCACGTCGCGCCGGCCGACGGGCACCCGGTGCACGGTGCGCGCCCGGGCGGTGCACTGCACGTGGTCGGTGCGCAGGAAGTCGCAGCCGAGGTCCTCGATGGCGGACACCAGCCTGGCGTAGTAGCCGGGGGCGAGCCAGTCGTCGCCGTCGAGGAAGGTCACGTACTCGCCGCGCGCCCGGTCGATGCCGGTGTTGCGGGCGGTCGCCAGCCCTCCGTTCTGCTCGTGCCGGACGTGGACCGCCCCGGGCAGCTCGCGCTCCGCGCGCGCGAGAATGTCTGGTGTCCCGTCGCGGGAACAGTCGTCGACGAGAATGAATTCGAAGTCCTCACGCGCGTTCGCACTGAGGCTCCTCAGGGTGTCGGGCGCGTATTGCTGCACGTTGTAGAACGGCACGATGACGGAGAGCTTGACCACGTCAGGGACGTTAGGGCGAAGCCCGTCATGTGTCTTGACGCTTTCCTTGATGCAAGGTGAACGGCGCGTGGCGAAGCTGTGAACCGGGTTGTTTTCCGGTGCGATCACGGGCCGATTCGCCATTCGGCGATGTGCTGTTAACCGTTTGTTGCATTCAGGTTGGGCGGATCCTCGGAATGCCTTCCTAGCGTCTGCGACGTGCCAGCAAGTGCTACGAACTCCCTGCGGGTCGCCGTCCTCGCGGATTCCGACACCCGGTGGAAGTGGGGCGCGCTCACCGCGCAGCGCCTCGCCCCCACGGACGCCGAGATCCGGCTCGACGGCTACCTCCTGCGGGGACGAGCCACCCCCACCGCCCGCCAGCTGAACGAGGTCGGCGTCCGCGCGGACTCGCTCCGCGAGGTCACCGGCGTCGAGTTCCTGCGAGCCCTGGGCGAGGAGTCCTACGACGTTCTCGTCCTCGCGCTGGTCGGCGGCGGTGTGCAGGCGATGCTGCACGGGCTGCGGAACGTGTACGGCGGCTCGGGCGAGCGTCCCGTCGTCGTCACCGGCTACGTCGGTGTCGTCTACGAGAAGCTCGCCGACGGGCTGCTGCTGCGGCACGGCGCGGACCTCGTCCTCGCCAACTCCCGCCACGACGCGGACCGTTTCCGCGCCGTGTACGAGGGGGTCGGCGCCGACGCGTCCGCGGTGACCGAGGTCGCGCTGCCGTTCCTCGGCGGGGAGCCGTACACCGGTGAACACGAGCCCTACACGGTCGTGTTCGCCGCCCAGCCCTCCGTCCCGGACGGCCGCAAGGACCGTACGTACCTGCTGAACCGGCTGATCGAGCACGCCCGCAGGCACCCCGAGCGCGAGGTGCTGCTCAAGCTGCGCTCCCGGCCCGGCGAACACACCACCCACATCGAGGAGTTGCCGTACCAGAAGCTGGTCCAGGGCAAGGACCTGCCCGCCAACTTCCGGCTGGTCTACGGCCACATGGGCGAGGTGCTGGACCGCACCGACCTGCTGGTCACGGTCAGCTCCACGGCCGCCCTCGAGGCCCTGCACCGCCGCATCCCGACGGTCGTCCTGACCGACCTGGGCGTGCGCGAGGTGCTCGGCAACCACCACTTCACCGGCTCCGGGTGCCTCGCCTCCTGGGACCAGCTCGACGCCGGGCACCGGCCGGCGCCGGACGAGGAGTGGGTGGCCCGGCAGGGCGTCGCCCCCGACGGCTCCTACGCCACCGCCTTCGACCTGGCCCGCGAGCGCATCGCCAAGCTGCTCGACCGGCCCGGGGGCCTGCCGCCCCTGAACCCCTACTACACACCCGAGACCGCGCCCGGCTACCTGCCCGGCATCCTCGCCCGCCACCACCTCGGCCCCGACGGCGCCCCGCTGCCCGGCGCGCCCGCCGCCGACAAGGCGCCCGGACCCGTCCGCCAGATCGTGCGCCGGGCCGCGCGCGGCGCCTACCGCCACGGCGTGCAGCGCGTGGCCCCCGTGATCCGACGAATGGGAGAGCTGTGAGCGACCGGATCCCACGGCAAGGAGTGGAGCACATGACCGACGCCAACCCCGACGCACCCGCGGTGCGCCGCGTGCTCGCGGTGATCCCGGCGCGCGGCGGCTCCAAGGGAGTCCCCGCCAAGAACCTCGCCCCCGTCGGCGGTGTCCCGCTGGTGGCCCGCGCGGTCCGCGAGTGCCGCGCCGCCCGGCTGGTGACCGACGTGGTCGTCTCCACCGACGACCAGGCCATCGCCGCCGCCGCCCGCCAGGCCGGCGCCGAGGTGGTGCTGCGCCCCGCCGCCATCGCCGGCGACACCGCCACCTCCGAGGCCGCCGTCCTGCACGCCATGGACGCCCACGAGGCCCTGCACGGCTCGGCCGTCGACGTCGTCCTGCTCGTGCAGTGCACCAGCCCGTTCCTGGTCCGCGAGGACGTCGACGGGGTCGCTGCGGCCGTCGTGGAGAACGGAGCCGACACCGCCGTCACCGTCGCCCCCTTCCACGGCTTCATCTGGCGGGACGCGGCGGACGACCCGGTGGCGGTCGAGCCCGCCCGTACCGAGGAGCTGGGCGGCGCCACCCGCGTCGCCAACTCCACCACCGTCAGCGGCGGTTACGGGGTCAACCACGACAAGTCCTTCCGGCCCCGTCGCCAGGACCGCCCCCAGGACCTGCTGGAGACCGGCGCCGCCTACGCGATGGACGCGGCCGGTTTCCGCGAGCACGGGCACCGCTTCTTCGGCCACACCGAGCTGGTCCGCACCGACCCCGCCCGGGTGCTGGAGATCGACGACCCGCACGAGCTGGCCCGCGCCCGGGCCCTGGCCCCGCTCTTCGACGCGGACCGGCCGGGCGCCCTGCCCACCTACGACGACATCGACGCCGTCGTCCTCGACTTCGACGGCACCCAGACCGACGACCGGGTGCTGATCGACTCCGACGGACGGGAGTTCGTCTCCGTGCACCGCGGAGACGGGCTCGGCATCGCCGCCCTGCGCAGAAGCGGGCTGAAGATGCTGATCCTGTCCACGGAACAGAACCCGGTGGTCGCCGCCCGCGCCCGGAAGCTGAAGCTCCCGGTCCTGCACGGCATCGACCGCAAGGACCTCGCTCTCAAGCAGTGGTGCGAGGAGCAGGGCATCGCGCCGGAGCGCGTGCTCTACGTCGGCAACGACGTCAACGACCTCCCGTGCTTCGCCCTCGTCGGCTGGCCCGTGGCGGTCGCGAGCGCCCACGACGTCGTACGCGGCGCCGCACGCGCGGTCACCACCGTCCCCGGCGGTGACGGCGCGATCCGAGAGATCGCCAGCTGGATCCTCGGCCCCTCTCTCGATTCCCTCCCCAAGTAAGGACATCTCCTGATGAGCACCAACTCCCGCATCCGCACCTTCGGTACGCGTGAGGCCGGCCCGGGCCGCCCCGTCTACATCTGCGGCGAGATCGGCATCAACCACAACGGTGAGCTGGAGAACGCCTTCAAGCTGATCGACGTGGCCGCCGAGGCCGGCTGCGACGCCGTGAAGTTCCAGAAGCGCACGCCGGAGATCTGCACCCCGCGCGACCAGTGGGACATCGAGCGCGACACCCCCTGGGGCCGGATGACCTACATCGACTACCGCCACCGGGTGGAGTTCGGCGAGGACGAGTACCGCCAGATCGACGAGTACTGCAAGGAGAAGGGGATCGACTGGTTCGCCTCCCCGTGGGACACCGAGGCCGTCGCCTTCCTGGAGAAGTTCGACGTCCCCGCCCACAAGGTGGCCTCCGCCTCCCTGACCGACGACGAGCTGCTGCGCGCCCTGCGCGCCACCGGCCGCACCGTTATCCTCTCCACCGGCATGTCGACCCCGCGCCAGATCCGCCACGCGGTCGAGGTCCTGGGCAGCGACAACATCCTGCTCTGCCACGCCACATCCACCTACCCGGCCAAGGCCGAGGAGCTGAACCTCCGCGTGATCAACACGCTGGAGAAGGAGTACCCGAACGTCCCGATCGGCTACTCCGGCCACGAGACCGGCCTGCAGACCACGCTGGCCGCCGTCGCCCTCGGCGCCACCTTCGTCGAGCGCCACATCACCCTCGACCGCGCCATGTGGGGCTCCGACCAGGCCGCCTCCGTCGAGCCGCAGGGCCTCACCCGTCTCGTCCGCGACATCCGCACCATCGAGGCCTCCCTCGGTGACGGCGTCAAGAAGGTCTACGACTCCGAGCTGGGCCCGATGAAGAAGCTGCGCCGCGTCTCCGGCGTCGTCGCCGAGGCGGAGATCGCGGCGGCGGCGGGCGAGCCGGTCGCCGTCTGAGCGCGCTGACTGCCTTACTCGCCCTACGACGGGACGGTCGTACGCCGATGAGCCCCCGTGCCGGTCACGCCGGCCACCCTGCCCACACGCTCGCCTTCGTGGAGAGCCCGGTACAGCTGCTGAACGTACTGGAGTGGGCGCACCTCCACGGCCTGCGCGGCGAGGAGCCGGCCGTGCCGTCGGGCCTGCGCGGCACGGGCCCGGCCGTCCCGTCCGGCACGGACGGCCCGGAGGGTGCGGAACCAGCCACCCCCTCCGTGCCCCCGCAGGTGCGGCGGACGCCGGCCGGTGCCGGCCGGCAGGCCGGCCCCGAGCTCACCGTCGTCGTCCTGTCCCCGACCGACCCCATGACCCGGGGCCAGCTGCGCCGCATGGCGGACCTGGCCCGGGACGAGGGGTACCGGGTGCGCTGGGAGGAGGCGCGGGGCGGCACGACCGCGCCCTTCCACACCATCGGCGGCCTGGCGGGCTCTCTCCGCCGGGCCGACCGCATCGTCATGGGAGACCCGTTCTCCCGTTACGTACAACTGCTGCTGACGATCACCCGCGCCCGCGACCTGGTCGTGGTCGACGACGGCACGGCGACGATGGAGTTCGTCGCCCAGCTCGCCCGCGGCGAGCGCCTGGTCCGCTGGCACCGCAAGGGCGGCCGCCCCGGCCCCCGCGACCTGCTCTTCGCCCCCGTCTCCTCCTCGGCCCGCCGCCGCCTCACCCCGAGCGCCCGCCGCCGGGTCGAGGTCTTCTCCTCCATGCCGGTGACCGAGACCCCCGAGGGCGTCACGGTCACCGCCAACGACTTCGCCTGGACCCGGGCCCGCTTCGGCCCGCCGCGCATCACCAAGGGGGCCGACATGGTCGGCACGTCCCTGGTGGAGACCGGTGTGGTGGACGGCGACCGCTACCTGGAGGCCGTCCGCAACCTGGCCAAGGCGCACGGCGCAACCCGCTACTTCGCCCACCGTCGCGAGAGCGCCGACAAACTGCACCGCCTGGCCGTCGAGACGGGACTGCAGATAGTCCGCCCCGACCTCCCCCTGGAACTGATCGCCCGCCGCGGCCCCATCGGCCGCACGATCCTCAGCTTCCCCTCGACGGTCGTCCACACCCTCCCCCTGGCCCTGGCCGGCACGGGCGTCCGCGTCGCGGTGTGCGACATCGACCCCAGCTGGCTCACCGAGAACGCCTCACCACGGGCCCAGGGCTTCCTGTCGGGAGTCACGGGCACGGCCCGGGACGTCCACCGGCTGGCGGCGGTGGCGGCGCCGGCGTAGCCCGAGCCGGCCCGAGCCCTCAGGGCTTCCGGGCCAGCAGGAACCCCCGTGGGCGGACCTCCTCGTCCAGGGGCTCCCGGACCACCGTGGCCACCGGCTCCAGCCCCGCTCCCGTGAGCAGGGCCGTGACCTGCTCCGGAGTGCGCCAGTAGTAGTCGAGGTCGATCTCGTGGCCGAAGCGTTCGCCCAGATGGAGGCGGCCCGGCTCGGTGCCCGTCTGGAAGCCGAGCAGGACGTGGCCGCCGGGCACCAGGGTGCGGTGGAACTCGGCGAAGGCGGCCGGCAGGTGTTCGTCGGGGACGTGGATGATCGAGTACAGGGCCATGACGCCGCCGAGGGTGCCGTCCGGCAGGTCCAGCGAGGTCATCGATCCCACGTGGAAGCGCACGTGCGGATGGGCCTCGCGGGCCAGCGTCACCATGGCGGGGGAGAGGTCCACCCCGAAGGCCGGGACACCGAGGTCGTGCAGGCGGGCGGTGACGTGGCCGGGGCCGCTGCCGAGGTCGGCCACGGGGGCCGGGCCGTTCGCCGTGACCAGTTCGGCGAAGACGGCGACGAGCTGCCGTTCCAGGGGGTGGGGCAGGCCGCCCGGGAAGCGGGAGACGTAGTCCTTGGCGATGGCGTCGTAGGACGAGCGGGTGGTCCCCAGGAAGTCCGCGGTCGAGTCGCTCACGACGGCGGAGCCTACCCAGCCGGGGCCCCGCGCGGCCCGGTCCGGTCCGTGGACAAGTCGCGCGCGATCATGGGAAGGCATGGTATGCGTGGAAGAGGAAACAAGGGTTTTACCCATCAGAGTCCACCGCCATGCGTCCGCCGGTAAGGTTTTCTTCCCCTAACGGGCTGATCTTTTGTTGATCGAGGGGCAGTCGACCGCCCGGGCGTCCTACCCTTCAGAGGGTGAACCAAGTGATGTCCCGAGAGTCCGAGGCCGATATCCCCGGGGACGTGCTCCCCGGCGTGCTCAGCGAGTCCCTGCACGCCGAACTGGTCGCCTTCCGCCGCGACTTGCACATGCACCCCGAGCTGGGCAACCAGGAGTTCCGCACGACCGCCGCGATCAAGGAGCGGCTGGAGCAGGCCGGGCTGCGCCCCCGCGTCCTGGCCACCGGAACCGGGCTCATCTGTGACATCGGATTCCCTGAGGGCAAGCGGTCCGCGGTCCCGGTGCTGGCCCTGCGGGCCGACATCGACGCCCTGCCCATCCCGGACACCAAGACGGACTGCGCGTACCGCTCCACCGTGCCCGACCGCGCCCACGCGTGCGGCCACGACGTGCACACCACGGTGGTGCTCGGCGCCGGGCTGGTCCTCGCCGACCTGCATGCCAAGGGGCTGCTGTCCCGCCCGGTGCGGCTGGTCTTCCAGCCCGCCGAGGAGGTGCTGCCCGGCGGCGCGCTCGGCGCCATCGGGGACGGGGCCCTCGACGACGTGGGCCGGATCCTCGCCGTGCACTGCGACCCCAAGGTCGACGCCGGCCGGATCGGGCTGCGGCACGGCGCCATCACCAGCGCCTGCGACCGGCTGGAGGTCGCCCTCGACGGCCCCGGCGGCCACACCGCCCGCCCCCACCTCACCACCGACCTGGTCACCGCGGCCGCCCGTGTCGCCATCGACGTGCCCGCGCTCGTCGCCCGGCGCGTCGACACCCGCGCCGGCCTCGCCCTGACCTGGGGCCGCATCGAGTCGGGTCACGCCCCGAACGTCATCCCGCAGCACGCCGAGCTGTCCGGCACCGTCCGATGCCTGGACCTCGACGCCTGGCGCGAGGCCCCGGACATCGTGCACGCGGCCATCGACGAGGTCGCCACCCTGCACCGGGCCAAGTCGGAGATCAACTACGTACGGGGCGTGCCGCCGGTCGTCAACGACCGGGAGTCCACCGAACTGCTGCGCAGGGCCATGGTCGCCCGGCGGGGCCTGCGCTCCGTGGAGAGCACCGCGCAGAGCCTCGGCGGCGAGGACTTCTCCTGGTATCTGGAGAACGTGCCCGGCGCCATGGCCCGCCTCGGCGTCCGCACCCCCGGCGACCGCGTCGTCCGCGACCTGCACCAGGGTGACTTCGACGCCGACGAGCACGCGATCACGGTCGGCGTGGAGATGTTCACCGCCGCCGCTCTGCTCGACGCCATGTAGGCCACCCGGCCTCGGGGTGCCGGATTGGTGCCCCTTCGCCCGCCTGTGTCACCCCGGCGTAACCGGCGGTGCCCGGCTGTGACCCGGAGTCGGCACGAAACGATAACGGCCGGGAGAAACACCGTTCCCCTCCCCTTCTACGCGCGTTACTGTGCGCCGAATCGCCACCACTGGCGGCACATTGGGGACAAGCGGCCCGTGACGGCGCCGTGGGGATGAAGGGGTGCTTGCTGTGCGTCTGCTCTCTCGGAAGATCTCCCGGAGGACGAGGTTCTCCCAAGCTGCGGTGACCGTCGCGGTCGTCGCCCTCGCGGCTGCCGGTTGCGGCAAGTCCAGCACCGACTCGACCGGCACGACCTCCAAGGACGGCAAGTACTCCGGCAAGGGCATCGGCCTCGCCTACGACATCGGCGGCAAGGGCGACCAGTCCTTCAACGACGCCGCCTACGCCGGCTTCAAGAAGGCCCAGGACGAGTTCAAGATCGGCGGCCGGGACATCGAGCCGCAGGCCAACGAGTCCGACGCGGACAAGGTGCAGCGCCTGGAGACCTTGGCCAAGGCCGGCTACAACCCCGTCGTCGGCGTCGGCTTCGCCTACGCGCCGGCCGTGAAGCAGGTGGCCACGAAGTACCCGAAGGTCACCTTCGGCATCATCGACGACAACACCATCCAGGCGAAGAACGTCGCCGACATGGTCTTCCACGAGGAGCAGTCCTCGTACCTGGCGGGCGTGGCCGCCGCCAAGGCCACCAAGAAGAACCACATCGGCTTCATCGGCGGCGTGGACATCCCGCTGATCCACAAGTTCGAGGCCGGGTTCGACCAGGGCGCCAAGTCGGTCAACCCCAAGATCAAGATTGAGTCGCAGTACCTGACCCAGACGCCGGCGGAGGGTGGCTTCTCCAGCCCGGACAAGGGTGAGAACGCGGCCAACGGCCAGATCGACGCCGGCGCCGACGTCATCTACCACGCGGCCGGCCTCTCCGGGCAGGGCGTGATCAAGTCCGCCGCCGAGCACAAGGTGTGGGCCGTCGGAGTCGACTCCGACCAGTACTCGCAGAGCGCGCTCGCCAAGTACAAGGACTACATCCTCGGCTCGGCCCTGAAGAACGTCGGCGGCGCGGTCTACGACCTCGCCAAGTCCGTCTACGAGGGCAAGCCGCTCAACGGCGAGGTCCGCGGCGACCTGAAGTCCGGCGGTGTGGGCTTCGCCGACTCCAACCCGAAGTACAAGGCGCTGACCGGCGTGGTCGCTGCCGTGGACAAGGCCAAGCAGGACATCATCGACGGCAAGATCACCGTCAACACCAAGTGATCCGGCCCCCGGTTCCGCGCCCGTGAGGGCCCGTCGCCCCCGTACGCCCCTTGCCTCGTGCAAGGGGCGTACTGCTGTCCGTAACCTTGACAAGTGAGTGTGGCCACAGCTCGATAACGGACCGGACATTGGGGGTTTTCCGTCAGGTCTACGCGCGTTACGCTGCGGCGGAACCAGCGCCTGGTTTGGGCGCTTGCACAAAGGAGTCACGTTCCATGCGCCGGGTGTCCCGTATCACGATTGCAGGCGTTGCGACCGCAGCGCTCGCCGTCACCGTCTCTGCCTGTGGTAGCTCTTCCTCCTCGTCCTCCACCGAGGGCAAGTCCAAGGGCATCGGTCTGGCGTACGACGTCGGCGGCAAGGGCGACCAGTCCTTCAACGACGCCGCCTACGCGGGCTTCCAGAAGGCCCAGAAGGACTTCGGCGTCAGCGGCCGCGACGTCGAGCCGCAGGACAACGAGTCGGACGCGGACAAGACCCAGCGCCTGGAGACCCTGGCCAAGGCGGGCTACAACCCGGTCATCGGCGTCGGCTTCGCCTACGCGGGTGCCGTGAAGGAGGCCGCGCAGAAGTTCCCGAAGGTCACCTTCGGCATCATCGACGACAACCAGACCGTGGCGAAGAACGTCGCCGACATGGTCTTCCACGAGGAGCAGTCCTCGTACCTCGCGGGTGTCGCGGCCGCCAAGGCGACCAAGAAGAACCACATCGGCTTCATCGGTGGCGTGGACGTTCCGCTGATCCACAAGTTCGAGGCCGGCTACATCCAGGGCGCCAAGTCGGTCAACCCGAAGATCAAGATCGAGTCGCAGTACCTGACCCAGACCGCCCAGGAGGGTGGCTTCTCCAGCCCGGACAAGGGCGAGAACGCCGCCAACGGCCAGATCGACGCGGGCGCCGACGTGGTCTACGCCGCCGCCGGCCTCTCCGGCCAGGGCGTGATCAAGTCCGCCGCCGAGCACAAGGTGTGGGCCATCGGCGTCGACTCCGACCAGTACAAGCAGCAGGCGCTGGCCAAGTACAAGGACTACATCCTGACCTCGGCCCTGAAGAACGTCGAGGGCGCGGTCTACGACCTGTCCAAGTCCGTCATCAAGGGCAAGAAGCCGCTCACCGGTGAGATCCGCGGCTCGCTGGACAACGGTGGCGTCGGCCTGGCCGACTCCAACCCGACCTTCAAGAACAACGCCGACATCCAGGCCGCGATCAAGAAGGCCGAGGCCGGCATCAAGGACGGCAGCATCAAGGTGAAGACCTCCTGACGATCCGGGTCGGAAGTCTTGGCCAACAGAGCGCTGTAATGGCAGCGTTACGGCCACGGAACGGGGTGCGGAGAGGATGACCTGCCCGCACCCCGTTCGCGCGGCAGAATGCTCGGAGCGGATCGGTTCTTGATCGGGAATGTTCTCGATCAAGGTCGGTCGGGTCCGGGCACTATTTAAAGCAGGGGCGCTACGCGCGTAGAGCGGCCCCTTTCCCGAGGAGAGTGCGCCATCGACGCGTCCAGCAGCCCTCCGCTCACCGCTCAGTCGACAGTCGCGGTAGAGCTCGCGGGCATCACCAAGCGATTCCCGGGTGTCGTGGCCAACCACGACATCCACCTGACGGTCCGCAAGGGCACCGTCCACGCCCTCGTCGGCGAGAACGGCGCCGGCAAGTCGACCCTGATGAAGATCCTCTACGGCATGCAGAAGCCGGACGAGGGCACCATCGCGGTCGACGGCGAGCAGGTGAGCTTCTCCAGCCCCGCCGACGCCATCTCCCGCGGCATCGGCATGGTCCACCAGCACTTCATGCTGGCCGACAACCTGACCGTGCTGGAGAACGTGGTGCTCGGCAGCGAGAAGCTGTACGGCATCGGCGGTGGCGCCCGCAAGAAGATCAAGGAGATCTCCGACCGCTACGGCCTGGGCATCCGCCCGGACGTCCTGGTCGAGGACCTCGGCGTGGCAGACCGCCAGCGCGTGGAGATCCTCAAGGTCCTCTTCCGCGGCGCGCGCACCCTCATCCTCGACGAGCCGACCGCCGTGCTCGTCCCGCAGGAGGTCGACGCGCTCTTCGACAACCTGCGCGAGCTGAAGTCCGAGGGCCTCTCCGTCATCTTCATCTCCCACAAGCTGGGCGAGGTGCTGTCCGTCGCCGACGACATCACCGTCATCCGGCGCGGTACGACGGTCGGGACCGCGATCCCCTCCGAGACCACCCCGCGCCAGCTCGCCGAGCTGATGGTCGGCAGCGAGCTGCCCACCCCGGAGACCGCCGAGTCCACCGTGACCGACCGGGCCGTGCTGGAGGTCAGGAACCTCACCGTCCACGCCCGCGGCGCCGTCTCCATGGGCACGGAGGAGGAGCCCGCCGCCGAGGGCCTCACCGAGTTCGCGCCCGCCGGCGAGGTCAAGAGGGTCCTCGACGACGTCACCTTCACCATCCACGCCGGCGAGGTCATGGGCATCGCCGGTGTCGAGGGCAACGGCCAGACCGAGCTGATCGACGCGCTGATCGGCACCAAGCACGCCGACTCCGGGCAGATCGTGTTCCTGGGCGAGGACATCACCCCCTGGCCCACCCGCAAGCGCCGCGAGTCGGGCGTCGGCTACATCCCCGAGGACCGCCACCGCCAGGGCCTGCTGCTGGAGTCCCCGCTGTGGGAGAACCGCATCCTCGGTCACGTCACCGAGAAGCCCAACGCCAAGGGCTTCTGGCTGAACCCCAAGGGCGCCCAGGCCGACACCCGCCGGATCGTCGAGGAGTACGACGTCCGCACCCCCGGCATCGACGTCACCGCGGCCTCCCTGTCCGGCGGCAACCAGCAGAAGCTGATCGTCGGCCGCGAGATGAGCCACGACCCGAAGTTCCTGATCGCCGCCCACCCGACGCGCGGTGTGGACGTCGGCGCCCAGGCGCAGATCTGGGACCGCATCCGCGAGGCCCGCCGCGAGGGCCTGGCCGTGCTGCTGATCTCCGCCGACCTCGACGAGCTGATCGGCCTGTCGGACACCCTGCGCGTGATCTACGACGGCAGGCTGGTCGCCGATGCGGACCCGGCCTCCATCACGCCGGAGGAGCTGGGCTCGGCCATGACGGGTGCCGCGTCCGGACACCTGGAGCACGAAGAGACCGCCCCCGAGGGCGACGACAACGCCGGTCCGGAGGACGAGGCCCGATGAAGAAGTTCGACAAGGAGCGGGTGCTCCTCGCGGTGGCCGGACCGGCCATCGCGCTCGTCCTGGCGATCGTGCTGACCTCGGTGGTCCTGCTCGCCTCGGGCAAGAACCCGATCGAGCCGTACGTCCTGATGCTGCAGCAGCTGCCGTACTCGGACATCCAGGTGCTGATCATCAACCAGGCGTCGCTGTACTACATCGCCGCCATCGGTGTCGCCCTCGGCTTCCGCATGAACCTGTTCAACATCGGCGTCGACGGCCAGTACCGCCTCGCCGCCGTGATGACCGCCGTCGTCGGCGCGCACGTGGGGCTGCCCGCCGTGCTGCAGATCCCGCTGCTGCTGCTGGTCGCCATGTGCACCGGTGCCTTCTGGGCCGGCATCGCCGGTGTCCTGAAGGTCACCCGGGGCGTCAGCGAGGTCGTCGCGACGATCATGCTGAACGCGATCGCCACCGCCGTCATCGGCTACGTCACCCTCACCGACGTGTGGGGCGTGCAGGTCGGCGACAACGTGACGACCGGCGTCATGAAGAATTCCGGCTGGTTCCCGGGCATCAACCTCGGCTCGGACGTCGGCGAGATCTACGGCCTGGTCTTCCTCGCCGTCGTGCTCGGCATCGGCTACTGGCTCGTCCTCAACCGCACCCGCTTCGGCTTCGACCTGCGCGCCACCGGCGCCTCGGAGACCGCCGCCGCGGCCTCCGGCGTCGACGCCAAGCGCATGGTGCTCGTCTCCATGCTGATCTCCGGCGCCATCGCGGGCCTGGCCGGTCTGCCGCTGCTGCTCGGCGACACCCACACCTACAGCCTGAGCTTCCCCGCGGGCCTCGGCTTCACCGCCATCGGCATCGCCCTGCTCGGCCGCAACAACCCCGGCGGCATCGCGCTCGCCGCGCTGCTGTGGGCCTTCCTCGACAAGGCCTCGCCCGCCCTCGACTACGCGACCCCCGTGGCGTACGACAAGGAGATCGCCACGATCATGCAGGGCCTGATCGTCTTCGCGGTCGTCATCTCGTACGAGGCCGTACGGCAGTGGGGCCTGCGCCGCCAGCAGAAGCAGGTCGGCGCGGAGCTGGCCGCGGCCGCCCAGAACACCAACAAGGAGGTGGCGGCCTGATGTCCACCGCGACTATCGCCAAGCCGCAGGCGAAGCAGCCCGGCAAGGGCGGCCGCCGTATGTCGCTCCCGGTACTCCTGCTGGTCATCGCGGGTGTGCTGGTGCTGACCTCGATCGTCCGCCTGATCACCGGCGCGGACGGCATCACCTCGGTCGGACAGATGTCCACCGCGCTGCAGCTCGCCGTGCCGATCGGCCTCGCCGGCCTCGGCGGCCTGTGGGCCGAGCGCGCGGGCGTCGTCAACATCGGCCTCGAGGGCATGATGATCCTCGGCACCTGGTTCGGTGCCTGGGCCGGCTACCAGTGGGGCCCCTGGACCGGTGTCGTCTTCGGCATCATCGGCGGCGCGCTCGGCGCCGTCCTGCACGCCATCGCCACCGTCACCTTCAACGTCAACCACATCGTCTCCGGTGTGGCGCTGAACATCCTGGCCCTCGGCACCACCCGCTACCTGTCGAAGTTCACCTTCGCCAACGCCCCGCAGGGCTCGACCAAGCAGTCCCCGCCGATCGACTCGCTCGGCGAGTTCAGCATCCCGGGCCTGTCGGACTGGCTGAACACGCTCAACGAGAAGCACTGGTTCCTGGTCTCCGACATCGCCGGCCTGCTCGGCGGTCTGGTCACCGACCTGTCGCCGCTGACCGTCATCGCGGTCGCCATGGTCCCGGTGACCTGGTGGGTGCTGTGGCGCACCTCCTTCGGTCTGCGCCTGCGTTCCTGCGGTGAGAACCCGGTGGCGGCCGAGTCCCTCGGCGTCAACGTGTACAAGTACAAGTACATCGCCGTGATCATCTCCGGCGGCTTCGCCGGCCTCGGCGGCGCGTTCCTGTCGATCGTGGCGTCCAACGTGTACCTGGACGGCCAGACGGCCGGCCGCGGTTACATCGGTCTCGCCGCGATGATCTTCGGCAACTGGATGCCGGGCGGCCTCGCCCTCGGCGCGGGCCTGTTCGGCTACACCGACAGCCTCAACCTGCGTGGTGGTACGACCAACGTGCACGCGCTGATCCTGCTGATGGCGATCCTGCTGGTGTTCGGCGCGGCGTACCTGGCGTGGAGGAAGAAGTACGTCCCCGCCGTCGTCACGATCGTGGTCTCGGCCCTGATGTTCCTCTGGTACGCCTCCACCAACGAGGTCCCGCGCCAGCTGGTGACGGCCACCCCGTACCTCGTCACGCTGCTCGTCCTGTCGCTGTCGGCGCAGAAGCTGCGCATGCCGAAGGCGGACGGCCTGCCGTACCGGAAGGGACAGGGCAAGTGACCGCGGCGGCCGCCGGCTTCGACTGGGAGGCGCTGCGCGCCGAGGCGCGGGAGGCCATGTCCCACGCCTACGCCCCCTACTCGGGCTACCCGGTCGGCGCGGCGGCCCGGGTCGACGACGGGCGCACGGTCACCGGCTGCAACGTGGAGAACGCCTCCTACGGCCTCGGCCTGTGTGCCGAGTGCGGGCTGGTCTCACAGCTGCAGCGCACGGGCGGCGGCCGCCTCACGCACTTCACCTGCGTGGACGGCACGGGCGGGCTGCTCGTCCCGTGCGGCCGCTGCCGTCAGCTGCTGTACGAGTTCGGTGGCCCCGACCTGCTCCTCGACACGCCCGCGGGCATCCTCCCGCTCTCCGAGATGCTGCCCCAGGCCTTCGGCCCGGACCATCTCACCAAGTAACTCCCGTACGGCCCCCCTGACCCTCTCAGGGGGGCCGTGCACTTCGCACCTCCGGAAGGAAAGCCATGGCCATGGACGCCGTCTCCGTCATCCGCACCAAGCGGGACCGCGGTGAGCTGACCGACGAGCAGATCGACTGGGTCATCGACGCGTACACCCGCGGCGAGGTCGCCGACTACCAGATGGCCGCGCTCAACATGGCGATCCTGCTCAACGGCATGAACCGCCGCGAGATCGCCCGCTGGACCGCGGCCATGATCGCTTCCGGCGAGCGCATGGACTTCTCCTCGCTGTCCCTCCCGACGGCGGACAAGCACTCCACGGGTGGCGTGGGTGACAAGATCACCCTGCCCCTGGCCCCGCTGGTGGCGGCCTGCGGCGCCGCCGTACCGCAGCTCTCGGGCCGGGGCCTCGGCCACACGGGCGGCACGCTGGACAAGCTGGAGTCGATCCCGGGCTGGCGGGCCCTGCTCTCCAACGAGGAGATGCTGAACGTCCTCGACACGACCGGCGCCGTGATCTGCGCGGCGGGCGACGGCCTGGCCCCCGCCGACAAGAAGCTGTACGCCCTGCGGGACGTCACCGGCACCGTCGAGGCGATCCCGCTGATCGCCTCCTCGATCATGTCCAAGAAGATCGCCGAGGGCACGGGCTCCCTGGTCCTGGACGTGAAGGTCGGTTCGGGCGCCTTCATGAAGACGATCGAGGACGCGCGCGAGCTGGCGTCCACGATGGTCGGCCTCGGCACCGACCATGGTGTGCAGACGGTCGCCCTCCTGACCGACATGTCCACCCCGCTCGGCCTCACCGCGGGCAACGCCCTGGAGGTCCGCGAGTCCGTCGAGGTCCTGGCGGGCGGTGGCCCGGCCGACGTCGTCGAACTCACCGTCGCCCTGGCCCGCGAGATGCTGGACGCGGCCGGCGTGAAGGACGCCGACCCGGCGAAGGCGCTGGCCGACGGCTCGGCGATGGACGTCTGGCGCCGGATGATCGCGGCCCAGGGCGGCGACCCGGACGCGACGCTGCCCACGTCGAAGGAGCAGCACGTCATCAAGGCGCCGTCGTCCGGCGTCCTGACCCGCCTGGACGCCTACGACATCGGCGTCGGCGCCTGGCGCCTCGGTGCGGGCCGCGCCCGCAAGGAGGACCCGGTGCAGGCGGGGGCCGGCATCGAGATGCACGCCAAGCCGGGCGACACGGTGACCGAGGGCCAGCCCCTGCTGACCCTGCACACGGACACCCCCGAGCGCTTCGAGTACGCGCTGCAGGCGGTGGAGGGTTCGTACGACATCGCGGCCGCGGGCACGGACTTCACGGCGTCGCCGGTGGTGCTGGAGCGCATCGCCTGACCCGTGGCCTCTTCCTTCGGGCGAACGGGATCGGCTGAGTCCGGCCGGTCCCGTTCGACATGGGGGACGAGTCCGGCCGGGCACCGGCCGACGCTCACCCCAAGGCCGCCGCCACCCCCACCAGCACCGGCACGGAGACCACCGTCGACAGCAGGATCGACTCGCGGGCCAGGGACTCGGCCACGCGGTAGCGGCTCGCATAGGTGAACAGGTTCTGGGCGCCGGGGAGGGCGGAGGTCACCACCACGTCGAGCAGCGGCGCGCCGTGCAGGCCGAAGACGGCCGACGCCAGCGCCCACGCCACCAGCGGCTGCCCCACGGACTTCAACGCCACCGACAACAGGACCAGTTGACGGTCCCGCCCCCGGCCGGGGGCCGCGCTGCCGTGCAGGGACATGCCGAAGGCCAGCAGGGCCGCCGGGACGGACATGTTGCCGATCAGGGTGAGGGGGTTCATCAGGGGGCCGGGCAGGTGCAGACCCGCCGCCGACACCAGGACCCCGGACACGGAGCCCACCGCTATCGGGTTGCGCAGCGGGGTCAGCAGGCGTCGCCACACCGTGCCCTTCTCGCCCCTGCCGGACAGGTCCAGGATCGTCAGCGCGACGGGGGTGACGAGGACGACCTGGAAGAGCAGGACCGGTGCCACCAGGGACGCGTCGCCGAGGACATACGCGGCGATCGGGATGCCGAGGTTGCCGGAGTTCACGTAGCCGGAACACAGGGCGCCGATGGTGGTGCGGCCCACGCCCCAGCGCCTGAGCGCGCCGACCGCCACGAAGACCCCGCAGACCGCGGCCGTGCTCAGGGCCGTGACGAGAAGGCGCGACGAGAACAGGACCGACAGATCGGCCCTGGCCAGGGTCGTGAACAGAAGTGCCGGGCCCGCCACCGTGAACGCCAGCCCCGTCAGCACCTCCCCCGCCCGTTCGCCGAGCGTCTCGCGCCGCCCGAGCACATAGCCCACCCCGATGACGACCGCGATCACCGCGAACCCGCTCAGCACCCCCTGCACGGAGCCAACCCTCCGGCGGAGGGGGCGAGCCGGTCAATGTGATCTCTGTCGGCGACCCGGATCCGCCCGGAGCCGCGATGAGTTACGGCCCTGCCGCCGGTCTACCGCACGTGGACGCCACGACACCGCCCGTACTCACGCTCGCCGGCCCCGTCACCCGCAACCAGGTGCCGGGGTGGTGCGACGACCTGCGGGCTCTGCTGCGGGCGACCGGCGCGCGCGTCGTCGTATGCGATGTGGGCGGGCTGGGGCCGCCGGGGCTGGGCGTCGTGGACCTGCTGGCCCGGCTGGAGCTGGCCGCCCGCCGGGCCGGCGGGCGGATACGGCTGCGCGATCCCGACCCGGCGCTACACGCCCTCCTGGACCTGGTCGGGCTCCGCTTCCAGGTGGAGGGGCAGGTCGAAGAGGGGGAACCAGCGCTGGGTGTCGAGGAAGCAGTGGAAACCGGTGATCCGGCCGTCTGAGATCTCCAGCACCTGCACCGCCCAGGGGCTGAAGCCGCCCTTCTCCTCGTCCGGCTTGTAGTGCGCGAAGCCCGGCAGGCCGTTGACCTGGACCGGCAGCAGACGGGACCCGGCGCAGGAGGCGCCCAGGGTGGTCATGAAGCCGGTGATGTCGGCCGTGCCGCGCAGCCACAGGTCGAACGGCGGCATCGTCATGATGGCGTCCTCGTGGAGCAGGGCCGTGAGCGCCGTCATGTCGTACCCCTCGAAGGCCTTGACGTAGCGCTCCAGGAGTTTCTGCTGCTCCTCGTCCAGCGGGTCGGAGACCGACCCGTCGGCGCCCGTGTCCCCGCGCTCGGCGAGCGTCGCCCGGGCCCGCTGGAGCGCGCTGTTGACCGAGGCGACCGTGGTGTCCAGCAGCTCGGCGACCTCGCTCGCCCTCCAGGCCAGCACCTCGCGCAGGATCAGCACCACCCGCTGCTTGGGCGGCAGCTGTTGCAGCGCCGCCATGAAAGCCAGCCGGATCGACTCCTTGGCGACGGCGGCCTCCGCCGGATCGTCCACCGTGGGCAGCACGCGCGCGTCCGGCATCGGCTCCAGCCAGGTGTTGTCCGGGCGGGGGGCGAGGGCCGCCCGGGCGAGGGGCGTCGACTCGGTGAGGTCCATGGGGCGGGCCCGCTTGTTGCCCGCCGTCAGCATGTCCAGGCACACGTTCGTCGCGATCCGGTACAGCCACGAGCGCAGGGAGGAACGGCCCTCGAACCTGTCGTAGCTCCGCCAGGCCCGCACCAGGGTGTCCTGCACCGCGTCCTCGGCCTCGAAGGAGGAGCCGAGCATGCGGTAGCAGTACCCGGTCAGCTCGGTGCGGTGCTTCTCCAGTGCGACTTCGAGGTCCGCCGTCGCCGTGCCGTTGCCCATCGTCCACCCACCCCTGTGGCCGTTCTGTCGGCGCCCCTTCGCGCCCCAGCACTTCGGAAGCTACCGCAGCCCACTGACAATGGCCCCCCGAGTGCGAAAAGGACCAGCTCGGACCGCTTGCCGCCCGGACGTGAGCGGAGTCGGACGCGAGCGGACGACGGTGCCCGGGTTCGCCCCTCAAGTCCCTACGACGAACCCCCGCTCGGCCGTCCGGTCGAGCGGGGGTTCGCCGTAGGGACCGGGGGAGCGGAGGTCAGTTGGCCGGCACCGGCTCCCGGCGGGCCGCCACCCGGGCCGCGCGCGAGCCGAGGACCGTGATCGACACGACGCCGAGGACCGCGAGGAGGCCGACGCCCACCGTGCCGGCCCAGCCGTCCGTGTGGAAGGCCATGGCGCCCACCGTGCTGCCCGCGCTGGAGCCGATGTAGTACGCGGACTGGTAGAGGGCGGAGGCCTGCGCGCGGCCGTGGACGGCCGTCTTGCTGACCGCCGAGGACGCGACCGCGTGGCCCGCGAAGAAGCCCGCGGTGATCAGGACCAGGCCCAGCAGGACCAGCGGGAGCGAGTCGGCCAGGGAGAGGAGCAGGCCCGTCGCCGTCGTGCCGCCCGCCAGGTACAGGGCGCCCCGGCGGCCGAGGCGGCCCACCAGGCGGCCCGCCGCCGAGGCCGAGACCGTGCCCACCAGGTAGACCAGGAAGATCGAGCCGACGATGCCCTGCGGCAGGGAGAACGGGGCCTCGGTCAGGCGGTAGCCGATCACCGTGTACACGCCGCCGAACACCGTCATGAACAGCGCGCCGATCGCGTACAGGCGGCGCAGCAGCGGGTCGGAGAGGTGGTCGCGGACCGTGCCGAGCAGGATGCGGGGCCGCAGGGAGCCGGCCCTGAAGTGCTGC
>NZ_JBWKFL010000051.1:15103-52085 GCF_056434305.1 Streptomyces sp. NPDC044061 | reverse complement strand
CCCCGACGCCTGAGGACTACCCCCCCACCCGCGACCAGCGGCCCTTCCCCAACCTCAACCACGAAACGGACAAGAGCTCACATCCCGCACTCTCAAGACGTACTTTCAAGCCTGGAAGAACTGCTGGGACGGCCGGGCGGATGCCCCGAACTTCAAGGGCCGTTTGCGTTCGGTGATGTCGGTGGACATCCCGCAGGGCCGCGACCTGCAGATAAAGCGCGTGCACCGCCGCTGGGGCATGGCCAACATCCCCAAGGTGGGCCGGGTCCGCTTCCGTTGGACAAAGGATCTCCCGGTCGGGAAGAAGGCGAACCCCGACAACCGAATCACCGGAGCCCGACTGGTCAAGGACGCGCTCGGCCGGCACATCGCCTTCCGCGTCCAGAGCCTCGAAGCCAAGCCCGAGCCCCACCAGGGGCCCCAGGTCGGCGTCGATGCCGGGGTGAACCTGCCCCTGGCTCTCTCGGACGGTAACCACCAGGACCACGGTCGCGCTCCCCGGCTCCCGGACGGGGAGGCCGACCGCGACAAGTGGCTGAACGGGGACGAGAAAGCAAAGCTGCTCCGCCTGGAGCGTCGGGCCTCACAGCGCAAGGCCCACCGCAAGCCCGGCGAGGGCACCAGCCGCCGCCTGCACCACACCTATGACCAGATCCGAGGGTTGCGCGCAAAAGCCACGCGACGCCACCAGGACTGGCAGCACAAGACCACCACCGCCCTCGCCCAGCAGTACGGCACCCTCGTGGTCGAAGCACTCACCATCACGAACATGGTCAAGTCCGCTCGGGGAACCGTCGAGGAACCGGGGAAGAACGTCAAGCAAAAGTCGGGCCTGAACCGCTCCATCAGCCAAGAGGCGTGGGGCCGCACGGTCACGATGCTGACGTACAAGGCCGCCCGAGTGCGGCGGCATCCTGCACAAGGTCCCTGCCCCGAACACCTCCCTTCGCTGCTCAGCGTGCGGTTTCATCACGCCCGGCAGCCGGGAGGACCAGGCCACGTTCGTGTGCAAGAACCCGGACTGCGGATGGTCGGGCAACGCCGACTTCAACGCAGCCCGGAACATCTTGCATCTGCACCGGACGGGCCACGCGCTCACCCCGGCTGCCGGGAGGGCAGTCGTCAGGCGCGCTCGTCACGTCAAGCCCACTGCCGCAAGGTAAGTGGGAATCTCCTTCCCGAGCTTACGAAGGGAGGAGAACACTTCAACTGATGTCGCTGCAGAGCGCGGATTCGCCATCTGCGGTCGGCACGGGCAGCGTGAGAGCCCGACGAGGGCGCGGCCGCGAGGAACGCCCACTGGGAGCAGCGCAGGCCCAAATCTCACCTGAGACGGAACCTCATTACAGCCGAACCTGCATAGCGGGGTCGTGCTGTCAGTCACCGGCTCCGGAGAGGCCCGCCATGACCTCGCGGAGGACAGCCTGGCAGGCAAGGATCACCGGCCGTCCTTGACTCCCCTCCCGCGAGATAGCGTGAATGCCGCGTGTTAGATCATCGGCGAATACCGAGCTTCGACATAGGTCAGCGCTGGCCTCGCGCACCACTAGGCTGGGCAGGAACGCGGCGGCTAGGCCAGCCTCGACCAACCGCAGATGAAACAACAAGTCGGCAGACTGGTAGCGCACCATGGGCTCGAAGCCTGTATCACGGCACAACCTCTGGGCCCACGCAAAGGAAGCAGTGCCGCTGGGCTCCATCACCCAGAAAACCTCGCCGAGCTCTGTCACGCTGTCAGCCACCACCCCTGTCGGCACATAGGCGTGAACCGGATCGCTGCACAGAAGTTCCGTGTGCAGAGCGGACCCCACCGAGAGAGGAATGTTCGGATACTCATCGGCCACCAGCAGATCGACCCGGTGCCCAGCCAGACGTGCCAGCCCCTCCTCCGGCTCGAACTGCTCAACCTCGACATCCAACTCAGGATAGAGCTGTCGGAGCCTCAGCAAAGCTTCCGGAATCACGGCTCGCATCACGGTGCTGAACGCTGCAATCCTGACAGAGCCACGGATCTCCGCATGTGCCGAGGCCAGATCCGACTCCGCACGCTCCAGGATGCCCATCACCGTCTCGGTGTGCCGAACCAGCTGCTCAGCGGCGTCTGTGAGCCGCACTCCACGCCCGACCCGTTCGAGCAGGATGACGCCCGTCTCCCTCTCCAGCAGCGCCATCTGCTGGGAGATCGCCGAATGACTGTACGAGAGGTTGCGTGCCGCAGCACTCATGCTGCCCCGGGTCTTGATCTCGCGCAGCAGCATGAGGCGATGCAAGTCCAACATGATTGCCTCCCGACTCTCGCCGCCTGCAACTTGAATCGAGCCCCACCTGTGTGGCTGACGGGACAGTGGGCCTTCTGTCGTAGGCGTTCGTGGTGTGGCCGGCGAGGGCGCCGTGGGGGCGATGCTAGCTGCAGTAGTCCCTCTCACTCCTGGCGGCTCGCGTGTTCCTGGCCGAGCCCGTGCGGCGCCGACCGCATCCGCGCATACGGCACGTTCCGCTCGCCCCGCCCGTACGACGTCCGCCTTCTTCGCGGCCGCGACCGCGAACGCGTTGCGGTATTCGGGTGCCGGTGGCGAGGTTTCCCGCAGCGGGCGTCACCGCGTTCCTCTCCGGCGTGCAGATGACAATTTCTCCGGCCACTACACCCAGGCGATCACACTGCGTGTGTGTCCGAGACGCGGAGGTAGACGGTGAAGTCGTCCGGTGTCTGGAGGGGCAGGTGCCCGTAGCCGTGTGCCAGGAACGGCCTTGCCGAGTGGTACGTGTCGGTGTCGAAGAGCGGCAGGACGCGAAACGCGAGGGGGGGAGGTCAGCCGGTAGTGGCCGACACGGTGATGTCAGGGATGTGGCTGGGGGCACCGGGACCACAGGGTGGCCAGCCTCAAGCAACCGGTCCAGCACGGAGCCGCTTGCGTGCCGGGTGTGCCATCAGATGTGCTGGTCATTAACCCGCCGACGCGGTCATGATGGGCCCGTTCCGTTTTGTGCGACGAGAGGATTCATCTCATGGCTCTGCCCTCGCTCAGTCCCGAACAGCGTCGGGCCGCGCTCGAGAAGGCCGCCGCCGCACGCAAGGAGCGAGCCGCGGTGAAGGAGGCCCTCAAGCGTGGCAAGCTGTCGCTGCGCGAAGCGTTGGCCAGCGAATCCGAGGCCGTTCGCAAGATGACCGTCCATGGGTTGCTTGCCTCGTTGCCCGACATCGGTAAGGTGAGGGCGCAGAAGATCATTACCGAGCTGGGCATCTCCGACAGCCGCCGTATCCAGGGCCTGGGCCTTCGGCAGCGGGAGCGGCTGCTCGCGAGGTTCTCGCCGCAGGGTTGACCCGTTCGTCCCACCGGGACTCACCCGTTACGCGGGGCTGGTGTGTCTGTCGCTCTTTCGTATGGGAAGCCGGGGCGGTGGGCCGTGGCCTGCCCATAGGGCACGTGCGTGGGGGCGGGCCTCGATGGCCGTGACCTTCACGCCCGCGGCGTCCTTCGCTCGCGCGCGCTGCACATCCCCGGGCGTCGGTGTCCTAGACACGATCGTCGCGGCGGCGACCTTCGCTTCGCTGGAGGCGTCATGCCCGTCTGAGACGGTATCCCGGACGGGCACCCACGCCGTTCAGCGCCGTCGCGGTGCCGCGTCGCGCAGGCTGTGTGACACGTAGCCGGTGTCGCGCGCGGAGAGTGTGGTACCCGGTGGGACGATCTTGTCGATCTCGTCCAGTACGTCGGACGGCAGCGGGGTGTCTGCCGCGCCGAGTTGCTCTTCGAGTTGAGACAGCGTGCGGGGGCCGATGATCGGCGCGGTGACCGCTGGGTGGGCGAGTACGAAGCCGAGGGCGAGCTCTATCAGCGTGAGCCCGGCCTGCTCGGCCAGGACGGCGAGAGCCTCGACGGCCTCCAGTTTGACCGTGTTGTCGGCGCTGTCGATGTCGAACCGTCCCGGCTGGCGTGCGGCGCGACTGGACTCCGGCTGCGGCCTTCCGACGCGGTACCGTCCCGTCAGCCAGCCGCCGGCGAGCGGGCTCCATGGGATCACTGCCAGCCCGTACCGCTGTGCCACGGGGAGCACCTCTGCCTCGACGCCGCGGGCCAGGATCGAGTATGGCGGCTGCTCGGACACCACCCGCTCGCGGCCTCGTTTCTGCGCGGTCCACTGCCCCTCGACGATCTGGGACGGGGGGAAGGTGGAGGTGCCGAGGTATCGGACCTTGCCCTGGTGGACGAGGTCGGACAGCGCGCCGAGGGTCTCGTCGATGTCGGTGTCCTCTTCGGGACGGTGCACTTGGTAGAGGTCGATGTGGTCGGTCTGCAGCCGCTGCAGGCTGGCCTCGACCGCTCGGATGATCCACCGTCGTGAGTTGCCGAATCGGTTGACGTCTTCGCCCATGCGGCCGTGGAACTTGGTGGCCAGGAAGATATCGTCTCGGCGGCTGGCGAGTGCCTTGCCGACGATCACCTCCGACTCGCCCTGCGAGTACACGTCCGCGGTGTCGATGATGTTGATGCCGGCGTCGAGGGCGCGGTGGATGATGCGCACGCTGTCCTCGTGGCTCGGGTTGCCCCGGCCGCCGAAGTTCATTGCGCCGAGTGCGAGCGTACTTACCTGTACGCCTGTGCGGCCGAAGGGCCGGTAGGGGATGGTCACGTTTTTCCTTCCGTGGGAATGGACAGCCGCCCGGGGGCTGACCCGGTTTCGGCGAGTTGGTCGACGCTCGCGGCGGCGCCGGTGGAGCGGAACGCGTCCCACAGCTGGCGGTATGGGCCGTGGGTCGCGAGGAGTTTGTGGTGGGTGCCGGACTCGACGATGGTGCCGTTTCGCAGGACGATCACATGGTCTGCTCGGGCGGCGGTGGTGAGCCGGTGTGCCACGACCAGGGTGGTGCGCTGCCGGGTGAGGGCGGTCGTGGCGGCAGCCACTCGGCGTTCGCTGGCCAGGTCGAGGGAGGCGGTGGCCTCGTCCAGCAGGAGGATGTCGGGGTCGACGAGTTCGGCCCGCGCTAGTGCGAGCAGCTGTCGCTGGCCCGCGGACAGGGCGCGGCCACGCTCTCCGATCTCGGTCAGGTATCCGGATGGCAGCCCGGCTATCATTTCGTGTGCGCCGACGGCGCGTGCGGCCGCTTCGACTTCCGCGTCGGTGGCGTCGGGTCGGCCGTATGCGATCGCGTCCCGCACGGTCCTGCCGAGCAGGTGCGTCTCCTGTGGGACGACGCCGAGCCGGCGCCGGTAGGCGGCCAGGTCCAGTGTGCGCAGATCGGTGCCGTCGACGCGGACAGTGCCTGCGGTCGGGTCGTAGAAGCGGGCGACAAGCTTGACGAGCGTTGATTTGCCTGCGCCTGTGGTGCCGACGAGAGCCACTGTCTGCCCTGCGGCAATGCGCAAGGTGACTTCGTGGAGCACCTCGTTCTCGCCTTCACGGTAGGCGAACGAGACACGGTCGAACTCGATTTCACCGCGCAGTTCACCGACGGGCAGCGGTTGCGCGGCGATCGGTGTTCCGACCGGTTCGCGCATCAAGGTGCGCAGCCTGCCGAGCCCCACGGCCGCCTGCTGGTAGCCGTCGAACACCTGGGACAGCTGCTGGATGGGAGAGAAGAACAGGTCGACGTAGAGCAGGAACGCGATCAGTGTTCCGGTGGTGAGGTGTCCGTTGCGCACCTGGGCGGCGCCGATCACCAGCACCGCGGCGGTCGCGGCGGTGCTCAGGAACTCGACGGATGGGAAGAACGTCGCCATCAGCCGCTGGGCCCGTAGCCGGGCGTCTCGGAATGACCAGGCCAGCCTGGCGAAATGCTGCTGGTTGTGTGCTTCCCGTCCGAACGCCTGAGTGACTCGGATCAGCGCCATGTTTTCCTGCAGGTAGGCGTTGACCGCGCTGATCCGTTCCCGTGCTTCCAGGTAGGCGGGCACCGACTTTGAGCGGAACAGCGCCGTGGCGCCGGCCAGGATCGGCAGTGCGACCAGCAGCACGGCGGCCAGTCCGGCGTCGATCGTCAGCAGGGCGATGAGCACGCCGAGGATGGTCAGCAGCGAGACGACGAAGGTCACCAGGCCGGTCTGCAGGAACGTCGACAGCGCGTCGACGTCTGTGGTCATCCGGGTCATGATCCGGCCGCCCAGCTCGCGCTCGTAGTAGGCCAGGCCGAGCCGCTGAAGCTGGGCGTACGTGCGCACCCGCAGCGTGTAGAGCAGGCGCTCACCGGTGCGTCCGGTCACCTGTACCTGGGCGATGCTGACCAGCCAGTCGAGGAGCGCGACTGCGGCGGCGGCAGCAGCGATGAGCAGCAGCGCGGTCTGAGCGTGCTGTGTGACGCCGCGGTCGACTCCATGCCGGACGAGCACCGGGACGGCGATCTGCGCGAGTGCGTCAGCGCCGACCAGGGCCAGCCCGGCGAGCAGCGGCCAGCGGAATGGCCGCAGCAGCGACTGCAGCCCGAAGTCCGGGTCGGCGGCGCGCGCCTGGTCGGGTGTGACCTTCGGGTCGGTGTCCACATGCGGCAGCGCGGACAGTTGTGCCAGCAGCTCTGCGCTTGGCGGGGCACCACCGAGCATGCCCGTACCGTGTCCCATCCGGCCCGGCCCTGACGTCGCGGCGGCCTGCGCGTAGGCGGTGGCGACCCGGGCGCCGACGTCCGGGCCGGTCGTCGGCGCGTGTGCGTCACGGGGCCAGAGCCGTTCGGTCACCCCACGGGGCCGCGGAGCCTCGGTGGCGGATACCTCATCCACTCCGAGCTCACCGGGCTGCTCCTGTGCGGACAGCAGCGACCGGTAGAGCGGACTGCGCGCCTGGAGCTCCGCTGCAGTCCCGATATCGACGACGCGGCCGCCGTCGAGCACGGCGACCCGGTCGGCCAGTTCCAGCGTTGAAGCGCGGTGGGCGATGATCAAGGTGGTGCGCTGCCGGGCCACCTGGCGTAGCCCGCTGTGGATGGCCGCCTCGACCTGGGCGTCGATCGCGGAGGTGGCGTCGTCGAGTACCAGCACTGCAGGGTCGCAAAGGATCGCCCGGGCCAGCGCGATTCTCTGGCGCTGCCCGCCGGAGAGTGTGAGGCCCTGCTCTCCGATCAGGGTGTCGTATCCGTTCGGTAGCGCGGCGATGAATCCGTCCGCCTGGGCCAGCCGCGCCGCGTGATGGATCTCCGCGGGCGGGGCGTCAGGGCGGCCGTAGGCGATATTCGCGGCGACGGTGTCCGACAACAAGTGCGACTCTTCGAAGACGAAGCCGATCCGGGAGCGCAGGTCGGTCAGCCTCAGGTCGCGCACGTCGTTGTCGCCGACCCGGACCGTCCCGGCGGCCGGGTCGTAGAACCGCGGCAGCAGGGACGCTGCCGTGGACTTGCCCGACCCGGCCGCGCCGACCAGCGCCAGCGTTTCTCCGGGCTCGACCCGCAGCGTGAAAGCATCGAGGAGCGCGCCGGCCGCCTGGTCACGGCCGAACACCACGCCGTCCCACTCAAGAGCCGGGGGTTCGTCCGCCAGGGTGACGGCGTCCGGTGAGTCGGTGATGCCGGCGGGTGTGTCGACGATGTCGAGGACCCGCTCCACGCCGGCGCGCGCCTGCTGCCACACGGTGAGCAATGTGGCCACCTGGCGCACGGGGGTGACGAACGAGCCGAGGTACGTGGTGAAGGCAAGAAACGTGCCGAGGGAGATCTCACCGTGCAGCGCCAGCCAGCCCCCGAGGGCGAGAACGGCGACCTGGCCGAGCGCCGGAACGGCCTGAAGCGCCGGGTTGTACTTGCTCGTCAGCCGGGCGACGCGGACGCGTGAGGAGAACAGGCTGCGTGCCCGCCGCTCCAAGACGGCCAGCTCGCGCTGCTCCTGCCCGAATCCCTTGACGACCCGGACTCCTGAGACCGACGCCTCCACGACCGACGCGACCTCCGCCGCCTCCTGCTGCGCGTGCCAGTTGGCAGGAAACAGGTCACGGCGGCTGCGGAACGCGATCAGCCAGAGCACCGGCCCGACGACGAGAGCCACCAGCGTCAACAGCGGTGACAGCGTCGTCATCAGCATCACCGACGCGGCGAACATCAGCGCGTTGCCGCACATGTTCGGCAGGAACTGCAGCAGCATCTGGATGAGCGTCACATCCGAGATGGCGCGGCTGACGACCTGCCCGGTGTGCAGGTCGTCCTGTTCGGTGCCGCCCAGGCGCAGCAGCGCGGCGAAGGCGTCGTTGCGCAGGTCGTACTGCACACCGAGCGACACCCGTCCGGAGCAGTACCGGCGCAGGAAGCTTGCCGCGAACCGGACCGTGCCGATGCCGAGCAGCAGTAGCACCCATGGGGTCAGGTGCGCCGCTGAGGTGTCCACCTGGTCCACGACGTGGCGCAGGACGAGCGGCAGCATGGCCGTGGCGATGGCGGCGACCAGCGCGGCGCCGTACGCCCAGGCCAGGTCGGCGCGGTATTTTAGGCAGTAACCGGTGAGTCGGCGCGCCCATCCCGAGGCGCCCGGTCGGGTGGCCGGTTGGGACGTCTGGTCCGTGGCCCCGCGGGTGGTGGCCGTCACGCGGGCGCTCCGGCGACGCCAGCGGCCGCGAAATGGTTCGCCGGCCGGGACAGATCGTAGTGCTCGCGCAGGGTGGCGCCCTCGTAGTCGGTGCGGAACAGGTCGCGCTCACCCAGGATCGGCAGCACCTTCACACGCTGTTGTGCTGGGCGGCTCATCAGGCGCTGACCTCCGCTGCCGCGGCGTCGAATCGGTTCACCGGTCGGGGCAGTCCGTAGTGCTCACGCAGGGTGGCACCGGTGTACTCGGTTCGGAATCTTCCGCGCTCTTGCAAGATGGGTACGACCTTGTCCACGAACGCCTCCAGCCCGGACGGCAGGACCGGGGGCATGATGTTGAAGCCGTCGGCGGCACCGTTGTCGAACCACTCCTCGATTGCATCGGCGACCTGGACGGGCGTGCCGGTGAAGGTGCGGTGTCCGCGTCCGCCGCCGAGGCGGCCGATGAGCTGCCGCACCGTCAGATTTTCCCGCCGGGCCAACTCCACGATCAGGGTGTACCGGCTCTTCGCCCCTTCGATCTCGTCCTCGGACGGCAGGTCCTTGGGCAAGGGGCGGTCCAGGTGGAGGGCCTCCGGATCGAGCTTGAAACGCTGGGCGAGTTGGCGCTTGGCGTGCTCGGGGCTGATGAGTTTTTCCAGTTCACGGTCCAGTTCCGCCGCGTCGGCTTCGGTGTCGCCGATGACCGGCACGATGCCGGGCAGGATCTTGATCCCGTGCGGGTCACGCCCATAGCTGGCAGTGCGCAGCTTCAGGTCGGCGTAGAACGCCTGAGCGTCATTCAGGGTCTGCTGGGCGGTGAAAACAGCCTCGGCCCACCTGGCGGCGAACGCTTTGCCGTCCTGGGATGAACCGGCCTGCACCAGCAGCGGGTAACCCTGCGGTGAGCGGGGGACGTTCAGCGGTCCGTCGACGCGGAAGAAGCGCCCGGCGTGGTTGATCTTGCGGACCATCGCGGCGTCGGCGTGGATGCCGGTAATCTTGTCGGCCACGACTGCATCGTCGGCCCAGCTGTCCCAGAGCTTGGTGGAGACCTCGACGAACTCGTCGGCGCGCTCGTAGCGCTCCTTGTGCAGTGGCACATCGTCCAGCCCGAAGTTGCGGGCCGCATCGGCTCCGGCGGTCGTGACGATGTTCCACCCGGCCCGTCCACTGGAGATGTGGTCGAGGGAAGCGAACCGGCGGGCCAGGTTATAGGGCTCGTTGTAGGAGGTCGAGGCAGTCCCGATGAGGCCGATGTGCTCGGTCGCCGCGGCCAGAGCCGTCAGCAGCACCGTCGGCTCCAGCCGTCCTGCCGGTCTACGCCCCGGATCTCCCTGCTGGCCGGGACTGTCGGCCAGGAACAGCGAGTCGAGCTTGCCCCGCTCGGCGATGCGGGCCAGGTTCTGGTAGTGCGCGACGTCCCAGCTGGCGTACGGGTCTGCTTCCGGCAGCCGCCAGGCGGCCTCATGGTGGCCGACACCCATCAAGAAGGCATTCAGATGCAGTTGTTCTGCTCGCTTGCTCATTTTCGGTCCTTCGTGCCGTCAGAGGGCAGGGCGCCCAGGGCACCCAGCAAGGTTGTGCGGTAGTGCTGAAATCGGGGGTCGCCGGGATTCCGCTCGGCAGGCAGATCGATCCGCAGGTCCAGGGCGAAAGCGCCCTCGTCAAGGACGAGCACCCGCTCGGCGAGCGTCACTGCCTCGTCCACGTCATGGGTCACGAGGAGCACGGCGGGCCGGTGTACTTCGTACAGGCGGCGCAACAGCCGTTGCATGCGGATCCGGGTCAGCGCGTCCAGAGCGCCGAACGGTTCATCGGCGAGCAGCAGCTCCGGCTCACTGACCAGTGAGCGGGCCAGCGCAGCCCGCTGCTGCTCACCGCCGGACAGCTCATGGGGCCATGCTGATTCCCGCTTGCCAAGGCGTACTTCTTCCAAAGCGACGCGTCCGCGTTTTTTGGCGTTCTTCGCATGCAGACCGAGGGTGACGTTGTCGAGGATCTTCAGCCACGGCAGCAGGCGGGAGTCCTGGAACACCAGCGAGATCCGCTGCGGCACGAGTACCTCCCCCGAGCCGGCCGTGTTCCGATCGAGGCTGGCAACCGCGCGCAGCAGCGTGCTCTTGCCCGACCCGCTGCGTCCCAGCAGGGCAGTGAACTCACCGCGGGCGATCGTCAGATCAATCCCGTCGAGCACGGGCCGGGCCCCGAATGACCGAGTCAGGCCGGTGATACGGACGGCAGCGGAAGGTACGGCCGCCATTGCTGAACCGCCGCTCAGGTCGTGATCGTACGGCGCCACGACAGCACCCTCCTTTCCGCCAGGCGGACGAGGGAATCGGAGGCGAACCCGAAGACGCCATACAGCACCAGGCCGACGAGAATGATGCCGGACTGCGCGTACTGCTGGGCCTGGAACATCATGTAACCGATGCCCGAGGAGGCGTTGATCTGCTCGACCACGATCAGGCCGAGCCAGGCTGCGGTCACTGCCAGACGCAGGCCGGTGAAGAAGCCGGGCAGCGCTGCGGGCAATACGACCTTGCGCAAGAACTCCCAGCGTGAGAGCCGTTGTGCCTCGGCGAGTTCCACATAGCGGGCGTCGATGGAGACCAGCGCTGCGTGCGTATTGACGTAGACGCTGACCAGCACCCCGAGCGCAATGACGACGACCTTCATCGTCTCGCCGATGCCGAGCCACAGAATCAGCAAGGGCAGGAGGGCCAAGCTGGGGATGGCGCGTTTGATCTGCAGCGTGCCGTCCAGGAGCGCGTCACCGATGCGGGACAGTCCGGATGCAAGTGCGAGCACGACGCCCGCCACCACGCCGATGACCAGGCCCAGGAGCGCGCGGGTGAGCGAGGTCTCGACACTGTCCTGCAACCGCCCACTGGTCCACAAGTCATGCGCTGAAGCCAGGACCGATGCCGGGGACGAGAGCTTCCGCGGGTCCAGGCGACCAGCGGCCGAAGCGGCCCACCACACGGCGATGATGAGCAGCGGGCCGAGGAGGCGGCCGAACGGGATCGATCTGCCGCGTCCGAGGCGCCACCGACGCGCCGGCACCAGACCATCGAGGGCCGGGTCCGACCCCGGCTGCGGTGCGAGCTGCAGGCGGACGTCCTGTGGCCGGTCGGCGGCGGGCGTGCCCCCGCGCACCCGCAAAAAGGCGTCCTTGGTCATCGGGGCTCCTGGGGTCCATGGTCGAGCGAACGGAACGTGCAAGACGAGGGGATCCACGCCCTTGTCGGCGCGCAGATCGTGGACACGGAAGACGACGATGTCGTGGTCTCCGGCACGGACCTCCTGGTCGACCGAACACTCCAGCCAGGCGGCGGCGCCATCCAGTAGCACCGCGCCACCCGGTGTCGCCCGCCACCCGACACCGGAGAAACGCTCGTCGCTCGCACCGGCCAGCTGCCGGCAGACAGGCCCGTGCTCCGCGCCGAGCACACTGATACCCAGCCGCTCGGCGCGGCGCAGCACCGGCCAGGTGCGTGAGGTGTGCGCCATGCACACCGACACAAGCGGCGGTGTGAGCGACACCGTCGTGAACGAGCTGGCCGTCAGCCCCACCGGTGATCCGTCGATCACGGCGGCGACCACCGTGACGCCAGTGGGGAAGGCGCCATACACGGTGCGCAGGGATGTCGTGTCGTGCAGCACTGCGGTCACGCTGGGGCCTCCGTCTGGAGCGCGGTCGACAGCAGCCGCGCAGGGATGTGAGGGCGGGCGACGTTCAGCCACTCGGTGAGCGCGGGCCCGGTGGGGTCCGCGTCGAGCAGGAACAGCCCGCGGCTGGGGACGCAGGCGCCGAGTTCGGCCAGCACAGGCTTGAGGAAGACCTCGGCGCCAGACTGGGCCGCCAGTCCCCGCCCAGGAACAGCGGCACCACGGACACCGGTAAGCGACCCGGCGCCGAACCGGCCCAGGAGCACCTTGAGTAGCCCGGGATAGCCGGCCTGGTAGGTGGGCGTCGCCACCACGGCCAGATCGGACTCGGCGATCGTGTGCGCCGCCTCGGCGACGCGGGCGTCACCAGGGTCGAGGAGTGCCCCGCCGAACCCGATCAGATTCAACGTCTGCGACGCCGACTTCGGGTTGCCGCCGACGATCGTCGTCTTCGCAGCAGCGGATCGCTCGGTCATCGCGCGGCCTGCGACCGGACCAGGCCGTGCTCAGTCCGGTCGGACGCCTTCAGCAGGGGGAGAAGCCCGTCGCCGACCCGGGCGATCTCCTGTCTGTACGGCGTATCGGACAGCACGAAGTGCGTCACGCCCAACGCGCGGTACCTGAGCAGCGCGTCGGCGACCTCCTGCTCGGAGCCCACCAGCCACGTCGTACCGGCACCGCCGCCTCCGTAGCGGCCCGGTGCCGTGTAGAGGCAGCTGTCCAGGACCTCGCCCCGTGCCGCTAGGTCGAGGAGACGCTGCTGGCCCACGGCCGTACGACGCCGGAACCCGTCGTAGGCTCGCGGCCCCTGCTGCGCCATCCGGGCGACCTTCTCCTCTGCCGCGCGCCACGCCTCCTCCGTGGTGTCCCGGACCACGGTCGTGATGCGCAACCCGAACTCCAGCGGCTGGTGCCTGCGCCCGACCGTCTCGGAGAGCGCACGCAAGCGGTTGATCCGCTCGGCGACGCCGTCCAGCGGCTCGCCCCAGAACAACTGGACGTCGGCTTCCTGTGCGGCGACCTTCTCAGCGGCGGCACTCGCGCCGCCGAAGTACAACCGCGGGTGATGTCCATGTTCGGCGCCCACTGGTCGCGGCCGGACTGTGGAGTTCTCGACCCGATAGTGCTCTCCGCGGAACGTCACCTCGTCCTCGTTCCAGAGCCGGCGGACCAGCTGGAGGAACTCGAGTGTGCGCTCGTAGCGGCGCGAGGGGTCGAACTCGCCGTCCCCATACGATGCGGCGTTGTCCAGCCCGCTGACAACGTTGACGAGGACCCGGCCCTGGCTGAGGTGATCGAGGGTGGCCGAAGCCGACGCGAAGTTCGCGGGGTGCCAGTATCCGGGCCGTATCGCGATGAGCGGCTTGAAGGTCGTCGTGCGTGCCGCGAGGGACGCCGCGACAGTGAACGTGTCCGGTCGTCCCCAGCCTGTACCCAGCAGCGCCCCGGCCCAGCCGTGGTCCTCTACCGCGTGCGCCAGCTCGGTCGAGTACTCGAGCGTGCCCCAGCCGTCACGTGTGTCGTCGCCGCGATGGCCGGGGTCGACCGTGTTCGGGATGTACCAGAGATATTCGCCCATCTCATACCTGCCCTCGGTACTCGGCGGGCGCGGCATGCGCGGCGATGTGCTCGAACCGCCGATCGAACAGGACGCTTACGTCGAATTTCTTGACGAAACCCGCGCCGGCCATCAGATCGGCGATCGTCTGCTCCCATGCGATGGACGCGTCCCAGTTCGTCGGATACAGCGGCTTCTTGCGTTGCTTGACGATCCGCTCGCCCGCGCTCTTGGTGACGCCCTGGTTCTTTACGTAGTAGGCGTCGATCCACGCGTCGGGGTTCTCCCAAGCCCAGTTGTTGCCCTTGACCCAGAGGGGAATGAACGCTTCGATCGCCGCCGCCTTCTGGTCGTCGGCGAGCACCGAGGTGGGCGCCCACAACAGACTCAGCAGGTCTTTGACATCGGTGGGCAAGACCCGCGCGCCATCCTTGCCATACTGGTCCAGGTACTTCGTCAGTGCCGGCTCGGTCAGGGGAGCAAGGTCGACCTGCTTGCCTTGTAGCGCGGTAAGGAACTGGCTGCTCGGCAACGGGACCAACGTGACGTCCTTGTAGGAGATCCCGTTCTCCTTCAGCCATTTCAGGATTGTGACGCCCTGCGCCTGGCCTTGGGAGAAGCCGATCTTCTTACCGACGACGTCTTTCGCGGTCCTGATGTCGCTGCCGGGTCGGGTGGTCGGGATGTACGTCACCGCGGTGTTCTGCGAGATCGCGACGATCTTGGCGTCGAAGCCGATGTCATGCGCCTGGATCGGTGGCATCCCCGCGTTGCTGGCCAGGTCGAGGGCCCCCGCGCGGAACCCCTGAATCGTGTCCGGCCCGCCATTGAGCTGTACCCATTTGACGGAGAATGGCAGCGGGCCCAGCGACGGGTCGGCTGCCAACTGAACCTGCGTTGTGCTCACCCCGGCGCGGAGGGTGGTGCTCCTACTCGGTGACGAGGACGGCAGCGGGCCGAGCGCCCTGGGATCCGCTGACTTGGCGGAGGGAGAGGCGCAGCCGGCGAGTGTGAGCAACGCACCACTGCCCAGGGCGAGAAAACCTCGACGGTTCAACGGTCTTGACAGCTGTTCGGACATGACGGTACCGGGCGACCCTTTGCATGTTCGGCGCAACGACAGATGCGCGGTCTGAATGTGTTCGGTGGCGGCCCGGCGGACGTCGGCGGGTGGTCGCACGGCGTCCGACCTGTCGGGCTGACGGTGAGGGGACGCGAAGGCCACTTGCTTCGCGGGCGGACAGCCTGCCGTCGGTCTTCGGGTGATACCCCGGGCGACATGGGCCAGCGTGAGCGGACCGCCGGACGTCGTGTGTCGGAGGGATCCGGTGTGGGGCGGGCGGCGGGGCGTTCAGCGGTGTCAGGACGCGACGGCGACCCGGTGGTCGGCGGTGAAGGGGCGTCCAGCGACGAGTTCGGACTCACGCCCGTCCGGTCCCACGGGGGTGTCGCCGATCAGGGTGACGCGGTGCAGCCGCCGCACGACGTCGAGGTGCTCCAGGTCGCGTGGGGCGAGGTGTGCGGTGGCGCGGTTGTCCCAGAACGCCACATGTCCGGGCTCCCAGCGGAAGCGCACCGTGTACTCGGGCCGGGTGATCTCGCCGTAGAGCAGGTCGAGGATGCGGCTGCTCTCGCTCGCGGTGACGTCGACGATGTGGCTGGTGAAGCCGGGGTTGACGAACAGGGCGCGCTCCCCGGTCTCCGGATGCACCCGCACCACGGGGTGGACGGCCACGAGCAGGTTGTCGTTGATCCGGCGGGCGTACTCGCTGTCGCCGTCCACTGGCCGGCTGCCGCCGTAGCGGTGCTCGGCACGCAGTGTGTCCACGAAGGCACGAACCGGGGCGGACAGCCCCTTGTACGCGGCGACGAGGTTGGTCCACTGGGTGTCGCCACCGATGGCCGGAACTGTCTCGGCACGCAGGATCGAACCGGCTGGCGGGTTCACCGCGGCGGTCACGTCGGTGTGCCAGCCGTCGAAGTAGCTGTACTGGCGCCTGCGGTACTCGTTGCGGAAGTTCTTGCCGTAGCGCTCCTCGAAGCGGCGCGGGTCGATGGTGAAGATCTCCGGGTGGTCCTCCGGCGGGGCGTCATCGTGCGGGTGGGCGTAGGTGAGGTCGCCGAAGTGGCGGGCGAAGGTGATCTGGGAGGCGTGGTCGAGCTGCTGACCCCGGAAGAAGACGACCTTGTGGCGGTGGAGGGCCTGCTTGATCGCCTCGACGGCTTCGGTGGCCAGCGGCTGGGAGAGGTCCACACCGTCGATGTCGGCGCCGATGTGACCGGCGACGGGCCGGACGGAAAGCGTGCTCATGTGCGGTGTCCTTTCAGGCATGTCTGATACGGCGGTCTGCCACGGCTGCGTCAAGGCACGGCGGAGTCACGTGACAGCACGTGCTCGCAGGCATGGAAGAGGCCGAGCTAGTGCGGGGCCAGAGACGATGTGCGCGGTTGTGAGCCCCGCGGTGCCTACGCGCAGGAGCGCGTAGGCGCAATGCCGGTCAGCGGGCGCAACAGCCCAATCCGGCGAAGTGGTGCGCGCGGAAGGCGTTCACGGGCTGCCGGCCTGCGGCTGCCCGGATCGTGGCCTTGTAGTGCGCGTCCATGGCAAGGATTCTGCTGCCCCAGCGACCGTACGAACAACGGTTTGTGAAAGCATGGAAGAAACTCCGCCGGGTCCCGCTCACTGCGCGCCCCCGGCCGTGCGCAGTCCCAGCGGGTCCTGGTAGACGGCGGCGAGCACCGGCGCAGCGGCCGCCACTGCGAGCGTGTCCTTGGCGAAGGACCCGGCCCGCACCAGAGCGCTGGCGCCGCCCAATCTGCGGCTCAACTCGGGAAGCAGGTGCGGGAGATGGATGGTGGCCGCCTCGGTCAGGACCAGGGTGTCCGGACTGATCATGTCCAGTATGGGTCGCACCGCGCGCCCGACCATCCGGAGCCTGGAGCGGCACAGCTCCACAGCGCGTTCATCGCCCTCTCGCGCGGCCCGCAGCAGCAGAGACAAGTCGGGACGCGCAGTGATCCCCCGGGCAGCAGCGCGCGCCGCAATGGTGCGGTCGGCCACGGAGACCTGGAGGCAGCCGATGCGACCACACGGGCACGGCGCGGTCGAGCCGGGAACCGGCAGGTGGGCGATGCCGCCAGCGCCGTACCCGCGACCCTGCAGCAAGACGCCGCCGGTGGCGATCGCCGCGTCCACGGCGTTACCCACGAACAGATGCACAAGGTCGCCACCGCCGACCGCGCCGAACAGCAGTTCCGCATGGGCCAACGCCCGGGCGTGACTCTCCACATGAACGGGCAGCCGGACCATCGGCTGCAGCACACGCCGCAACGGGACGTCCCGCCAGCCCAGCGCCGCGTTCTCCACGACGACCCCCGCCTCCGGATCCACCCAACCGCCGGTGACCACACCAAGCCCGAGTACCGAGTACTCCTTCCCATACCGGCGCAGAAAGTCCGGCAGCCGGGCGGCGACCTGGTGCAGCACCATGCCGGAGTCAGGATGCCTGGGCACATGTTCACGAGCCATGACTCGCCCGCGCAGATCGCTGAGCGAAAACGTGAGCCGCGGTACGGCGATGTGCACGCCCGCCGCGACGTGATGCGACGTGTCGATGTCGAGCGGGACGCGCGGGCGTCCCGGCCGAGGCCGCTGCTCAGGCTCCGGCGGTTGCCAGACCAGACCCACCGCAAGCAGGTCGGCCGCGTGCCGTGACACCGCAGCCGCACTGAGCCCCGTCTCCCCCACGATCGCGGTGCGGGCCAGCGGCCCCTGATGCAGTACGGCCCGCAGCAGGGCAGCCGCGCCAGCAGGCCGGTCGGGGGCGGGTCGCCGCCCCGGCGACGCGGTGAGCGCTGGCAGCATCGGTGATCCTCTGTCCAGAGTCGGCCATACGGCGGCGCAGTGACGCCCCGGTACCGAGGGCTACCGGCTGTTGGGACAGTCCGACGACGCCGTTCAGCGATGCTCGCAAGCAGCGCAAACCCGGTCAATGGACCAGCGTTACGGGGACATGGCGATCCTGCGAAGCGGGAGGCTTATTCACGGGGCTGATCAGGTGTTCTTGTAGAAGGCCAGTGCGGTGACGGCGTTGACGATGAAGGGGAGACGGTGGAGCGGGCCGCGGTAGCGGGTGGCGAGTATTTTCCAGTCCTTCAGGTGAGCGATCGCGCGTTCGACGGCCGCACGAAGCCGGCTGACGGACTGGTTGAAGATCTTGTCGCTGGCGGGCCGGTCCTGTCGGGGTGGTTTACGGCGTCCGGTGAGCATGCCGGTGCCGAGGTAGCCCAGGTCGCCGATGTTGTCGCGGTCGGCGAAGGTCTCGGGGAATCCGGAGGCGTTCCAGGCGCGCACGTCGTGCCAGGAGCCGGGTACTGGTGCCGATACGGCGATCAGGTCCCCGGCCAGGGTGGCGGCGACCTGCAGGTTGAATCCGGTGTCGCGATGCTTGCCCGACCACAGCGAGGTACCGTGGCCGGCCCAGTCCCAGGTGGTGACCAAAGTGCCGTCGACCAGCACGATCCTGCCCCTGGACGCCTCGGCGGGATCGGGCACGTGCGTGGCCAAGACTTTCGCCACCACCGACAGCAGCACGGTCCAGCGTCTCGAGACGGTGGCCTGACTGACACCGAACAGCTCCGCGACCACCTCCTGGACCGGGTTCTGCCGCAGCAGGAATAACACCATTACCACCGACCGGTACAGGCCCAGCGCCCGCATCTGCTCGGGCTGCGGCCCTGTCGGGGCCGCCCGCAGTTCCCGGTGGACACCAGCCACCAACTCCGTCAGTTGCCTCTTGCCCAGCCCCGTCGTAACGTTCCAGCTCAACGGCCCTGCCTCGGTACGTACTTGATGTCGAGGAACACACCAAGCTACCGAGCAGGGCCGCCCTACTGATCACGAGAACCAGGCCCGTGAATAAGCCTCCGGGTGTCCGGACCCCTTCCCCAGTTTTTTGCATCGCCATCCGCCGTACCCCCTACCAGCGCAGCCCGGGGCAGCCGCGGCACCCCGGGCAAAAGATGGCAACAGTTTTCATTTTACATTGATCCGAGAATCATTCCCCTTTGGCGTCGAGAGTGTCGCCCCACGTCCGGCGCATGTCCGGCAGCGCCCGAAGGAGTTCTTGCATGTCAGCTGCCCCCGCCTCCCGTTCCGTCCGGCCGTCCGCGAGGATCGCGCTGGTCACCGCAGCGGCTGCCCTCCCGGCAGTGACGACGACGGCCTGCTCGACCTCCTCCTCGCACACCAGCGACACCGCCACGACCAACGGCGGCAGTGGCTCGGGCAAGACGATCCAGGTGGTGGCTGCGGAGAGCTTCTGGGGCAGCATCGCCTCGCAGCTCGGCGGCAGCCACACGTGACCAGCATCATCATGTAGGGCTTGGGTCGCGTGTCGTCGCGGGTAGCGGTGACCTTGACCTGGGCTCCATCGTGGCGCCCGTGGTACGTGCCGACAACTCGTTGTCCTGCAGCTTCATGGCATTCCGTTAAGGCTCGGGGCGCACCCGACGGGGCGTGCCATCAGATGGGCGGTGCTGGACCAGGCGGAGCGCGACTCCGTGCTCGGCGCCGTGTGGTGTGCGGTTCGTATACAGGCCGGGCGGCCTGGCGCCCACCCGACCGTGTGGATTCGGGTGCGAGGCAGGTGGTCCAGAGACGAGGGACAGAGGCCGCGTGCGTCGGCGAGATGGGAGGCTTGGTCGACCATGCGGATCGGGAAGAGACCCGTTCCGTGTGCGTCGTCGAAGGACGGCACGGCGTCGATGTCGTCCCCGAACTGGCGGCGGATCGCGTCCAGGAGCACGGAGGCAGCGTCGGCTTTCAGGCCGCGGTCGCCGCTCACCCGAACGGGGTGGTGCGGGCCGGGCCCGCAACCTGGCGATCGAGCGGGCCCGCATCGCGTCTGGGCTACGATTCGTCCGGCCAGGTGTCCAGCTCCCTGTCCGACGCCTCGCCGAGGAGCGTGATGCGGGCCCCGGGCAGTGAGCCTCGCTCGCCGATCCAGGTGGTGAACCGACGGCAGGCGGTCTCCTCGCTCTCCCACCAGCCGTGCATCATCGTCCCGCCACCGATGGCGAGCGTGAGGTGGTAATGGCCGGGGTGCACAGTCGCCACCCGGCGATCATGCAGGTGCGGGAGCGGGCTGAGCGGATTGCCGCGATGGTCGGCCTCCAGGGCTCCCAATCGGCTGCCGCCCGTACGCTGGGGCTGAAACAGCCGACGGTGAGCCGCGCCGTGCGGGAGCGCCCCTATCCCCACAGGCCGACGAAGGCCCTGCCGACTTCTCCGGGCGGCAGGGCCCTCGCGTCGTACGCGGACAGCGTACCCCCACGTGCACCGCGCGCCATGGCGAGCGAACCCGGACCATGGCCTCCGTGCACGTGATCGTCTACCCGCCGACCGAGACCGGCGGCCGACAAGTGCGGGCCGGCGGGGAGATCCTCGGGACCGCCCACTCGCTGCACGACCTCGCTGATCTACGAGCTTGCGGACAGCCGGGACCTTCCGGAGGAGGCCAAAGCCAGCTGCGGGCACGGCATCGGCCGCAGGAGCCGCAGGCAGGGATGTCGACCGGGCCTCGGACGAGGAACTCGTGGCGATGTTCCTTGCCTGCCGCAGCGCCCGTGATCGGCTGATCGTGCTGTTGCACGCCCACGTGAGTGACCGGACGGCCACTGACTGACAGCCCGCAGGCCACCGTCAGGGTTGCAGCCTTGGGGAACATCGGTACAGCGGCCTCGAGTCATGAAATTCGGGACGAGAACATCACCCCACACGCCCTGGCAGCGACCGCCGCGCGCCACTTGAGCACGTCGCTCGCGTGGATGGGACGACCGACGCACCCCGGGCAGGCCCGGCAGACCGCCAGCCCTGCCGGGAGCCGGGGGCACTAATGTCAGATCAAGGGATCCTCCGCAGATAGGTCTTGCGGGCGTTGTCGCCCCCGCCGCTACCGCCGTGGGCGAGCGTCTTGCCGTCGGGGCTCATCGCCACTCTGCCGTTTGCGCCACGGGCTACGGTGCCGATGGCGCGGCGGGTGGCCACATCCCACAGCCCGGTCCGGGTCCCTTTGTCGTCGTAGCCTTCGCTCGCGAGCGTCTTGCCGTCGGGGCTGAACGCCACCCATAGGGTGGATTCGCTGGTGAGTGAAGCGATGGAACGGTGGGTGGCCACATCCCACAGCCGAATCCCGTCGCCGCCGCTGGCAAGGGTTTTGCCATTCGGACTGAACGCCACATATCTCGCGCCCGCGCTGGTGAGTGAAGCGATGGAACGGTGGGTGGCTACATCCCACAGCTGGAGCCCGCGGGTACCGCCGCTCGCGGCAAGTGTCGTGCCGTCGGGGCTGAACGCCACCGCGGTGCAAATGCCGGAATCGGCAAGGGTGGCGGCGATGCGGTGGGTGGCTACATCCCACAGCTGGAGAGTGCTGGAGCCGCCGCTGGCAAGGGTTTTGCCGTCCGGACTGAACGCCACCGAAGAGGGGTACGTGTACTTTGCTGTGAGGGTGGCGATGGTGGAACCGCTGTCGACGTCCGAGAGCTGGATGGCGGCGGGGCGGGTTGCGGTGTCGCTGCTGCTGGCGATGGCGAGGGTCTTGCCGTTAGGGCTGAATGTGAGTGAATCGATCCTGTCCAGGTCGTTGGTCGCGATGCTCGCGGTGCTGGTTCCAGTTGACATGTCCCACAGGTGGACCGCGCGCTGACCGCCGACGGCGAGGGTTTTGCCATCGGGACTGAAGGCCAGCTGGAGGACCACGTCCGAGTCGGTGAAGACAGCCTCGGCCGTTCTTGGCTTGCGTTTCGGCTGAGTATCCGGGTCGGTCTTTGGCCAGAGCATCGCCGTGGGCAGGGCGGCTACCGCCGCGATGCTGCCGAGGATCAGGGTTCGCCGTTGAGTGCGGGCCCGGTGTCCAGGGCGCCGGTGAGCATCGGCAACGGCCGTTCTAACAGAGGATGAGATCTGCAGTGCTGGTGGTCTAGCTGCGGTAACGGTCAGCGACGGCTGGTTTCTGTCGACTAGGGCTCCCGCATGCTGACCTTGCCACTTCGGTACCGAGGCCCAGAGCTGCTTCGCGTGTGTCCAGTGGCGGTTCTTCCCGCGGCGGGCGATAACGACGTCGCCTTCCCCGGCGAATCTCAGCTGTGGGGCCAGCGGGGTGCCTTCGGTCATCCAGTGGTGCACTTGCTGGTAGAGCTCCGCGACGGTGAGGTGGTGTCCCTTGGCGTCAGCGTGCCGCAGGCCCCGCACGAGCGTTCCGGTGAACGGGCTGGGCTGGCCGGCTACCTCAGCGGCGCGTGCGAGCTGCGTGGATCTGTTGCTGGCCAGGACGTACCGGCCCTTGCCCACAACCGGAGTGGCAAGGTCGGCGCCCGTCTTGAACGCACCGCTGTGACAGCAGTCGAGCACGATGATGGTGGTCGCAGCGGCTGAGCCGTCGATCATGTTGCTGATTTCTGCAGCGCTCAGCGCGGTGGAGCGGAGGCGGTCGACTGTGGTGTCGCTGGCGCACAGGTACAGCCTGTTGTGTACGTCGAGCTCGCCATGGCCGCTGTAGTACAGCAGCAGCACGTCCTCGCGCACTGCGGTGGAAAAGAACTTATCCAGGTGTTCCCGCAGCTCCTGCACTCGCTTGTCCGGCAGCTGCTGAACGTTGCCGGGAGAGAACAGCCCGACCTTGTCGTCGGTCAGCGCCTGTTGAAGAACCTCGATGTCGACCAGCGGACCGAGCAAAGCAGGCAATGCGTGGGGGTCGCGAGAGAAAGAGGCGTTTCCGATCAGCAGCGCGTGATAGCGCTGGTCGGCCACCATCACTGACCGCCGACGCGCCTGCCAGCCGCCTCCGCCAGCGCCTCGAACGACGCTTGATCGACGTTGTTGCCCGTGATCGTCAGCGTCTGCTCGGCACCTTGATCATCGGTCCACGCCACCGTCAGCGTCCGTGTCTTGTCCCGCTTCAGCCAGGCCCGAAAGCACGCCACCGCAGCCGTCAACACACTGGACGAGCTCAGCGCGATGGTTACAGCAGCGACAGCACCCTTCACACCGGGAGCGGGGATGCTGCGCAGGAATACCGCCCCGGCCTCTTCGCGTAGCGCAGTGTGCAGGGTGACCACTTGATCCGACCAACGTTGATCGTCCGGGTCGAACCTCGCCGTGTCGGCCGTAACTGTCAATGCAGAGCCGAAAGCCATCCCTACCCCCTGCCTGGTCATGTCAGCCGAGCATAGTGTCCGTACAGCACGCGCTACTGCGGATCAGCCAGACAGCATCACACCGCTCGGCGATCCTGGTTGAGGCTGCGCTGCTGGCACCGACTGACCGTTCTCAGCGGCTGATCTCCGTGTTCGTCAGGAGATCGCAGCCCGCGACGACACGTGGCTCGGGCACGCCCTGGCCGCGCACCGCGGGTCCGGCCGGTCCCATACCCCCTTCCCGCGGCGCCAACGCCTGGCTGGACGCCGCCACCGACGTCCTCGCCTGCCGGCCTACCAGATCACCGATCCCGTCGTAACCCTCGGCGCTCCTCCCGACAGCCACCGCGCGGCGCGCCGTACAACGCGGCACCAGGTCTGGCGCAGGAACTGAGGCGCTGGGAGTCAACTTGACCCGGCCCTACACGTGGTGCACGCCTTGGTCCACGGCTCGGGCTGTGAGCGGATCTCCACTCCTGGATGCTCCGACCGAACCATCCGCCGCCGCGTGAAAGAGTGGGCTGAGCAGGGGGTTTCTGAGGCCGTTCATCTTCTCGCCCTTCAAGCGCACGACCGTGTGATCAGCCTGGAACTGTCTGAGATATCGGTGGACGGCTGTATCACCAAGGCCCCGTGCGGCGGCGAGCGCGCAGGCCCGTCCTCGGTGGACCGCGGGAAGCAGGGGCTGAAACGCTCGATCGCCGCCGACGCCCACGGCGTCATGATCGCGGCGTGATGCCGTCTCGATCTGACGTACAGAAACTTGATAGGTAAGGCTTACCTCATCTATCGTCCGCGCCGTGTTCGCCAACTACCTCATCGGCCTGCGCGAGGGGCTCGAAGCGTCCCTCGTCGTCGGCATCCTGGTCGCCTACCTGGTCAAGAGCGGCCGCCGTGACCGGCTGCCGCCCATCTGGGCCGGCGTGCTGAGTGCCGTGGCCCTCAGCCTCGCCTTCGGCGCGGTGCTCACCTTCACCTCCTCCCGCATGTCCTTCGAGGCCCAGGAAGCCTTCGGCGGGTCGCTGTCCATCGTCGCGGTGGGCTTCGTCACCTGGATGATCTTCTGGATGCGGCGCACCGCCCGGCACCTCAGGGCCGAGCTGCACGGCAGGCTCGACGCGGCCCTCGCGATGGGCACCCTGGCCCTGGTCCTCACCGCGTTCATGGCGGTCGGCCGGGAAGGGCTGGAGACCGCTCTGTTCATCTGGACCGCCGTACAGGCCACCGGCCAGAGCACCACCCCGGTCGTCGGCGCCGGCCTCGGCCTGGCCAGCGCCGTCGTGCTGGGCTACCTCTTCTACCGCGGCGCGGTGAAGATCAACCTGGCCAAGTTCTTCACCTGGACCGGCGCGGCCCTGGTCGTCGTCGCCGCCGGGGTCTTCTCCTACGGCGTCCACGACCTGCAGGAAGCGGGCGTGCTGCCCGGCCTGAACGACATCGCCTTCGACGTCTCGGGCGCGGTCCCGCCCAGCAGCTGGTACGGCACCCTGCTCAAGGGCACCGTGAACTTCAGCCCGGCCTCCACCTGGTACGAGATCGCCGCCTGGCTGGCCTACAGCCTGCCGGTGATGACCCTGTTCTTCCTCCCCAGCCGGGCCCGAACCCCGCAACCGGCCGCCGCTCCGGCCGACCGCTGACTCCCCCCCACTGCAGCCACCCGTTCCCCTTGTCGCCCCCGCTCACCGGAGATTCACCCATGCGCACGTCCCGCACGCTCCCCGTCCTCGGCGCCGCCCTGCTCGCCCTTCCCCTCCTGGCCGCCTGCGGCAGCAAGAGCGCAACCGACTCCGCAAGCGGCAAGGTCGCCATCACCGCCACCGACACCGCCTGCAAGGTCGCCAAGACCGAACTGAAGGCGGGCGAGACCACCTTCGCGGTCACCAACAAGGGCGACAAGGCCACCGAGGTGTACGTCTACGGCGAGCACGACGGCGCCTACACCAAGGTCGTCACCGAGGTCGAGAACATCGGACCCGGCACCTCCCGGGACATGGAGGTCAAGCTCGGCGGCGGCACCTACGAAGTCGCCTGCAAGCCCGGCCAGAGCGGCGACGGCATCCGGCAGAAGATCACCGTCGAGGGAGCCGAGGCGGAGGACGAAGCCGAGGGCTCTTACGACCGCGAGGTCGAGGTCGAGGCCAAGGAATACAAGCTCGAAGGTCTCGACGGCTTCACCGCCAAGGCCGGCGAGAAGATCGAGTTCAAGCTGGAGAACGAGGGCACCACCGAGCACGAGCTGGAGATCTTCGGCCCCGACGGCAAGGAGGTCGGCGAGGTGGCCCCGGTCAAGCCCGGCACCACCGCAGAGGCCGTCATCACCCTGGCCAAGCCCGGCACCTACACCTACAAGTGCGGCATCGGCGACCACGCCGACAAGGGCATGAAGAACACCTTCACCGTCAACTGACACATCCGCTGCGGCCCAGCAGTTCTTCGCCAGCGCCGACGCCGCCAAGATTGGTTCGCCGAGTACCCCGACGCGCGGGCCGTTCGCCGACGCCTTCGAGGCCGGACGGCCCGTCGTTCAGCAGTTCCTGGCCGACAGCCCCAAAAAACAGCTGTTGTTGAACCCTTCTTCCGCTGCCCAGTGCCCGACCCGACTGGTTCGGCTCAGGTTGCCTGGCCAAGTCAGTGGCGGCCGGGCCCTGCTCGCGTAGCGGTGTGAAGTCCACGGCCAGCTTCGTCTCGTACGCCTCGGGCTGGGTGCTGAGCTCGTGGGTGGAGTATTTGCTCGTTTTCCGGGCTGATCGGGCTGATTCGCCGCCCACTAGGCGGTACGGTCTGATGTGGGGTCAGCACTGGCAGTGGGGGGTGTGGTGACGGGCATCGAGATCGCGATCGGGTACCTGTTCGCGTGGGCTGTCCGCAAGGCTCAGCGCGTGGCCGGGCGGGCGGATGGGGAAGTCGACCGGGCGTTGGACGCAGGGATGGACCGCCTGCATGACTTGGTGAGCCGGAAACTCGGCGACGACCCCGTGCTGCACCGGCTGATGGAGGAGGCGGCAAGCGGGCGCGAGTCGCCCAGCGACCGGACCCGGCAGCGGGTGCTGCTCGCGCTGGAGGAAGCCGACGAGACCGATGCCGGCTTCGCCGCCGATCTCGAGCAAGCGGTGGCCCATATGCAATCCCTTGCTCCGGCACCCCGCAGTCAGCCTGGAGGGGACCATATCGAGTTCCACCACAACACCTTCCGCGGTCCGGTCCAGGCCAAGGGCGTCCAGCACATCCACCGCGGCGCCGCATCATGACTGACGGCAACAGACAGCACGACGCGCGGGACGAATTCGCGTTCCGCGACAACACCTTCCAAGGCCCCTTCCAAACCGAGGGTGTCCAGTACATCCACTACTACGGCGCGCCCCCGGCGACGCCGCAGGCACGCAGGTGGTGGCAGCGGCGGACGACGGGGGCGTTCGCGGCACTGGCGCTGGTCCTGGCTGCGGGAGGCGCGTACACGGTGTACGCGCTGGGATCGTTCGCCAAACCAGGGGGGATCCCGGTGCCGCGGCTGGTGAATCCCGGTAATGCGAAGCTCCCCTCGTACGTGCACATCCAGGCACAGGAGCATTGTGCCTCCGGCGTCAACTACTACGCGGAGACGGCGGACGACTACCAGAGAGGACAGCACAAGGGGCAGAGGCGTCTGGGGCCGGTAGCCGTCGACATCACCAGCCAGACGTCTTCCAAAGAGGCAGTGCTACTGGTGGGCATGCGGGTCCTGGACGTGCAACGGAAGGCGCCTCCTACCACCGGCATCGCCGTTGAGGACGGGGGGTGCGGAGCGGGAGTGGACGTCAGGCCGTTGTGGACCGATCTGGACAAGACCGATCCACCCATCATCGCGAAGGCGGCCGCCCACCCACCAGTGACCTTCCCCTACAAGATCTCGTCGAACGATCCCGAGGTGTTCGAGCTCACCCTGGAGAACACCACCTGCTTTTGTGCCTTCGCAATCGAGATCGACTGGGTCGCCGCGGGAAAATCCGGCAAAACGATCCTGAACAATGGCGGATCGGGCTTCCTGTCCGGTGCGGCCCCCAAGGTTCCCGCGTACACACTCGACTCGTCCAACAGACTGCTACGGACGACGTACCGGCGGCTTCTCCCACCGCGCTCGTAACCCGATCACGAGTGCGCCCTCTTCGGGGCGCCCCCAGCAACCTCGGCCGGCTATCCTGCCCGCCCTGGGCCCGCAAGTCCCCGAAGATCAGCGAGGCGCTGCGCCTGCTTTACCTGCACGGCCTGTCATCGGGTGACTTCGTGCCCGCTCTGGAGCAGTTCCTCGGCTCCTCCGCCGGCCTCTCGCCCGCCACGGTCACCCGGCTGACTACACAGTGGCAGGCCGATCACGAAGCATCCGGCGAGCGCGACCTGGCGACCACGGACTACGTCTACGTGTGGGCCGACGGCATCCACCTGCGGATCCGCCTGGCCGAGGCGAAGTCCTGCGTGCTCGTCGTCATAGGCGTAGCGCGGACGGCACCAACGAGCTGATCGCGATGGCCGACGGCTACCGCGAGTCCGCCGAGTCCTGGGCCGACCTGCTTCGTGACTGCGCACGGCCCGGAATGCGCGCGCCGGTCCTCGCAGTCGGCGACGGAGCACTGTTGAGCTCTGGCGGGAACTGATCTACGGGGGCTGCGGCTGGACTCGTACGGCATCGCCGAGCGGCTGCGTTCCTGGCGCCAGGCCTGACCCTGACCGGCGCTGTGTATGCCACGAAGAATGGACGGTTGCTCGCTCGGCCGATCGGGCCACGTACTGCTCAGTCAACGCAGCACACCGAAGTAGCCGGGCCCAACTCTGGCGACGTTGCGCAGTCCCGGCCGGCCACGTCGTCGTACGGGCGGCGGCAGGCGCGGCAGTACACCTCGAGCGCGTCGACGCGAGTACCGGCCGTGGCGGTGAACGAGCCGCGGAAGTTGGCAGCTTTCGCGAGCCGGTCTTCGATCTTGATCTCCGCGGCGGCGATCCACACGTGCGCGCGGGGGTCGCCCTTGGGCGGGGCCGGGGCTGGCGGGGGCGCGTTCAGCGGCTCATCGAAGAGGCCCGCGAAGGGTCCTGTTTCCAGCTGATCCCGTACAACCGCTGTCGTCACGTATGGCCTCGCCCTACATCAGTGGCCCCCTGCGTCAACGCCTCGATGTCATATGGACGGAGTGAGCGCCCAGGGCGTTACACCTGGGGACTAATAGGTTGGGGGGAACGGGAAAGGCCCCGCGCATCCGCCACGGTGGAAACGGATGAGCGGGGCGGATGACTCAGAGGCGGGTGTCGTGCGCGGGTTGTCACACCGTCCGCATACACACAAAGCCGAGTGAGGCCAGCCCTTCGGCGCGGCAGAGGTGGTCGGAGGCGCCGCCGACCTCCGTCTGGAGAAGCTGATAGGCGGCGCTGTGCTGTTGGCCCCAGTGCATCGCCGCGCGCCACAGGGCCCGGCCGTAGCCGAAGCCGCGGTACTGGGGCAGCACGCCGAAGTATTGGGGCAGCAGGCGAGCTGCTCCGGCGGCGTCGGTCATGGTCTCCATGGGGCCGATAGCGCCGGCCACGCGGCTGTCATGGAGGACGGTGAGGACGGGGCCGACGTTCCCGGCCTGTATCTGCTGGTGGAGGAAGGCGAACCCGTCGGCGGCCATCTGCTCGGCGAACTCCGCGAACCCTGCACTCTCATGGAGCTGCTTGTCCTCGTGGACCGGCATGCCCGGAGCCTCACCGGGCCCGTGGGTGAAGTCTTTGAGCTGGACGCGGGTTCCCACGCCCTGGGCGTCCGTCTCGGGCTGCTCGGGGCCGAGGAACCAGACCACGCGGGCCTTGGCGGCGCCGTGGACGGCGGCGAGCTTGCGGGCCAGGTCGGCGCCAGCCGACAGGCTGTCGGGCGCCGCGCCGTACACGTGGACCTTGACGGCGCCGGCGCCGCGCTCGGTGGACGTGGGCATGAGGGTCTGACGCTGGCCGTGGTCGATGGCATCCACCAGGACACGCTCGGTCTTAGTGTCGGACCAGCGGCGGTCTTTGTCGTACGAGAGGAAACGGCTAGTTCCTGCGATATCCACGACGGCCTCGAACAGGTCTGGAAGCGGGTCACCCTGACGCACAGGGCCGAGGGTCGGCACGTACGGCACGGGCATCACAGGCTCAATCCAGCCCCAGTTGAAGCGCATGCACGCACGCTACTCAGGTAGCGCGCACGCCGCAGGCCCCGGCGTAAATTGCTGCCGGGGCCTGCGCGTTCACCACCTGATCAGGCGGGGATCAGACACTAGTGCGGGTTGTCGTCGCCGGCGTCGCAGGAGCATTCAGCGCTCTCGACGATGTCGTCCAGGTCGGCGACGGCAGTGATGGACGCGGCAGCCACCGGCGGAGCCGCGCGGCGGGCGCCCATGGGCGCGCGGGGCAGGATCTGCACCGGTACGGGGAGAGCTGTCATGACGTGACTTTCTCCTTCGTGTTGTCTCCGTGCTGGCAGTAGCTGTGCAGCGGTGCCTTGGCCTCCTGGTAGTGCTTGGCCAGGGGGCGGCAGACCCGGCAGGTGCCGGACAGGGCACAGCCCTCGCACCCTCCGGTGCGAAGCATCAGGCGGTCGGCGATCGCGCCGAGCCGCAGCAGTCCGTCCGCGCCCTCAGCCATGAGGTCGATTTGGTCGTCCCGGCCGACCTTGCAGATCGACACCAGGCCGTGCGGATCGGCGTGGAAGAACGTGTGGCCAGCGTTGCACCCGGCAAATGGCTTGCGCTGACGCAGGTGGGCCGCCGACTGGGCGAGCAGCGGCTCACCGCCTCCGGTGATCGTCGGGGTCATGTTCGTGTACGCGTGGTGCTCGATGCCCCACTCCTCGGCGAGGGCAGTCATCGCGTCGGCCTCATCCGCATTGGCCTCGGTGACGACGATGTTGAGGCGAAGCGGCAAGCCGGCTTCACGTGCAGCGGTCATGCCACGCCGGAACGCCTTCCAGGAACCGCGGCGCTGCGTCACCTGCTCGTAACTGGCCTCGGTTGCGCCGTAGAGACTGATCACGAGCCGGTAGGGCGGGCAGTCCCGGAACAGGCGCAGCAGGTCCGGGCGCCACAGCAGGGATCCGTTCGTGGAGATAGTGAGCATCATCCCCGCCAGCCAGGCGTACCGGTAGGCGCCCTCGAAGTCTCGATCCATGGTGGGCTCGCCGCCGGTGATCTGGAGCCAGAGGACCCCGGCCTCGCGCATGATGTCGAGCAGGCGGACCTTGTCCTGCCAGCCGAGGCCCGCGACTGGCCGTTCGCCGAGGTAGCAGTGCGGGCAGCCGTAGTTGCAGCCGAGGTTGATCTCCCACGAGGCCCGGCAGTAGCCGTACGGGGACGGTTCGCGAACCAGGACCGTGCCGTCCATGGGAAGCCCGCCGACGTCGAGACCCCACGCGCTAGCAGCGGTGTCGGCCACCCACCGGGGAACGGTCTGCCCGGCCGCTGCGGCAGCCCGGAGCTGCTCATAGTGGTCGGCTGGGATGCGTGTGCCCGACCTGGCGCCGGGGCGCAGCAGCAGGCGGCCGTCGAGGAACGGACTGGCGATCAGCTTGTGCGGCACGACGCTGCCTCCTGTCCTGAACGCAGGGGAGCCAGCGCCGGTGCGGAAGGGGTCGGCCGGGAGGCGTCACAGTAGATCTCGCCGAGCCCGAAGCATGTGCCGCAGCTCTCGCCGGCGGAGTTAGCACCGCTGCCGTGGCATTCTGTGCACTTCTCAGCGCGTGGCGGCACGGGGCGCCTAGTCGTCAATGGGGGTACGAGTGTCAGCACAGGAACTCCTTCGTCCCGGTGTGCCAGTAGGGCTTCTCGCGGAGGTTCGGTCCCATCCGGGGATTCCTACTGGGTGCGGAGTATGGAGACCCGCCCCGCCGATGCTCTTTCCGGAGACACCGACGGGCCGGGCGTTCTGGGGTGCGGCCCTGACCCGGAGCGGCCGCCATGGGGGTGCGTCAGTGCTGCGCCCTCGCGACCAGGGCGAGGACGGCGGTCACGGCTGCCACGTACATGAGCAGGCCGGTTACGGCCTTCACGGCTTCGGGCTGAGGCCGGTCTGGTAGTGATCGCTCAGCGCCCTCAGTACGCGCGCCAGACGGCGGGCGTGGCCCACGTCTCCGCCATATCGCGGGCTGGGCCCGGCCTCGAGCTTGCGGCGTGCTTCGCTGGCGCAGGCCATCGCGCAGTACCGCGAGACGCTGTCCTTCGACAGTCGCGCGGCCTTCTTCTCCACCTCGGGGATCAGCAGCTCCAGGTGGCCGCGCAGCATCGCGGTGAGGGTGGCCAGCTCTTTGGGGGCCGGGGGCAGCGCTTCGGGACCGTCGTCCGGTCCCAGCAGCAGGGCCGCGGTCTCGCGCATGGTCTCGAGGTCCGTCAGGTCCGTGGCGTTGCTGTGGCTGAGTGAGGCGTTCACCGGCGCACCGCCTGTGCAGGCTGGCAGCCCTTGCACGCGCACGGCGGGTACGCGGTGTCCATGGTGTGCGGCATAGGCTCGTTGCGGGGCGGCACGGTGATCGTGCCGCTGGCCTGGGTGATCGTGCCGTGGCGGTTCACGGAGTAGACCCGCATTGTCATTCCGCCGCCGCCGGGACTGGCGGTATCGTCCGTCATGTCGACGCTCCCTCAGTGGTTTGAGCGTTGGCCACTCCCGGGACCGGTCGCGCGGTCGCCGGGCCTTGCGTGGCACCTGCCGGGCGTCGTCGCCTCGGCGCCACCCGGGACCGGCAGCCGCAAGAGCGGACCTGCCAGACTCGGTTAGCGCCGGAGACGACGACTACGCCCGCCGCGCGCAGAGGACGGTTCACGGCTCCGCAGTCGAAGCACGCCTCGCCGTGAAGGCGAACGATGCTCACACGGCGGTCAACGACCGTAGGAGCGAACGAGCGTGCTTCCTGCATTTCCCGTGCCCATCTGTGGTACCTGCGCGTGGCACACATGCTGGGGGCGAAGGAGCGTCACAAGTACCCCGGTGAGGGGTACTTGGGAACGGCTAGTGCTCAGGTGGCCGCGCACCATTCCGCGAAGGACGTCAGCGTCTCCGAGTCGGCGCGACGCAGCCGCCGCAGCGTCGAAGCATCTTCCCGGACCCAGGGATGCTCCCGGGTGTGCTGAGGTGCGATCTTGCGGGCCACCTTCAACGACTCGAACGCACCATCGGGCAGGCCCGCCCACAGCTGGGCGCGCGCCATCTCGATGTAGAAGCCGCTGCGGCGCTCTGCAGCGAGGCTGGTCGGAGGCTTCCACTCATGTGTGATGTCTAGGGCGGTGCTCACATGGTCACCGCCGAGGCTGACCGCGACCGACACCTGATGGATCCGCACCGAGTCGGGTCCGAAGGCGGTGCCGTAGTAGACGTCCTCCTTCACCTGCTCGGCCAGGCGCTCGGCGTCCCCCAGGTGCGCGGCCGCAGCGTCCGCGTCCTTGGCTCGGCCGGCGATCACGGCGGCCCTCATGTGCAGCGACCCTCGAGCGGCACGCTGCGCTGGCGTCGCCGGAGAGGGCGCCGCGTCGATGGCCTGCACGAGCGCGCGCAGGCCTGCGGCATGAGCCCGTGCCGCGAAGAAGGTCTCGGTGCGCACGTACGCCACCGATGCCGTCAGCAGAGGGTCCTCAGCCGCCGTCGCAGCCCACCGCATCAGCTCGACCAGGCGGGCAGAGAGGTCGTGAGCGCCGAGCTTGTAGGCGGCCGCGTCTGCACAGCGGTAGGCGCTCACCAGCAGCTGCGCCAGTTCGGCTCGCTCCGCGCCGGCTGCCATGTGATAGGCGCGTGTCAGCTTGGCCAAGAGGTCCGGAAGGTCGCGGATGATCCGCGTGTACTGCGCGCCGAGCCTCCACTGCACCGCCGCGCCGACCGCTTCGCGCAGCTCGGCCAGCGGCCGGACGGGACCGTCCTCGGGGCAGTCGTAAGCGGCGATGGCGGCCGAAAGCGCCGGCAGACCGTCCCGGGCCTGCGAGTGGGCCGGTCCTCGATCGTGGCGCAGCCGTGCGGGGTCAACTCCGAGCGCATCGGCGATGGCCTGCAGGGTGTCGTCGGTGACGCCCCTCTCACCACGCTCGATCTTGCGGATCGTTCCTAAGGCCACACAGGCGGCATCCGCCAGTTGCTGCTGTGTCAGCTTGGGCCGTACGACGCTTCGGTAGTAGGCGATCCTGCGGCCTACTCCCCCGTCAGTGCTCGCGGGCATAATGTCTCCGTTCGGGCATCCACTTCCGAACGGTACCCGCGTCGCACGCCGCGCGTACCCGAGGCGGCTCCACCAACTCGGCGGGGCCGCCTTGTTGTTATCCGATGATCCCCACCAGGTCCATGAGCCCATCGATGCGCCAATCCGCCGCGGCGATCGTCTCCGGCGCATCGGCCCACAGATGTCCCCACGGCCCGCGCCGCACGTGGGCCGTTCTCAGCCCGGCCGTTTTGGCCGGGTGAACGTCATTGGCGGGGTGGTCACCCACGTACACGATGCGGTGGGCCGGCGTCTCTGCCACCTCGATGACCCGCTGGAAGAACTCCGGCTGTGGCTTAGCCACGCCCCATTCCGCGGACGTGACGATCACGTCGACAGGTAGCTCGAGTGCGCGCAGCAGCTGCCCGGCGCGGGCGGTCTGATTGCCCGCGACGACCACCCGAACACCCGCCCGGCGGAGGGCGGAAAGAGCCGGACGTACGTCTGCGTACAGGTCGGCCTCGTCGAGGCGCTCGCCGCGGCCAGCAGCCTCGCGTGCCTCGTACTCGGCGGCGACATCGATGCCTGGACGGATAAGTCTCAGCGCCTCGGCGTTGTCCATGCCTTGGGCCACGACGGCGCCGACGAGCGCGGACAGGGTATGACGGGGGACGCCAAGCCAGTCAGCCCAGGACGCCCAGTAGCGGTCGTCTCGGGTGATCGTCTCGCCGACGTCGAACACAACGGTGTCAATCATGTCGTGAAGCCTAGGCGCGTCGCGATATCACCTGCGGCGCCGGATACCCCGGTGCAACGCAAAGAGCCCCCCGCCGCCCCGAACTTAAGCCACAGGGGGAGCGGACGAGCGGGGCTGTCTGAGGGGGTCGTGCAGCTGCTACCAGCCGTGCAGCGTCAGGGAGTTGGACTGGTTGAGGCAGCCGTTCAGGCCTGCGCTGGGGTACTCGATGATGTCCTCGGGGAGATCATGGTCGGCGAACCATTGGAGTGCCAGGCACTTCTCGGGCTCCTTGTTGGTGGGCGTTCCCTCCCACTCGGTGGCCCGGAAGAAGAACCCGATGCGTTCGGATCCGTCTTCCTGCCGGTGGTGCACGACGTGCCGCAGCTCCAGGTGAGTTGGATCGACCTTGACGTCGGTCTCCTCGAACAGTTCGCGGGCTGCCCCGACGGTCAGGGGTTCGCCCTGGTCGAGCTTGCCGGAGGGCAGATGCCACCGGCGGTAGCCGTAGGGGCCCCCTCTCTGCGAGAGAAGGATCTTGTGGCCGTGGCGGAGAAGGACGTGAGTGTCGATGGTGGGCTGTGCCGGCTGTCCGCTCATGATTCCTGGGGGGTCGGGGTGGTGGCTGAAGCATCTGACGGTAGTGGGAGGGCGGGGAGCGCGTCGGCGATTCGGCGCGCGACCTCCGAAGGGGCGATCGCGGTGCTGTCGACCACGAGCACCTTGGACTTGAGGTCTTCGAGGACGTTCGCGGCGTCGCGGTACAGCTCCACCTCCTGCATGGGCGCTTTGGGTCGGCCCGGAAGCGGTGCGTGATGCCGGCCCGGGCTATGCGGCCGGTGATCGTGTCGGGGGAAGCGGTCAGGATCACCGCCAGGTCGGGCTTCGGGGCGTAGTCGTTGAGCAGGAGCAGAAACTCCATCAGTACGCCGTCGGGCCGCTGCAGGACGAGGGTCGATGCCATGTACCGGTCGGAGATGAGCAGCCGGCCACCGTTGAGTGCGGGGTCGATGGTGGTCTCGATGTGCCGGTACCGGGCGGCTGCGACGAGGCGGGCCAGGGCCAGGCCGTGAAGCTGTCCGCCGTGTGTGCGGGTGGAGTCGCCGAGGAAGGTTCTCCGCGGGGCGGCTCGACTGTCCACTGGACAGGAACACCCTGCGCGGAGAGCAGAGCTTGCAGCTCCCGGATGGTGGGGGACTTGCCCACGCCGCTCGGCCCGAGGCCTCCAGGGCTCCCAGTCGGCTGCCGCCCGTACGCCGGGGGCTGAAACAGCCGACGGTGAGCCGCGCCGTCCGGGAGCACCCCGAGCGCCCCTGACCCCACAGGCTGACGAAAGCCCTGCCGACTTCTCCGGGCGGCAGGGCCCTCGCGCCGTACGCGGACAGCCTACCCCCACGTGCACCGCGCGCCACGGCAAGCGAGCCTGGACCCATGGTCTCCGTGCACGTGATCGTCTACCCACCGACCGAGACCGGCGGCCGACAAGTGCGAGCCGACGGGGAGATCCTCGGGACCGCCCACTCGCTGCACGACCTCGTTGTGTTCCTGCAGCACGCCGGCCTGGAGGGCTGGGACGAACTGGACGTCGTGCAGCACGCGGAACTGATCGAGTGGCGGGGCGGCGGCCCGGAAACCTGGATGCTGTGAACTTGCGCCGTCCGGTTCCTGTCGTCGGACAGCCACAAGTGCCAGACATGCGAGCGCTCCGCCGGCCAACTCCCGGCGGGGCCCTGGTGTCTCCGGGGGCGTCTCACCCGCGCGGCTGACCTCCCCGGCGGGGAACCGCTGGTGCGGGAAGGCCCAGTCATCTGGTCCCCACCCGATCCCGGCAGACGGTGCGGGGCCGGAGTCGAACCGGCGTCCATGCCAGCGATGCACCCGGCCGCTCTGTACCCAGTGAGCTACCCGCGGACCAGGATTGCCAGATGCACGACCGCCCCGCCTCAAGCGTGGAGGCAGGGCGGAAGGCAGCCGATCGGCCGACACCGCCAGATCTACTTGAGGGGGGCGTCGGTGGCGAGGAGGCGAGCCATCTCCGGTGTGCCGGAGGGTGGCGGTGTGAGCGGTTCTGGACCGCGTGCTCCAGCTCGTGATGGTTGCTTCCGGTCTCCTCGGCGTGAGCGGAGATCGCGGCCGGTGCCGCTTCGGACGCTTCACGCCAGCGGCGCCACTGGGCGCCGTACTCCTCGCCGGAGGGACCCGCCGGGCGGGCACGCTCCGTCTCGGCGGCACGGTTCGGCTCGACCAGGTCTTCGGGGATGTCTGCCACGTGGACGGATGTTAAGCGGCTGGTGTGCCCTGCCGACCATCCCACTTACCGGCCGATCGGGTGGAAGTCGCTGCCAGGTCCGGGCGTGCCGGAGGCTGGATCCTCTAGGAAGATCACGGACTGTTGGTGATCTTCGAGAGGGACTTGTCTCGTGCGTTTTGCCCGCGCCGCTGCAACGGCCACCGTGTTCGCTGCCCTGTTCATCCCCGCGACCGCCCACCCCGCGCCGGCCGCCGACCCCGGCCAGACGTTCACCCTCCCCGTGCGGGACGCTCTGGCCCTGCTGCCGGTCCGCACTGAGGACCGTACCGGCTATGAGCGCAGCAAGTTCAAGCACTGGGTGGACGCGGACAAGGACGGCTGTAATACGCGGGCGGAGGTATTGAAGGAGGAGGCGGTCGTTGCACCCGAGCAGGGTGCGAACTGCACGCTGACGGGAGGGGAGTGGTATTCCTCGTACGACGACCGGTACATCCAGGGGCCTCGTGGTCTCGACATCGACCACCTCGTTCCGCTCGCAGAGGCGTGGGACTCGGGTGCCTCGGCTTGGTCGGCGGCGGAGCGGGAGGCCTACGCCAACGATCTCGGGGATGACCGGGCGCTGATCGCGGTGTCTGCCGCTTCCAACCGGTCCAAGGCGGATCAGGACCCCAGTACGTGGCTGCCGCCGGCTGCTGGCTACCGCTGCCAGTACGTCACCGACTGGATCGCGGACAAGACCCGCTGGGGGTTGAGCATCGACACCATCGAACAGAGGGCGCTCACCGAGGAATTGAGCCGCTGTTCCGACGTTCCGATCTCCGTCACGACGGCCCGGTAGGCGTGGGGGTTGTGTTGGGGGAGGGGGCACCCCCCCGGCTTCTTGGGGCAACGGCCGCCTCCCGCTCCCCACTTGGGGGGGACGGGGGGGGGTGGGCGGG
>NZ_JBWKFL010000051.1:0-15093 GCF_056434305.1 Streptomyces sp. NPDC044061 | reverse complement strand
GCCCGTAGTGCCTCCTCTTACCGGCCGACCGCGACTCCCCCTCACCCCCTCCCACCCCCCCCCCCTACCGGCTGCCGGGGAACGCCGCCGTCTCAGCGTTCACCGGCGAGGGGTACGGGGTGGGGTCAGCGGCGGGCGCGGGGGTGGCGGCCCCAGTAGCGTCGTCGATGAAGCGGCCGCGGTCGTTGAGCAGGGTCGCGGTGCCGCTGTCACAGTCCCACACATAAGCGCCGCGGGCCTGGAACACATCGGTGCGGGAGTCGCGGCCGATGCCATGTGGACACGGACGGTTGCGCGGCCGGCCGGGCGGTAGTGGTCGAAGGTGTAGGTGTGGCCGTCCTCGTCCGAGAGGGTCCAACCGTCGAGGTTGACCGCGCGGCGGCTGTTGTTGGTGATGTCCACCCATTCCCTGTTCAGGGAGCGGTTGGAGCGGTCGTCGCGTCCCGGCGAGTCGTACTGCACGGCGCTGATGTAGACGGCGCTGCGGTAGTGGCGGCCCGGGTGGTGGTCGGCGGCCGCGGCCGGCAGCGCCACGGCGCGCACGGCGGTCATACGACGCACGGATGCGGAAACGGTCACGAGGATCCCCCTACAGGAATCCATGGCACCCCCCTGTGTCGACCTACAGACGTTTGGCCAGCGTGCGGTGCGCCCGCAGGCGCGAGCTGGCAGGTGAGTCGCACCGGTCCCCGGTGGCAGGCGGAACTCGGACGTCCATTCCCTGACGCGCGACAGACCGACCTTCTTCGGGGACGGACTCGCACGTCCACCCGATGCCACGCCTGGACACCGTTGGTGCCCGGCGCGAAGCCGATGAGGTCGACGTGATCCAGTGTCACACCCCCCGGGCGCCTGACAGCGTCGCCGCCGCGACGACACGCTGAACGGCAAGCGTGTCGTCAGCGACGTCGCCGCCGGACGGGCAGTGAGGGCTCCTTCGTTGTGAACAGCACTTCCGCGGTTAGCCCCGCTCCACGGTGACATCACCTCGCTGTCCGGGGCGGCCAGTACCCAAGCTCGGCCCGCCGTCCCGCGCACGACGCGCGCGCTGCCCTCGGCCGTGATCCGCCAAGTGCCCGGCAGAAGGGACAGGGCGGTCTCTCGGGGGTCGGCGGGGGCCGCGCGGTAGGACAGCCGGTACACGCCCACCTCCAAGTCGCACCCGGCGGAGCGGACCGTGTCCGCCACAGCCTCTCGTACAGCTCGGCGTCAGCCCCCTGTTGGCTGTTGGCAGTTGGAGGGGGTATCCCCTCCAACTGCCAAGGGCCTGTTCTCCAGGGACTTCGATCAGGGCGATGGATCACGATCATCACGGAGAGTGATGATGCTGGCGGGATTACTGTATTGGCGTCCACGTCCGAGAGCCGGAGCCCCAGGGTGGCAGGGGCCGGGGGTCAGCGGCGGCTGGCGGTGGCGAGTTCGGCCAGCCGGTTGCCGATCACTGAGACGCCGGGGCGGGGCTCGCGCTCGTAGAACTCCGCCTTTCGGCGTCGCAGCCAGGCTTCGCCGTGCTCAGTCCAGGTAAAGCCGGGTTTGCGCAGGACCTTGCCGATCACGGTGTCGACGGTGTCGGGGTGGGCTTCGGCGAGACGCTGGAAGGGCAGCGGGGAGATGGAGGTGTCGCGGACGTAGCTGCGCAGCAGGTCGGTGTGGCGGCGGCTGGAGGTGAGAGCGGGGTCGGCGTAGAGGGCGTCGAGCAGGCCGTAGTCGCGGTAGAGGTTCATGCCCTCGGTCGCGTCGTAGATGATGCCGACGGTGTCCGCCGCTTGGAGGTCCTCGGGGAGGCGGAAGGACAGGTGCGGGGGGAAGGGGTCGGTGGGGTCGTGTTTGCCCGCTTCGCTGCGGGTGGTCTGCCAGCGGTGCCGGTGGAAGGCATCGATCCGTTCCTGGGCTTCGGCCGTGGGCAGCACCACCTGGTCCGCGCCGAAGCAGGCGATGAACGCTTCCCGGTCCCGGTGCATCTGCTCCCACCCCTGGGCAATCTTGTCCGGGTTGCGGAAGACGAGCGCCGGATGTTCCGCGGCTGTCTCCAGGGCGATCTGCGCGATCTGGGGGCCGTCGGCCTTACGGAAGGACGCGATGCCGCCGGAGACGAGCCAGGTCCCCGGATACGGCGCGATGGGCACAAGCCGGCCGATGACAAACCCGCCCTTGGACATGCCGCGGAACGCTTTGCGGCCCATGTTGGAGTAGGTCCGGTACTCCAGGTCGTCGATGAGGTTCAGCAGGACCAGAGCATCGCCGTCCCTGGCCTGGATCTCGAACAGGCCCTCGACCACATCCATCCAGCCCAGCAGCATCTCCCGCTCCACCGGGGACAGGTCCTTGCGGGCGTCCGCGTACCGCTCCACCGGGGTCCGTCCGTCGGGCAGACGGTGCTGCAGCGCGAACTGGTCGATCACGCTGATGGCCGTGCTCTCGTCCAGCGAGCGGTCCGCTCCCGCCGCCTGAAGCAAGGCCGCGGTCAGCTTTCGGTCGAACCGCGGTCCTTGAACGTACTGGACCAGCTCCCGCTTCAGATCGGCGCTGCGTTCAATGAGCTCGCCGAGTGACGGCGGTCGGTCCTGGGCGGCCGGCAGTTGAGCCGAGTCGGTCACGCTGGTCCCTCCATGGTGCGTACTGTGGGTCACAGTACCGACGCGGCATGCACCGGTTGACCGGTACCCGGAAACCCGTCCCCGGGCCCGGCCGAGCCGCAGTCGTTCTGAGCGGGCGCTTATGACGCCTTGGCAGTTGCATGGATGACAGTGCAAGCCACCCTTGCTGATCGCGGCGAGGGGAAGTGTGAGAGCCTCCCGGGCTTCTGTCTGTACGGTGGAGAGGTGAAGATCTCCGAGATGGACCGGGCCCGGCTGAAGAAGTGGGCAGAGCAGCGCATTCCTACGCACGCGAGAGCAGAAGTTACGGTGGGGTGCGCGGTGCGGGGCAGCGCGGTCGTGGTCACTGAGGAGCGGGCGCCGTGGAACGGCGTCGGGGAATGGACTTCGCGCAAGGTTGCTCGGCTGCGGCATACCGATGAGGGGTGGCTGGTGGACGGGGCGGACCGCAACGGCCGCTGGTATCCGTGTGATCACCTGCCGGCGGTCCCGTCACTGGACGAGGCCCTGACGGCGCTGGACGACCCGCGTCACGCGTTCTGGGGCTGAGGCATCCCCTGGTCCGATCAGAACGGGTGCGGCTCGGCGGACGTCGAACGCGGGGATGACTGCGCGGAATCGGATGCCGGCCTGGACGTCGGCGCGGGCCCGCCCTGCGGTGGCACACCTTGGCGGTAGGTCTTGGTGACGGCCGCGGTCGCGTATGTCAGGGAGACGGCGACATCCTCGGCGTCGATCTCCATCGCGGTGCGGCGCTGGCCCTCCTTGTCGTCGAAGGTCCGCTGCCTGAGCCGCCCGGTGACGATGACCCTCATGCCTCGGGTGAGCGACTGTGCGGCGTTCTCGCCGGCTTGTCGCCAGAGCGAGCAGCGAAGGAACAGCGGTTCGCCGTCGACGAATTCGCTGCGGTCGCGGTCGAACACGCGGGGAGTGGCCGCGATGGTGAAACCCGCCACCGGGATGCCGGAGGAGGTATGACGCAGTTCCGGATCGGCGGTCAGGTTGCCCACCACCGTCACCAGCGTCTCGCCCGCCACGCCACCACCCCTTGCCTGCCGTTGGATCGCTTCCACCGTGTCGGCCATGCGGGCCCGCTGGGTGGCATGACTGGCGAGGAGAACACCCTGGAGACAGCGGCTGCGGTGCTGCGTGAGGCGCAGGCGACAGTTCACACGGCCCGCCGAAACCTGACCGCCGCGATCGTCGCCGCCTACCGGGCCGTCGGCTAAATCGTATCGCCGAGCTTACCGGCGCCAGCGTCACCGAGATTAGGAACCTGCTGGCCGCTGCCGGGGCCTCGCGTCGCGGCTAGCCGTCGGCATGCTGTTCTCCACGTGAGACGGGGATGTCACGGCTGGTGAGGGGCGGAGGCCATGTCGTAGGTTCCGGGTGGATGTGGAGAGTGGTGGTGTCGTAGTCGCCGAAGCACAGCACCTTGTCCCTGCGGTGCGGGCTGAGCGTGGCGATGTCGTCGGGGCTCAGGTCCCAGCCCGGGGAGGCTATCTGGCGTAGTGCGTCGGTCACGTCGACTCTGGTGGAGAAGATGATGCTGTTGGCCATCAGGCCGAGGAACTTGACAGCTGTCTCCTGGAGTTCGGGATCGCGGGAGCGCAGATAGCCGTCTCCGCCGAAGTGCAGCCACTTGGTGTACCCGTTGTATGCCTCCTCGGCTTTGTTCATCGCCCTGGTGATCTGTTCCCGCAGTTGCGGGTCCGAGAGGTAGCGGAGCAGAACGACCGTCCCGACGGCGCGGCCGACGTCGCGGAAGTCCTTGTAGATCCGATTCTTGCGGGAGTGGTTGTTCAGGCGCCGCAGGAGAGTGACGGAGGACACGGTGCCTTCCCGTGCCGACAGGCCGACCTGCATGAGGTCCTTCCACCGTTCTCGATGAGCTGCCAGTCGACGCTGGTGCGCGGATCGGTGGAGAACAGTGCGTCGATGTGCCGGAAGCGCGCCTGTGGGTCGGGGCGGTGGAAGGTGAGGTCCTGGAGGTTGCGTATCCGTGGCAGCAGGTCGATGCCGAGCAGATAGGCGAGCCCGAAGACCGGGACTGTTCCTGGGCGTCGGCGTGCACGGTGTCCGGCCAGACCTCCAACTCGTTCGCAAGGAGCGCGTCGATGAGGTAGACGGCCACCCAGACCCCGGAGGGGATGAGCCTGGAGAAGAGTGCGTCGCAGGTGTCGGAGACGACGTGGTGGGCGATCCCGCCGTATGTTTTGGGCGAGGAGGTTGTCGACGACGGTGTCCATCATGGCGCCGTCCACCGCCGCCACCGGGCCTGGCCCCGACGGCGGGCCTTGGTCCGGGCGCCTTTGGCCTTGACCGGGGCGTGGCGACCGGTGACGTCCAAGTCTCGTCGATGCTGACGCCGAGAATCTCCCCCGCGCGGGGATATTTTCGTCTCGCTGCCCCGCTGTACCCATGCCCCCACTACCCGGCTGGGCCCCAGCGCCCGCAGCAAGCATGCTGATGACGCATCTGCGCTGCCGTTGGCCGAGTCCGTCCGCCTGCTGCTCGAGTGGGTTCACGTGGTGGAACACCACACACACCTCCCAGGCCCTTGACGGTCTCACGTCGCTTCAGGTGTGGCGGGCCGACCCCAGCCCCATTGAGGACGTGGACCGCGAGCTGCTGTACCAGTACCCGTTCGCCGATGGCGGCCGCACCCGCACACTCACCGCCAGCGGCGTGCGGTGGGGCAACCGGTACTACGCGGGCGCCAAGCAGGCCCTCACCGACGCCCGCGCCCGCGTCGGCCATTACCGCGACACCCGCAAGAAGTGGGCACGCCAGGCCGACGCCGAGATCCTCGCCCACCGCGATTGCGCCAACCGCAACCACGCCGCATGGCGGAGCCCCGCCCGCCGCGCTCGCGAGCACCTGACCGAGCAGCAAGGCGTACGCGGGTGGCTGCACCACTGGGCCGACCGTGCCCGGACTGCCGAGGCCGCCCTCGACTGCGTGCTCACCCTAAACCGTAAGGCCACGCATGGCGCCGTGTGCGTCTACTACTCGCCGGGACAGCGCATCGGCTGTGACGCGACACGGCCATGTGACACCCTGCGCGCCGTCGAGGGCCATGTCTGCCGAGGCCCACCCGCGTCAGCTCGCCCGGCAGCTGGCCGCCATGGAAACCGACCGGAACCGATGGCGCAGGTACACCATGAAGACCGCGCAACGCCCCGACGCCGCCAAGCGCCGCGGGGGGGGGGGGGGGCGGCGGGCCCCCCCCCCCCCCCCCCCCCGCCACTGGAACGCCTGGCGCAGCGCCCGCCGCAGCCGCCGTACTGCCAAGCAGGCCGAGGTATACCTGAAGCAGTCCAACCGCCATTGGTACTGAAACCGCGACCGAGCAGCGCCACCGTGCCGAACAGGCCGAGGCCACGCGGTCAACGCACTGCGCAATGCCACGACCGGACCCGCATCCCCCCGCTTTGAGGCCACCCGCATCACCGGCGAGTACTTCCGCGCCATCACCGGAACGCCGGGGGCCCGGACGAGCAGCGTCCTGGCTATGCCGCCGCAGCCAACTGCGCCGAGGCCGAGCAGGACAAGCCCGAGCCCATCACGCTCACCACGCCATGCACCCACTGCGGGCACGTACGCAATCACCACCGGTGCGGCGGTCCCTGCTGCTTCGGAGACCACGGCGGCGGGCGTGGATGCCCACTGTTCACCTCGACCGCCGACACTATCCGCGCCGAGTTCGCCCACCAGTGACCGCCACGGCCCCCCGGTACCACCGCGGGGCGCCACCTCGCACCACCAGGAGCACCACCCATGACGACCGTCCTCGACACCGCGCCCTCGACCACCGCCCGCCGCGTCGCTGACGACCTGCAAGCCCTCCGCGAGCAGTGGGGCGACCTGCTCGCCGCCATCGATGGCCCGCCCGCACAGGAGTGGCCGCCGCGCGAGACCCACTCAATCCTCAACCAGGCCACCGCCGCCGACCGCACCGACGACCGCCCCATGATCGGTCGCATCCCGCTCTCGCTGCGCGAGCACCCCGCCCCGCTCAACCTCGACGCGCTCGACGCCGCCCTCGACGTCGAGCGAGCCCTGTTCACAGCCGCCGACGCCATCGCCGCCCGCGTACAGCGCCCCGTGCGCCACCGCATCCAGATCCCCCGCAGAATCCCCGCCGGCTGGACCCTGCACCCCCGTGCCGTCGTCGACGTCGCCGACCGCGACGACCCAAGACGCTGGCACCTACCCACCCACCGCAGCGCCACCCCCGTACAGGGCGCAGGCATAACCGGAGTCGGCTCCCGCGCTCACGGTCTGCACTGGGCCGCAGTGTGGCTGGAGCGCCGCGCCCTCGGCGACGACCTCGACAACAACCTGTTCCGGCCCATGCCGGCACCCGTGCTCGACGACCTCGCCGACGTCGCACGCCTCGCCCGGCAGCGCGTCGAGCGGGCCCTCAACCGCGACGGCCGCGCCCTCACCCTCGACACCTTGTGCCCCTGGTGTGGCGGCGAGCTCTCCTTCGAGACACAGCCCGGCGACGATCCGGTAGTTACCTGTTGGCGAGGCGAGGCGTGCCCGGCCCCCGTGATCCTCGACCACCGCCGGCGCACGTGGCGCGGGGCCGACCTGGTCGGGCTGTGGGTGGCGGTGGACGCCGCCCGGAAGCGGGCCGAGGAGTAGCAGGCGTGATGGCCTGTGTGCCATGGACGCCTCCTGCTTGCCCGACCCGGCGTCCATCGGGCCCGGCAGAGGGAGGTACTCCCTGGTGGGATGACGCGGTGTCTGCCAGGCGTACGGGTGAATCGGTCGCTCTTCCGCATCACTGAGCGTGCGTCTAGGGCTGGCGCCTTCGTACGGTTCCACTGTGCCCGGCTCTGACAGGACGGCGGGCTCGGCGGTCCCGCGCTCCGATCGCACGCCGCGCGGGACCGCCTACAGACACGGCCGGCACCGCCCGCGACCGTTCCGAGCCCAATCGAGCCGTTCAGCTGAGTCTTCGCCGCTGGGCCGCGGGGTGCCGCACCCGAGGACGGCGTACGCCGACCGCACCGCTGACAAGTCGAGCGTGCTCGGGGTGGAGGTGTTGGCCGCTGCTGTCTCGTAAGAGCCGGTTTCGCCGTGTGGCGTCGCTGCCAGATGTCGTGTTCACCGTGCCCGCCCGCGCTTCGGCGTGGGCGTTTTGCTGTGCGGCGCTCGGCCGGGTCATCGTATGTGGGTCCGCGTGACGCGCCTGGCGGCCCCGGTCGGCATCTCCCGGCCGACCTGTGCACCGTCGAGACGGAACGGCTGGTCCACCTGCGCGTGTGGACCGACCACAGCCGCGCCGAGATAGCGCGCGCCTTGGGGATGGCCGAGGAGACGCACAAGCGTCCGGACACCACCAGCGAGCGCGGACGCCTCAGCGCCTCCCACTACGAGCCCGCACGCGAGAGCTGGATGGCCTCGAAGTGCTGGACCAGGACCTGGTCGTCGAGTGGGCCGGCGTAGCGAGGAGCGGTAACGCCGAGGCGGTGTCCCGGGCCGGTGGCGACGAAGTGAGGGTCACGGCCCGGGGCACCTCACCACCATGCTCACCCAGACGGTGTGCGGGCGTCGCGACTGCCGCGCCGTCTGGGTGAGCACGCCGAGGAACAAGACGGCGCCCCGAAGCGCACAGGGAAGACGATTCGGGGCACCGCCGGGGGCCAGCCTGCTACCGGGGGACGCGGGCCGGCCACGCCGTCGACGCAGCCCGGACCAGAGCGTGATGAGGCCTGCGGCGACGCGCCGCCTATCAGTACCACACCTTCCAACACCGTGTCCCCGAGCATTGGCTGGCCAGTTCGTTAACAACACCCGCAGATGGGCCGATGCTGAGCGCGCCGCGGCGGCCGTCCTCGATGCCCTCGGCATGCGCTGGTAGTGAGCTTGGCGGGTGGCTCCTGCGTGCCTGCAGGCCATCGGGTGCTCTCCGGGCCCTCGGTCAGCTCCACGCCGCATCGCCTTGTTGCGGGAGCTGGCCAGCGGAAAGCGGAAGGCCGTGACGGCTGTGTGCGGCACCTCCAGCAGCTCCAGGGCCCAGCCGATCTGGGCTGCGGTGGCCTTCCACTCCCTGCACCCGGCCTCCGGCCACAGTGCGAGCCCGTCACTGTTCGGCACACTGGAGGAGGTCACAGTGCTCACGATCCGTCGCTGCGCGGACTTTTACCTCCGGCGGACCGCCTCGGTCATGGCCTTCCTTCGTCTCGTCGCGGCAGCCGTGGATGGTCGCTGTCTGTACTGGGGCAACGACCCAAACCGCCGGGTGGTCCGGTGCGACTTTCCCGCAACCCGACCACTCTCCACGCCCGGTTCGACCGCGATTGCAGACCTGCCGCCTGGCTCATCCGTGCCACTCCGCCGACCTTGCTGAGCATCGTAGGAAACCCTGATGTCCTAAGCAGACGGTCGCCGCCCTCGGCCTTGATGTGGGCAGCGACGTAGCTACGTGCGGGACCAGGCGATGGCTCGTGACGGAAGGAGCCGGGTGAGCCGGAGCCACGAGAGGTTCGCCTGAAGCGCCCTGACCGGTGGTTCTTCGGAATCACCAAGCTCGCCACGCCGGTGTGATGATCAGTGAACGCGCATAGTGGAGACGGAGAGGGGGCACGGACGGAACGGAGGGCGCCTTGTGAGCACACCGCTGATCGACTACCGCGCGTTGTTCGCTGCCACGCTCAGCCCGTACCTGGTGCTGGGCTCCGACCTGGTGATCCTCGATGCCAACGTGGCCTTCTGCCGCGCCGTCCGCCGCCCTGCGGAAGAGCTGGTCGGGCGGTATCTCTTTGACGCTTTTCCCGCCAACCCGGCCGATCCTGACGCTGACGGCGTGCGGAACCTGCGGGCTTCCCTACACCGGGTCCTGCAGACGGGGACGGCGGAGACATTGGTGGTGCAGAAGTACGACATCCCTGTGCCCGAGCGCCCTGGAGAGTTCGAGGAGCGGTGGGCGTCGCCGATCAATGTCCCCGTGCTCGGGCCGGACGGACAGGTGGCCTGGATCCTTCACCGGATGGAGGACGTCACCGAGTTTGTGCTCTCCCACCCTGGCCACCACCCGCAACCGGGGGAGACGCTGAGCGAGCGAAGGGCCTTGGAGGCCGAACTTTACGTGCGTGCACGGGAGCTTCAGCGGCTGAATGAAGAGCTGCGGCAGGCGCACGCCCGGGAGCGGAAGGTCGCCGTCACTCTTCAGGAAGCCATGATGGAGGCCCCCGACCTGGCACGGCACCCGAACATTGCGGTGCGCTACCTGCCAGCCGCCAGGGGCCTCAACGTATGCGGTGACTGGTACGACGTAGTGGACCTGCCCGGCGATTGTTTCTCCGTCGCGGTCGGCGACGTCGTCGGCCATGGTGTGGAAGCCGCCGCCGTCATGGGCATGCTCCGCAGCGCACTCTCCGCCGCCGTCCGCGCCCTGCGCGAGCCCGCCCCCGCCATGGAGGTTTTGGGCCTGTACGCACGCTCAGTCGAAGGGGCACTGGCCACCACCGCGGTCAACGCCGTGATCGACACCCACCGCCACCAGATCACCTACAGCAGCGCCGGTCACCCGCCACCCATCCTCACCGACACCAACGGCACCTTCGTCCTCCTCGACCAGGCCACCGACCCCCCGCTCGGCGCCCGCGCCCAGCATGCCCCGCGCCTCCAGGCCGCCGTGCCCTACAACCCCGGCGACACCCTCGTCCTCTACACCGACGGCCTCATCGAACGCCGCGGAGAAGACATCGACGCAGGCCTGCACCGGCTCACCAGCGTCCTCTCCGCAGACCCCCGCTGCAGCCCGGAACACCTGGCGGACACCCTCCTGTCCCACTTCGGTGTCAGCAGCGGAGGACGCGACGACATCGCCTTGATTGTCGCCCGCCTGTAGCGGGGCCGCCGTAATTCTCCCGTGGCGACGGCCGCCGCGCCGAGGTGCCCCCAGCTCCCGGGGCCCGGACGCTGTCACGCACGGTACCGACGACACCGCCCGGCGCGGGGTGCACCTCGTCCGGCGGCGACAGATGCCGCCAGCAGGTCCTTCGGCTGTTGGTGGTACATCTTGCTTGGCGCGGCGACCAGGGAAGACGGAAACTGGACCTGCGACGGGTGGAGTGTTGGCCCGCGTTTGATCCGGACCTTGGTACTGAATGAGGCGGTGGGCGCGCCAGCCCGGAGGCAGGTCCCGCCCGGGCGTCTCCTGGATGACCGATCGCCCGCAGTCGTGGCGCGGCCCTGATGTTTTGGTGGACCCGCTGACGCCCCCGGTACGGAGACTGGCAAAGAAGCACAGTCGAGGAGGCGGCATCGAGGCACTACGGCTGTGAGCGCGCTTCGGAAAGAGTGGGAAGCCTGCGTCAGGGCGCGGAACCTGTTCAATGTGGGTCGCGGGGTGTTCTTCATTTCCGGGTGATGCTCCGGTCCCTTGAGATGGAACGACGAAGGCCCCCGCCGCAGCAAGGGGCCTTGAGTCGAACTCACCAGTGTTACGCGGCCGTGGCCTTCGCGTACGCGTCCTTGATGTCCGCCGGAACCCGGCCACGGTCGTTGACCTCGTAGCCATTTTCCTTGGCCCACGCGCGGATCAGGGCGGTGTCGCCACCGGACGCTGTCGCCTGTGTTGCACCTCCACGCTTGCCGCGCGCCTGATTCGTCTTCCTGCCCTTGTCGACGTACGGCTCAAGGGCCTTGCGCAGCTTGGCTGCCTTCTTTTCGTTCAAGTCGATCTCGTACGTCTTACCGTCGAGGCCGAACACGATCCTCTCGGACGCCTCGGACCCGTCGAGGTCATCAAGCAGTTGGACAACGGTTTTCTGCGCCATCGTGGCTTCGTCCTTCTTCGGGTTCGAGATGAACAGCATGCTATGTGCCGACTTCTTATCAGCATGCAGAGCACTAGGTCCACCAGACCAACCGCCCCTGGCCGGCGCACGCCAGATTGCCTCGCAGCCGGGCGCGCTAGGAGATGACGAAGGTTGTGCTGTAGGACTTCGCACGCGTCACGGCAACATAGAACTTCGCCCGCTCCATGAGCTGATTGATGTCGCGCGTGTTGTAGTAGTTGATCACCGGCACCGTGGGGAAGATGAGCACGCGGTCGTAGGTGCTGCCCTTCGAGGCCCCATGTTCATCGCGTCCAACCCCAAGGTGCTGGTCCGCCGATCCCAACGCAGCACAGTCGTGGAGAGTACTTCTCCATGTACTCCTGGACTTCCGACCTCTTGATCCGAAAGATGCCATCGTGTCACGTGATCTCGGTGTTCATCGAGATCGTGCAGGGCAGCTCGGGGTACAGGTCATCCGCGAAGTCACAGATCCCTGACGTTCGCTGAACCAGTCAACGATGCTACTTCCCTTGTACTGCTTGTTCTTCTGCGCGGTGTTCGTGGAGAAAGTCGCCTGCCGTGGATCTCCGACCATCGTGAGGGCGATGGGCGACTTCAACAGGGCGTCGAGGAGTTCCAGGTCGTGGCCCGCCATTGAAGTGCGCCACGAGTGCGGGCTTTTACGCCCTGGTCGTCGGCCGAGCGTCCACGGCGCCGCCCGCCCAACCGCAGCGCCCTGGCCGCGTGGACCGGCGACGTCGGCGCGGTCTGCACCTCCACCGGCGCCACCACGTCGTACTCCTACGACAGCGCCGACCGGCTGGTCACCTCCGGCACGGTCTACGCCGCCCTCTGCCGCACCACGACCCAGGCGTCCGACGCGACCATCGGCTACTACGCCAACGACCTCGTCCACCAGCGGACATCCGGCACCAGCCGGCAGACCCAGATCCTGGACGCGGCCAGCCGCCTCGCCACCTGGACCACCAAGCCCCAGGGCAGCGACGGCACCTGGAGCCAGACCAGATCCAAGACCGACCACTACGGCTCCGGCGGCGACAGCCCCGACTGGATCCAAGAACCGCCCGAGCCTCGAACAACTGAGTTGCGTCGGACGTGCCGTCCCCCGCGGAACGGGTGATGGGTTGAAAGACGATGGCGGCCCCCTCACCGTGTCTGAGGAGGGCCGCCATGTTTCCGGGTAACGCGGTCACGCTACTGGTCGACTGCACCGAAGTCGGGGTCGCCGGAGCGAACCAGGCTGATGAACGAGGACCAGGCAGCGGCCGGCACGACGAGCGCGGGGAAAGTCTTCTTCTTCGAGTCGCGGATGCCGACCTTGGTGGTCAGATCAGCGATCTCGATGCAGTTCCCGCCTGTGTCGTTGCTGTACGAGGACTTGAACCAGGCGGACTCGGGGGCCACATCGGGGGCCGTGCTCTTGGTATTGATGGCTACTTCCACTCCCGTGCTAGTTGTTGCAGGAACCCGGCCGTTCGAGCCGGGGGTAGGGCGCTGTCGCGCATGGCGTCGAAGCGGCGGACGTTCCGTTGGACCTCCTGCCGCTCGTCGGTGACACTGATCGTGTTGGGCATGTCGACTTGCACGACAGGGTCAAGGGTTTCGGAGAAGTCGAGCACCGTGAAGTTGCTTTCCGAGCGGTACGTCACGACGTCGTGCGGCAGAATCTGGATGGTCACGTTTTCCAGTTCGCCCAGCTCCACAATCTCCTGGTACTGGGCGCGCATCACCTCGGGGCTACCAACGATCCGCCGGACAGCCGCCTCGTCCATGATCACGCGGAGCTCCAGCGGGTCATCCGCACGGGTGATCAGCTCTTTCCGCTCCAGTCGCAGCCTGACGTTCTGCTCGATGTACTCGCTCGTTGTCTCATCCACCGGCTTGGCGATCTGGTACAGCGCCCTCGCATAGCCCTCCGTCTGGAACAGGCCGTACACGAAGGCGGGTTGCCAGGCGCGCATCACCGCAGCGTCCTCTTCCAAGCCGCGGAACGTTGGCATCTTCGACGGCATGTATGCCTTGTACGGCGTCCATGGCTCCTTACTCAATGACTCGCGGTGAAGCTGGACCAAGGTCTCCAGGTCTTCCTTCGGAAGGTCCGGGGCGAGATGGTCGATCAGCTTCTCCAAGTCACCCACGCGTGGCAGGTCGTTCTCGCCGATCTCCACGCGCGCGAGCTTCGTATGGGAGAAGCCCAGAGCCTTCGCCACCTCCTGAAGCGTCTCGCCCTTCTTGTCCCGGAGCCTCCGCAGCTCCTTGCCCAGCTCCCTGCGTCGGAAGGTCGCCCCGCGCTTTGCTGCCACTGCGTAACCCTTTCCCCAGCCCTGTCGGTGCTCAGCGTGCCCTGTGTCCGGTGCCGTAGCGAGGCGTGTCCCTGAGTGTGCCACCCTCTGTGCCCCGCTGAACAACCCCTTGCCTGTGTTCGGGCACTTGCCAATTTAAGTGCTCTCGCAATTGCCCTTGCACAGTAAATCGCACATGCAGCACGGTAGTTGAGCGCGCCGATCGTAGGAAGACGCGGGGGCGCAGTCCCCCTCCTGCCCCGAGTCCGTACGGCCCTGGCGACTTATGGCCATGGCCATACGGAGCGAACCCGGGCTACGGCCCGAGAACGGAACCTCGAGCAAGACCGGATGGAGACACCCCTCATGTCACCGAGTACGGCACAGCCCTCCTGCACGGATCAGGAAAACGAGGTGGAGGCGTGGACGCGCGGTCGCACCACGCGGCCGGCCGCGAACCGCGGCCTGTACCTGAAGCGGAAACGCGACCAGAACAACGCAACGGCCTTAGAAACCGAGGTGCAGCGCAGGCGGCGCATCATCGCCTACGCACGCACCGAAGTCGGCGGGCAGGCCGACCACACGATGGCCGCCGTACGGCGCCTCATCGAGGAGTGGGACTACGACCTGGTGTGCGAGCTGACCGACGCCCAGCCCTCGCATGCGCCGCTCACTCGTCCCGGCTGGGTGGAAGCCCGGCGACTCGTCGCCACCGGCTTCGCCGACGGCATCGCGGTCCTGAACCGGGAGGCGGTCAGCGTCCACGACGACGAGTACGAGGAAGAACTCCGCTGGGTCGGAGACCGCCCTGCACTGCTGCTGCTCGCCATCCACGAGGCCGCCCCTTGAAGGAAGTTACGCCGCTGGCTCGATGAGCGGCAGATCGGGTGGCGGCAGATCCTCGCGCAGGTCCTGTTCGTCATGTCCGTCTCCGCCGCAGTTGTCTCCGCCCTGCTGTACGCCGAACACCATTGAGAGGAACCACGATGAACGAGTTACCCGATCGTGAGCCGGGGGCCGCGCTGCGCGCCATCCATGAGGCCACGCCCGCTCCGTCCGGTGGTGTGGACCTGTTCGGCGTCCCGGCCGGTGAGATCACGGCCACTGACCCGTTCCGGCTCACCCACCTCGACCCTGCGCGCGGCGGCGTGAACGACCCGGAGCCCACGGCATGAGGCCACTGAACGTGGTGCACGAACGGCAGACCCCGGAGTACTGGAACCGGCTCTACGAGGCGGGATATCGGGTGAAGGAGCCCGAGCCGTTCGAGCGGCAGATGTTCCGGAACTACGCGATGTTGACTCCTCCCCCTCGTAAACGAGGGGGATTCCTAGCTCACGTGGCCTGACCCCCGGCGGGGGTGCAGGTCTTACACGATCAGCGCTAGCCGGG
>NZ_JBWKFL010000050.1:6258-52607 GCF_056434305.1 Streptomyces sp. NPDC044061 | reverse complement strand
TCCATCGTGACCACCGACTCGCCGACACGGCGCGGCTCGTCGCGGTCCAGGGCCTCGGGCTTGCCGGTGTCGATCTGGCAGAAGTCGCAGCGCCGCGTGCACTGGTCGCCGCCGATGAGGAAGGTCGCCTCGCGGTCCTCCCAGCACTCGTAGATGTTCGGGCAGCCGGCTTCCTGGCAGACCGTGTGCAGGCCCTCGCTCTTCACGAGGTTCTGCATCTTCGTGTACTCGGGACCCATTTTCGCCCGGGTCTTGATCCACTCGGGCTTGCGCTCGATGGGGGTCTGGCTGTTGCGGACCTCCAGGCGCAGCATCTTGCGTCCGTCGGGTGCGACTGCGGACACGTCGGCTCCCTGTAGCTTCGATTCGTCGGCGTACACCAGGGTACGCCCGTGTTCATTGAGCTCTGCTGGTGAGGCCAACCTCACGTCCGCAGGGCGCATTCCCAAGATCAGGCGGAGGCCTTCTCGATCACCCGCGGCTTCAGGTCCGCGTTCTCCAGGATGTCCGTCAGGTGGCGCTCGACCACCGGCAGGACCTTCTCGATGGTGATGTCGCGGCCCAGCTCGTCGGCCAGCGAGGCGACCCCCGCGTCCCGGATGCCGCACGGGATGATCCGGTCGAACCAGCGGTTGTCCGGGTTCACGTTGAAGGAGAAGCCGTGCATCGTGACGCCCTTGGCGACCCGGATGCCGATCGCGGCGATCTTGCGGTCCTCGCGGCGCTGGCCGGCGTTGGACGGGGCGTACTCCGGGCCGTTGAGGCGGGGATCGAACTCCTCGTCGGCGAGCCGCGGGTCGAAGTCGAGGGAGAGGCCGCCCAGCGCCGGCCGCCGCTCGACCGGGTCGCCGAGCACCCACACACCGCTGCGGCCCTCGACCCGGGTGGTCTCCAGGCCGAACTCGGCGCAGGTGCGGATGAGCGCCTCCTCCAGGCGGCGCACGTGGGCGACCACGTCCACCGGGCGGGGCAGCTTCTGGATCGGGTAGCCCACCAGCTGGCCCGGGCCGTGCCAGGTGATCTTGCCGCCCCGGTCCACGTCGATGACCGGGGTGCCGTCGAGCGGTCGCTCACTGGCCTCGGTGCGGCGGCCGGCCGTATACACCGGGGGGTGTTCCAGGAGCAGCACGGTGTCCGGGACCTCGTCGGCGAACCGGGCCGCGTGCACCCGGCGCTGCTCGTCCCACGCCTCCTGGTAATCGACGGCGTCCGCGCCGAACCCCATACGGACGAACCGCAACTCACTCACGGCAAGCGCCTCCCTCAGCGAACCGGTGTGTCAGGCCTGTAACGGGCCCACGCCACTGTACGTCCGACCGGCGTACGTCAGCCCTGCGGGCAATCCTCACACGATCGGATGAATGCGCGGGGAATTGTGCGACGGTCTGCTCACTCTCCGCTACATTCGCGCCGTTCGAGAGGCCATATGGGCTGCTCACAGGCAATCCCGGCACTTCAGAAGCCCGGAAGGCAGGAGACCGCACCGCCGATGACGGACCGACCCGCGCAGCGCACCCCCAACCGCCAGCTCGCCGCGCTCATCGCAGAGGCGGGGTTCTCCAACGCGGGTCTGGCCCGTCGCGTCGACCAGCTCGGTCTGGAACACGGGCTGGACCTCAGATACGACAAGACCTCGGTCACCCGGTGGCTGCGCGGGCAGCAGCCCCGGGGCACGACGCCCGCCCTGATCGCCGAGGTGTTCACGCGCCGGCTCGGGCGCCGGCTCACGGCCCAGGATCTCGGCCTGGACGCCTGCGCGCCGGTGTACGCCGGGCTGGAGTTCGCCGCCACCCCCGAGGAGGCCGTCGACATCGTCAGCGGGCTGTGGCGCAAGGACTCCGGCAGCCATGCCGAGCTGCGCAAGATCGCCTTCACCCCTGCCGGGCTCGTCGTGCCCAGCCGGGACTGGCTGATCGGCAAGGCCGACGACAAGGTGGCCCGCGAGCCGGTGGCCCGGGTGCCCGCCCAGGGCCGCCCCGCGAGCGCCAAGGACCGGCCGGAGACCGTACTGGCCCCGCCCCGGCCCCGCGGCCAGGCCGGCCGCGCCCCCGGGCACAAGGTCAGCGGCGGCGACATCGCCGCGCTGCGCTCGGTCGGCGAGCTGTTCCGCACCCTCGACGACGCCTACGGCGGCGGTCACGCCCGGCAGGCCCTCGTGCGGTACCTGGAGCACGAGTGCGAGCCGATGCTGCGCGGCACCTACGACGAGCAGACCGGCCGCCGCCTGTTCGCCGCGGCCGCCGACCTCACCCGGCTCGCGGGCTGGACGTCGTACGACATCGCCGCCCACGGACTCGCCCAGCGCTACTTCGTGCAGGCCCTGCGGCTCGCCCAGGCGGCCGGCGACCGGGCCTACGGCTCCTACGTGCTGGTCACCATGAGCCGCCAGGCCGTCTATCTCGGGCACGGCAGGGAGGCGGTGCAGCTGGCGCGGGTGGCGCAGCAGGGGGTCGGCACCGGGGCGCCCCCGGTCGTGCAGGCGCTGCTGCACGCCTCCGAGGCCCGCGCGCACGGGGTGCTCGGGGAGGTGCGGGCGTGCACGGGGGCGCTGGTGCGGGCCGAGCGCGCCCTGGAGGTGGCCCGGCCCGGGGACGAGGTGCCGTACTGGGCCCGGTTCTTCGACGAGGCGCAGCTCGCCGACGAGTTGGGACACTGCCACCGGGACCTGCAGCAGTTCCGCGCCGCCGCCCAGCACGCGGAACGCTCCCTCCAGCTTCGCGCCCCCTCCTACGCCCGAAGCCGCCTCTTCTGCCGGGTCGTCCTCGCCACCGCCCGGCTCGGCCTCGGTGAACTCGACCAGGCCTGCACGCTTGCCGCGGAGGCCGCCGGCCAGGCGGCGGAGATGCGGAGCGCTCGCGCGGTGGAGTACGTCAGGGATTTCGAGCGCCGGCTGGAGCCCTACCGGGACTCGGCACCGGTGCGGGGGTATCGCGAGAAGGTCGCGGCGCTGGGGTGACCGGCCCCTGTGCGTCGCGCTCCTCTCGGGCCGCGACGCCGGTCGGCCACGCCGACGCGGTCCGGGGGCGCCCTGTGGGGCGCCGTCGCTCGCCGTTGGTGGGGGCGTTCGTCCGCTTGGTGATGCGCTGTTGTGGGGGGTTGTGTCGGTGCGGTGGTGTGGCATGTCGTCGGTGTTGGGGTGGCGGGCCTTGGTGCGTGAGGGTCCTCTCCGTGGCGACGCTGGTCGGTCATGACGGGGCGGTCCGGCGGCGGCCTGTGGGGCGCCGTCGCTCGCCGTCGATGGCGGCGGTGGTCCGCTCGGTGATGCGCCGGCGTTGCGGGTTGCGTCGGTGCGGCGGAGCGGCGTGTCGCCGGCGTTGCGGTGACCGGCGTCGGGGCGCCGCGTTTCCTCTCCGTCGCGACGCCGGTCGGCCGCGACGGGGCGGTCCGGGTGTCGCCATGCGCCGTCCGCGCCGTCGTGGCAGGTCGCCCCTCGGGGCGCGTTACGCCGCCCTCGGCAGGGTCGGCGCGGGATCCGCGTGGTGCATCGAGGCCGCCGCGCCGAGGTCGGAGAGGATCGCGGCCGCCGCCCGGTGGGCCGAGTGCAGGGCGCCCTGGACGGTGCTGGTGTCGCGGTGGTCGCCGCACACGTACAGGCCGGCCAGCAGGCGCACCGGGCGGTGCAGGTCGTGCGGCGGGCGCATCGCCGGTACCGCTTCCGGGGTGTGATGCACCGCCAGCGTCTCCCAGCGGCGCGTCGACGTGCCGTAGAGCCGGGAGAGGTGGATGCGGACGGCGGTGTCGATCCCGTCGGGCGGGGTGCCCAGTACCGTCGACGAGATCAGCACCCGGCCGGCCGGCGCACGGCTCGGGTCGACGTTGCTGAGCACCGCCGTGTGCGCGACCGGCCCGCCGCGGTCGGCGTCCAGCAGCAGCGACGTACCCGTCGCGAGGACCGCCGCCGGGTCGTCCGTGGTGTGGTGCACCACCGTCACCGGGTGGAAGTCCGGCACCCTGAGCCCGGGCAGCAGCCCGGCCGCGGCCCGCGCGTCCGTGGCCAGCAGCACCGCACGACAGCGGATCACACCGTGCTCGGCCGTGGTCACCGAGGTCGTGGACACGGAGGTGACCCGCACCCCGGTGCGCACGGTGCCCGGCGGCAGCGCCCGGGCCAGCAGTTCGGGCACCACCTCCGCACCGCCCTCCGGGACACACAGCCGGCCACTCGCGAAGGAGTGCAGCGCCAGGTCGGCGCACCGGCTGGAGGTGGTCAGCTCCGGGTCGCACAGCAGCGCGGCGAGCAGGGGGCGCAGAAAGCCGTCGATCGTCCGGGCGGGCACCCCGCGGGCCGCCAGGGCCTGCGCGGCGGGCAGTTCGGGCCGGGACAGCAGGCGTTCGACCGGCGTGGCGGCGATCCGGCCGAGAGCGGTGCCGAGGCGGGCCTGGTCGACCGCGCCGCCCACCGGCGCACCGGTCCGGCCCGGCGCGGCCGACGAGCCCCTGGGGGCGCTCGCCAGGGCGCGCACCACATGAAGTGCGCCCCTTGCGCTCCCCGCGGACGCCGGTGCGCCCGCCCGGTGTGTGCGCCCGTCGCGGTGGAGCAGGACGCCCGGCGCGAAACGGCGCAGGGCGAGGGAGCCGAGCCCCGCGGTGCGGCGGAGTTCGGGACAGGACGTGGACAGCAGCTGTCCGATGCGGTCGAGCCGGAAGCCGTCGACCTTCTCGGTCGACATGCGGCCGCCCACGTAGGGGGCGGCCTCGAGGACTGCGGTCGTTACTCCTGCGCTGGTGAGCCGATGAGCCGCCGAGAGTCCGGCGATCCCGGCTCCCACGATGACGACGTCCACCTGGTACGCGGGCTCAAGCACGAGGCCCCTCCTGTGGTTGCGCGGCCGGTGGAGACGTCATGCCCCCAACAGGCCCCAGGGATACCCGAGTTCGGGACGAGGGTAGGGCTGCGATCGGTCGGGAACAGTCGCGCATGAACAGGGCACGGTCGCACGGCGGTCGCATACGGTCACAAGAGATCGCAGGAGATCGCAGGAGATCGCAGGAGGTCGCAGGAGATTCCAGAAGATCTCAGGAGCCAGGAGCCCGCCGATGTCGTGTCAGGCGGCGCGGATCGCGTCGTCGATGCCCGGGAACGCGAAGGTGAACCCCGACTCCAGCAGCCGCTTCGGCAGCACCCGCAGGCTGCCCAGCACCTCCCCGGCCATCTCGCCCAGCGCCGCCCGAAGCACCGGCGCCGGGACGGCGAACAGCGTCGGGCGGTGCAGCACCCGCCCCATCGCCTCGGTGACCTCACGGTTCGTCAGCGGCTGCGGCGCGGTCAGATTGAACGGCCCGGACAGCGACTCGTGGTCGAGGAGATGCCGGATCGCGGCGATCTCGTCGTGCAGCGCGATGTACGACCAGTACTGCCGCCCGTCGCCCATGCGTCCCCCGAGCCCCGCTGTGAACAGCGGGAACAACCGCCCCCAGGCGCCGCCGCCCCGCGCGATCACCAGCCCTGTGCGCAGGAACACCGTCCGGACGCCCGCCTCCTGCACGGCAGCCGCCGCCTCCTCCCACTCCACGCACAACGACGGCAGGAACCCGTCGCCGGGCGGAGCGTCCTCGTCCACGGCCCGGTCGCCCGTGTCGCCGTAGATGCCCATCGCGCTGCCGTTCACGAAGACCCGCGGCGGGGTGTCCAGTGAGGCCACCGCCTCCGCCAGCGCCGCCGTGCCGAGCACCCGGCTGTCCCGCACCAGCCGCTTGTACTCGGGTGTCCAGCGCCGGTCCCCGATCCCCGCACCCGCGAGATTGACCACCGCGTCGCAGCCGACCAGCCCCGCCGCGTCCACCCGCTGCCGCTCGGGGTCCCAGCGGACCTCGCTCCCGTCCCGGGGCGCACGGCGGACCAGGCGCACCACCTCGTGCCCGTCCGCGGTCAGGGACCGCACCAGGGCGCTGCCGATGAGACCGGACGCACCGGCCACCGCGATTCGCGAACGTTCCATGGGCACCATCCTTCCCCGTCGCGGCCGAGGCTCGCCCGCGGAGGCCCCCGTCCGCCCGGGGGAGTGCGCGCCGGGTTTCCCGGGGCAGGTGGGCGGTGTCCGGCAGGTCTTAAGGTGGCCGTCATGTCAGAGCCGTCCATACGCATCGCCCTGCCCGCCGACGAGGAGGAACTGGCCCTTCTCGACCGCGCCGCCTGGTCCACCCTGCACTCCGTCCAGCCCGCGCCCCGGCCGCCGTACCCGCCCTTCTTCGACGAGCGCCATCGGCCGCAGGACTACCTCGTCGCCGAACTCGACCGGCGCCTCGTCGGCTACATCCGTCTCGTCCGCGCGACCCCGCTGCCCGCGAACGCGCACGTCCGCCAGATCCAGGGCCTGGTGGTCGGCGACGAGGCGCGCGGCAAGGGCGTCGGCCGGACGCTGGTCCGGGCCGCGATCGAGGAGGCGCGGGGGCGCGGCGCGCGCAGGCTCACCCTGCGGGTGCTCGGTCACAACGCCCCCGCCCGGGCCCTGTACGAGTCCGAGGGCTTCGTGGTCGAGGGCGTGCAGCCCGAGGAGTTCCTGCTCGGGGACGAGTACGTCGACGACGTGGCCATGGGGCGCTTCCTCTGAGCCCCCGGACCGGCTGCCCTACGACGTGACCAGGTGGCCCGTGTCCACCGGTGCCGTCGCCGAGGCCGCCCGCCCGGCGTCGGCCGCCACCTCGTCCGCCGTCAGGACGTACCCCGTCTCGGTGTCCGAGGTGGAACGGGCGAAGACCACGCCGAACACCCGCCCGCCGGTGGTCAGCAGCGGGCCGCCGGAGTTGCCCGGCAGCACCGTCGAGCGGATCGAGTAGATCTCCCGGGTGACCGTACGGCTGCTGTAGATGTTCTGGCCCGTCGCCTGGATCCGGTTCGCCACCGTCGCCGCCTGCAGGTCCAGGCTCCCGTCCTGCGGATAGCCCGCGACCACCGCCGAGTCGCCGCGCGCGGCGGTCCCGTCGAAGCGCAGCACCGGGGCGTGCAGTCCCGGCACGTACAGCACCGCCACGTCCCGGTCGGGGTCGAAGAGCACCACCCGGGCCTCGTACGACCGCCCGACCCCGCCCACCCGCACGCTCGGGTGGTCGATGCCCGCCACCACGTGCGCGTTCGTCATCACGTGCCGGGGCGTGTAGACGAAGCCGCTGCCCTCCCGGCCCTCGGTGCCGGAGGCGCCCTCGATCTTCACCGTGCTGCGCTTGGCCGCCTCGCTCGCGGCCGGCGTGACACTGTCCCCGCTGGGTCTGGGCACCCGGGCCGTCGACTCGTTCTCGAACGGGTTGAAGACCTGCGGGAAGCCCGCCTCGGTCAGCGCGGACGTGGCCCGCGAGAACCACACGGGGGTGGTCTCCGGCATCGTCTGCTGCACCGCGCCGAGCAGCGCCGAGTTCCGGATCGCCGTCGTCAGCGTCGGTGAGGAGGACGCGCCCAGCACGCTCGCCGCGACCCAGGCCACGATCAGCACGGCGACCGAGTTGGCCGCCGCACCCCCTATCCCGTCCGCCACCCGCAGCGGACCCCGGCCCTCCCGGTCCAGCTCCCGGCGCAGCCGCAGCGCCAGCCGGCCCGCCAGCTCGTGCCCCACCATGCCCGGCACCAGCACCGTCAGCACCGCCAGCACGGTCGCCTCCGCCGACCCGCGGGCCACCAGACCGGTCACCCACGGCAGCACCCACACGCCGACGACCGCACCGCCCACGAACCCGGCCAGCGACACGCATCCGGCCACCAGCCCGCGCCGGTATCCGGACGCCGCGTAGACGACGATCACCAGCGCGAGCACCAGGTCGAGCAGGTCCACTGAGCCGCCTTTCTCTCGGACCCCCTAGTACGGGCGGGACGGGCCCGATGATCAGTCACGCGCACACGTGCGGCCACCGGGCGACGAACCGGCCACGTGTGCGTATACCCCCAGAAACGTCCTGGGCCGGGGCGATGGTTCCGCCAGGTGGCAGAGCACACATCGCGAGCCGGGCGGAGCGGGCCGAAGGTGAGGATCATGCCCGTCTTCCGAAGAGCGCGGGGGACGCGGAAACGGCGGGCCGGACGCGTACCCGGCGTCGTACTGGTACTGCTGGGGTGTCTGCCCGGCCTGACCGCCGCCCTCGCGCTGGTGCTCTGCGCCCGCGACGCCGAGCGCCCCGTCGCGGACCGTTTCGGCAGGCCCCCCGCGGTCCCGCCCCGGGCGACCCACCAGGCCGCCCGGCCGCACATCGTGCCGCGCTCCACCTGGCTCGACCGCACCTCCGCCCGGCACTCCCAGCCGCCCCCGCGCTACGACGACCGTGTGGTGGCCGTCTTCGTGCACCACACCGACTCGCCCAACCGCTACGCCTGCGCAGACGCGCCCCGCATCATCCGCGACCTGTACGCCGGCCAGACCGGATCCCGCGACTGGGACGACATCGGCTACAACTTCCTCGTCGACCGCTGCGGCACCGTCTACGAGGGCCGCGCCGGAGGCGTCGACCGGCCGGTCACCGGGGCCCACACCCAGGGCTTCAACCACCGCACCACCGGCATCGCCGCCCTCGGCACCTTCACCGCGGGCGTCCCCGTCCCCAAGGCCATGACGGACGCGATCGCCGCCGTGGCCGCCTGGAAACTCGGCCTCGCCGGCGTCGACCCGCGCTCCCACGCCCACCTGGTCTCCAGCAACGGCCTGAGCCGCTACGGGACGGGCAGCACCGCCACCCTGCCCGCCGTCTCCGGCCACAACGACGGCCACCGGACCAGCTGCCCCGGCGCCGCCCTGACCGCACGGCTCCCGGAGATCCGGGAGACGGCCGCACACCTGCAGGGCCGGACACCCACAGGGACACCACAGGCGGCTCACCGGGCCCGCTGAGCCGGCCGCCCTACCGTCGAGGCGCGCACTCACCCGGAGACGCGCCGACTGGAGGTGGGGAAACGATGAGCGGTCGCACGCAACGGCAGGACGAGCGGTCGCGGCGGTCCATGCCGGCGAACTCCCCGTGGACGCGGGCGGTGCGCCGCCCCTGGACGGTCGTCTGCGTCGCCGCTGCCGTCGTGGTCGGGCCGCCCGCGGCCACGGCCTCCGCGCTCGACCGGGCCAACGCCGCGCCGCCGCTGCACGCGCCGGAACGCAAGAGCGCCGACTCGCCCGTGTGACGAGGAGACCGGGCTCGTCCCCGACGTCCGGCGGCGGAATCAGCCCTTGAAACGGTCCCAGAGCCTGGGATACAGCTCCGAGAGGACAGCCTCGTTCTCGAAGTCGACCGGTGTGCCCTCCGGTTCCCCGGGCGCCGGCTCGATCCCCAGGTCCGGGGCGACGGTGCCCGTCAGCTGCTCGTACGCCTCGTCCGCCGCGTAGCCCAGCTCCTCGCCGTCACCGTCGATCTCCTCGTCGAAGTCGTCGAGCAGGTCGGCCAGGGAGTCCGGGGCGTGCAGCCCGCCCTCGAAGGTCTCCCGGCCCTGGCCGATCAGCCAGCACCGGAAGTAGTCGAACGCGTCGTCGCTGGCGCCGTCCAGCAGCACCCAGGCGGCACCCCACAGGTCCCAGCGGTAGGCGCGGTTGTAGCGGGCCTCGAAGTGACGGGCGAAGTCCAGGACCAGGTCCGGGTCCAGTTGGAGCAGCCGATCCACGAGCAGGTCGGCCTGCTCCTCGGGGTCGCCCTCGGCGGCCTCGCGGGTGGCGTCGATCAGCTCCCAGAACTCCGTCTCGTCCATCACGGCACCAGCATCGGGCCTGAGCCGGTGGGGCGCACGCGGAGTGCGGCGGATCGTTATCAGACGTCCGCGCGCCGGTAGAACGCGGCGAGCCGGGCCGCGTCCGCCGCGAACCGCTCCCGCAGGGCCGCCGGCGCCAGCACCTCGACCTCCGGCCCGAGCGCCGTAAGCTGCGTGTGCGCGATCTCCTCCGACTCCACCGGCAGCGTCACCCTCACCCACCCCTCGTCATCCGGCTCGCCCGCGCCGCGCAGCCCCTCCCGTGCCGAGAGCGGATCGACGGCGTACGGCAGCCTGCGTACGCCCTCCGCGGTCAGCCGTACGACGACCTCGGCGCGCAGGATCGACCGCGCGAACCGCTCGGCCTGCGCCGCCCAGTGGCCGGGCAGGTCGAAGTCCGGGTCGCGGTCGAAGCGTTCGTCCAGGGTGTCCAGACCGGTGAACCGGTCGATCCGGTAGGTCCGGTGGGATCCGCCGTCGGCGACCCGCGCGCACAGGTACCAGACGCCCGCCTTCAGCACGAGCCCGTACGGCTCCAGCGTCCGCCGCACCTCGGCGTCCCCGCGCCGGTATCGGGCGGCGACGCGCCTGTCCTCCCACACCGCCCCGGCGATCGAGGGGAGCAGCGCGGGTGTCTCCGGCTCCCGGAACCAGGCGGGAGCGTCCAGATGGAACCGCTGGGCCGCGCTGTCCGGGGCGTCCCGCAGGGAGGGCAGCAGCGCGGCGGAGACCTTCAGCCGGGCCGCCGATGCCGCGTCCCCCAGCCCCATCTCCCGCAGCGCCCCTGGGACCCCACTCAGGAACAACGCCTCGGCCTCGCTCCGGGCCAGCCCCGTCAGCCGCGTGCGGTAACCGCCGACCAGCCGGTACCCGCCGGCCCGTCCCCGGTCGGCGTAGACCGGCACCCCCGCCTCCGACAGCGCCTGCGCGTCCCGGGTGACCGTCCGCTCCGACACCTCCAGCTCCCGTGCGAGCTCGGCGGCGGTCATGACGGGCCGGGACTGGAGGAGGAGAACCATCTTGATGAGCCGGGCGGCACGCATGCCCCTCATGATGCCGGGGGCCACCGACAAGGAGGGAGCCCGCGACGACAGGGAAGACGACAAGGAAGGGGTACGGCCGTGGCCGTACCCCTTCACAGGACCTCGGTGACTACAGCCCGTACTTCTCCCGGGCCTCCTTCACCGCCGTCGCCTTGACCTCGCCCCGCTTCGCGAGCTGGGCCAGGGCGGCCACGACGATCGACTCGGCGTCGACGCCGAAGTGGCGGCGGGCCGCCTCACGGGTGTCCGACAGACCGAAGCCGTCGGCGCCCAGCGAGGACCAGTCCTGCTCGACCCACTGCGCGATCTGGTCCGGGACCTGGCGCATGTAGTCGGAGACCGCGAGGACCGGACCCTCCGCGCCCTGCAGGGCCTGGCGGACGTACGGCACCCGCTCCTCGCCGCGCAGCAGGGCCGCGTCGGCGTCGAGCGCGTCGCGGCGCAGCTCCGTCCAGGAGGTCGCGGACCACACGTCGGCGGCCACGCCCCACTCCTCGGCGAGCAGCTTCTGCGCCTCCAGGGTCCAGTGGATCGCCGTACCGGAGCCGAGCAGCTGGATGCGCGGGGCGTTGGCCGGGGCGGTCACGCCCGCGGACTCCGCCGTGTTGAAGCGGTACAGGCCCTTGACGATGCCCTCGTCGATGCCGAGCCCGGCCGGCTTGGCCGGCTGCGGCAGCGGCTCGTTGTAGACCGTCAGGTAGTAGAAGACGTTCTGGTCCTCGCCCGGCTTGGCCTCGCCGTACATCCGGCGCAGACCCTCACGGACGACGACCGCGATCTCGTAGGCGAACGCGGGGTCGTACGTCAGCGCCGCCGGGTTGGTGGCCGCGATGACGGGGGAGTGGCCGTCGGCGTGCTGCAGGCCCTCGCCCGTCAGCGTGGTGCGGCCGGCCGTCGCGCCGACGAGGAAGCCGCGGCCGAGCTGGTCTCCGAGCTGCCACATCTGGTCGGCCGTGCGCTGCCAGCCGAACATCGAGTAGAAGATGTAGAACGGGATCATCGCTTCGCCGTGCGTGGCGTACGCGGTCGACGCGGCGATGAAGTCGGCCATCGAACCGGCCTCGGTGATCCCCTCGTTGAGGATCTGGCCGTTCTTGGCCTCCTTGTAGTACATCAGCTGGTCGCGGTCGACCGGCTCGTACGTCTGGCCCTTCGGCGAGTAGATGCCGAGGGAGGGGAAGAGGCTCTCCATGCCGAAGGTGCGCGCCTCGTCGGGGACGATCGGCACCCAGCGCTTGCCCGTCTCCTTGTCGCGGACCAGGTCCTTGACCAGGCGGACGAAGGCCATGGTGGTGGCGACGTTCTGGGAGCCGGAGCCCTTGTCGAAGGAGGCGAAGGCCTTCTCGGCGGGGGCGGGCAGCGGGGCCAGGGAGTGCGTGCGGCGGGCCGGGGCGGGGCCGCCGAGGGCCGCGCGGCGCTCCTGGAGGTAGCGGACCTCGGGGGAGTCGGCTCCCGGGTGGCCGTAGGGCACCACGCCGTCGGCGAAGTCGCTGTCCTTGATCGGCAGGCCGAGCAGGTCCCGCATCGTCCTGAACTCGTCCACCGTCAGCTTCTTCATCTGGTGGTTGGCGTTCTTCGACGCGAAGCCCTCGCCGAGGGTGTGGCCCTTGACCGTCTGGGCCAGGATCACGGTCGGCGCGCCCTTGTGCTCGACGGCGGCCTTGTACGCGGCGTAGACCTTGCGGGCCTCGTGACCACCGCGCGAGAGGTGGAAGCACTCGAGGATCTTGTCGTCGCTCAGCAGCTTCGCCATCCCGGCGAGCGCCGGGTCCTTGCCGAAGAAGTCCTCGCGGATGTAGGCGGCGCCGCGGGTCTGGTACGTCTGGATCTGCGCGTCCGGTACCTCGCGCAGGCGGCGTACCAGCGCGCCGGTGGTGTCGAGCTGGAACAGTTCGTCCCAGGCCGTGCCCCACAGCGTCTTGATGACGTTCCAGCCGGCGCCGCGGAACTGGGCCTCCAGCTCCTGCACGATCTTGAAGTTGGCGCGGACCGGGCCGTCGAGGCGCTGCAGGTTGCAGTTGATGACGAAGGTGAGGTTGTCCAGCTCCTCACGGGCGGCGAGCGCGATGGCCGCCGTCGACTCCGGCTCGTCCATCTCGCCGTCGCCGAGGAAGGCCCAGACGTGGGACGCGGAGACGTCCTTGATGGCGCGGCTGGTGAGGTAGCGGTTGAAGCGCGCCTGGTAGATCGCCGACAGCGGGCCGAGGCCCATCGACACCGTCGGGAACTCCCACAGCCAGGGCAGCCGGCGCGGGTGCGGGTACGACGGCAGGCCGTTGCCGCCGGACTCCTGGCGGAAGTTGTCGAGGTGCGCCTCGTTCAGCCGGCCGTCGAGGAAGGCGCGGGCGTAGATGCCCGGGGAGGCGTGGCCCTGGATGTACAGCTGGTCGCCGGAGCCGGCAGCGTCTCCGGTCTCCTTGCCCTTGAAGAAGTGGTTGAAGCCCGTCTCGTACAGCCAGGCCGCGGAGGCGAAGGTGGCGATGTGGCCGCCGACGCCGTGCTTCGAGCCACGGGTCACCATCGCGGCCGCGTTCCAGCGGTTCCACGCGGTGATCCGGGCCTCCATCTCCGGGTCACCGGGCAGGCCCGGCTCGGCGGAGGTGGGGATGGTGTTGACGTAGTCCGTCTCGAGGAGCTTCGGCAGCGCGATGCCGCCCGCCTCGGCGCGCTCCAGCGTGCGGCGCATCAGGTATGCGGCGCGGTGCGGCCCGGCCTCCCTGGCCACGGCGTCCAGGGAGGCCTGCCATTCGGCGGTCTCCTCCGGGTCGCGGTCCGGGAGCTGGTCGAGCGCGCTCGGCTGGATGGCGTTGGGGTCGGTCATGTCGCCGCCTTCCTCAGTCGAAGGGGGTTCCCTCATCGGTAAGGGTTCGGGGGTGCCCTTTGTGTCTTTGGCAGGACAGGGCAGCGGACCTCGGTGGAGGTCCGTCGGCGACTGTAACTCCCTGATCGATGATCGATCAAAGGGTTGAGGGTGAAAACCTCTCGATTTCGAGAAAGTAGGCACCCGGTGCCTTCGGCGATGGCACCGGGTGACGCTGAAACGCCTTGTTTTCGCAGGTGGGGCGGCGTTTGAGCGAGGGTCTGCTCGACTGAATCAAGCGCGCGGAGCGCAGCCCAGGACGTGCGCCTTCACCAGCTCCGCGATCCTCGGATCCCGGCGCTTGAACGCCTGCACCAGCTCCTCGTGCTCCTCCGCGTACGACTGCTGCACCGTGCCCAGCCAGCGGATCGACAGCGCCGTGAACACCTCGATGCCCAGGCCCTCCCAGGTGTGCAGCAGCACCGAGTTGTCCGCCGCTCGGACCAGTTCGCGGTGGAAGCCGACGGTGTGCCGGACCTGAGCCGTGCCGTCGGCGTTGCGGTCGGCCTCGTACAGGGCCAGGACGTGCGGCTCCAGGGCCGAGCAGTCCCCCGCGAGGCGGTCGGCCGCCAGTTCCGCCGCGATGGCCTCCAGGCCGGCCCTGACCGGGTAGCTCTCCTCCAGGTCGGCCGCCGTCAGATTCCGCACCCGCACGCCCTTGTTCGGCGCGGACTCGATCAGCCGGAGCGACTCCAGCTCGCGCAGGGCCTCGCGCACCGGAGTCTGGCTGACCTCCAGCTCGGTGGCGATCCGGCGCTCCACGATGCGCTCGCCCGGCTGCCAGCGCCCGCTGACGATTCCCTCCACGATGTGCTCGCGGATCTGTTCCCGCAGCGAGTGGACGACGGGCGCGGTCATGAGGGCTCCTCCCGGGGGCTGACGTTTAGACAATACGGCGGGTTCGCGTCGCGGGTAGGGCCTGTGGGGGCGCTTTGGTGCAGGTGAGACGAGACTTACACGCAGGGTGTGCCGACAAACACGGACGCCCCGCCCGAAGAAGCTCCGGACGGGGCGCCGTACGGGCACGAGGCCCAAGCGGACTACAGGCCGAGCTCGACCTCGAACTCGCCCGCCTCCAGGATCGCCTTGACCGCCGTCAGGTAGCGGGCCGCGTCGGCGCCGTCCACGAGACGGTGGTCGTAGGAGAGGGTCAGGTAGGTCATGTCGCGGACGCCGATGACCGTGCCCTCCTCGGTCTCGATGACGGCCGGACGCTTGACCGTGGCACCGATGCCGAGGATCGCGACCTGGCCCGGCGGCACGATGATCGTGTCGAACAGCGCACCGCGCGAACCGGTGTTGGAGATGGTGAAGGTCGCGCCGGACAGCTCGTCGGGCGTGATCTTGTTGGCGCGGACCTTGCCCGCCAGCTCCGCCGTGGCCTTGGCGATGCCCGCGATGTTGAGGTCGCCGGCGTGCTTGATGACCGGGGTCATCAGGCCCTTCTCGGAGTCCACCGCGATCCCGACGCTCTCGGAGTCGAAGTAGGTGATCGTGCCCTCGGCCTCGTTGATCTTGGCGTTGATGACCGGGTGGGCCTTCAGCGCCTGGGCCGCCGCCTTCACGAAGAACGGCATCGGGGAGAGCTTGACGCCCTCGCGCGCGGCGAAGGAGTCCTTGGCCTGGGCGCGCAGGCGCATCAGGCGGGTGACGTCGACCTCGACGACCGAGGACAGCTGCGCCTGCTCGTGCAGCGCCTTGACCATGTTGTCGCCGATGACCTTGCGGATGCGCGGCATCTTGACGGTCTGGCCGCGCAGCGGGGAGACCTCGAGCGCCGGGGCCTTCTTGGCCGGAGCGGCGGCAGCGGCCGGAGCCGGAGCGGCCGCGGCGGCCTTCGCGGCCTCGGCGGCGGCGAGGACGTCCTGCTTGCGGATACGGCCGCCGACGCCGGTGCCCTTGACGGTGGCCAGGTCGACGCCGTTCTCGGCGGCGAGCTTGCGCACCAGCGGGGTGACGTAGGCGCCCTCGTCGGTCGCCTGGGTGGCGGTCGGCGCGGTGGGCGCGGTGGCCGGGGTGACCGGGGCCGGGGCGGGCGCCGGGGCGGGCGCCGGGGCCGCGGGCTGGACCGGAGCCGGGGCGGCAGCGGCGGGCGCGGCCGGAGCGGCGGGGGCCGGGGCCGGGGCCGGAGCGGTGGGCGCCGGGGCGGCCGGGGCAGCGGCGGCGGGCGCCGGGGCCGGGGCGGCCGGAGCCGGAGCGGCGGCCGGGGCGGCACCGGGGGCGCCGATGACGGCGAGCTTGGCGCCGACCTCGGCGGTCTCGTCCTCGCCGACCACGATCTCGAGCAGCACGCCGGAGGTCGGCGCCGGGATCTCGGTGTCGACCTTGTCCGTGGAGACCTCGAGCAGCGGCTCGTCGGCCTCGACGGAGTCGCCGACCGACTTCAGCCAGCGGGTGACGGTGCCCTCGGTGACGGACTCACCGAGCGCGGGCAGGACCACGTCGGTGCCCTGGGCGCCACCGGCCGGAGCGGCGGCGGGGGCCGGGGCGGCCGGAGCCTCGGGTGCCGGGGCGGGGGCCTCGGCCACCGGAGCGGCCGGAGCCGGAGCCTCGGCGGCCGCGGGGGCCGGAGCGGCAGCGGGCGCGCCCGTGCCGTCGTCGATCACGGCCAGCTCGGCGCCGACCTCGACGGTCTCGTCCTCGGCGACCTTGATGGAGGCCAGCACACCGGCGGCGGGCGAGGGGATCTCGGTGTCGACCTTGTCGGTCGACACCTCGAGCAGCGGCTCGTCGGCCTCGACGCGCTCGCCCTCGGCCTTCAGCCAGCGGGTGACAGTGCCCTCGGTGACGCTCTCGCCGAGCGCCGGAAGGGTTACGGAAACCGCCATGGTTTCGGTTGCTCCTTACGAATTGCGGAAGTCTGTGTCGTCGCGCCCGTCGACCGAAGGCTCAGTCGTGGGAGTGCAGCGGCTTGCCGGCCAGCGCCAGGTGTGCCTCGCCGAGCGCCTCGTTCTGCGTCGGGTGGGCGTGGATGAGCTGGGCGACCTCGGCCGGCAGCGCCTCCCAGTTGTAGATCAGCTGGGCCTCGCCGACCTGCTCGCCCATGCGGTCGCCGACCATGTGGACGCCGACCACGGCACCGTCCTTCACCTGGACGAGCTTGATCTCGCCCGCGGTGTTCAGGATCTTGCTCTTTCCGTTGCCCGCCAGGTTGTACTTCAGAGCGACGACCTTGTCCGCGCCGTAGATCTCCTTGGCCTTGGCCTCGGTGATGCCGACGGAGGCGACCTCCGGGTGGCAGTACGTCACCCGCGGGACACCGTCGTAGTCGATCGGGACCGTCTTCAGACCGGCCAGACGCTCCGCCACCAGGATGCCCTCGGCGAAGCCGACGTGCGCGAGCTGGAGCGTCGGGACCAGGTCACCGACGGCGGAGATGGTCGGGACGTTCGTCCGCATGTACTCGTCGACCAGGACGTAACCGCGGTCCATGGCGACACCCTGCTCCTCGTAGCCGAGGCCCTGGGAGACCGGGCCGCGGCCGACGGCGACGAGCAGGACCTCGGCCTCGAACTCCTTGCCGTCGGCGAGGGTGACCTTGACGCCGTCCTGGGTGTACTCGGCCTTCTGGAAGAAGGTGCCGAGGTTGAACTTGATGCCGCGCTTGCGGAACGCGCGCTCAAGAAGCTTCGAGCTGTTCTCGTCCTCGACCGGGACGAGGTGCTTCAGGCCCTCGACGACCGTGACGTCCGAGCCGAAGGACTTCCACGCCGAGGCGAACTCGACGCCGATGACACCGCCGCCCAGGATGATCGCGGACTTCGGCACGCGGTCCAGGACGAGGGCGTGGTCGGAGGAGATGATCCGGTCGCCGTCGATCTCCAGGCCCGGCAGCGACTTCGGCACGGAGCCGGTCGCCAGCAGGACGTGGCGGCCCTGGACGCGCTGACCGCCCACGTCGACGGAGGTGGGGGAGGACAGCCGGCCCTCACCCTCGATGTAGGTCACCTTGCGGGAGGCGATCAGGCCCTGCAGACCCTTGTACAGGCCGGCGATGACACCGTCCTTGTACTTGTGGACGGCCGGGACGTCGATGCCCTCGAAGGTGGCCTTGACGCCGAACTGCTCGCTCTCGCGTGCCTGGTCGGCGATCTCGCCCGCGTGCAGCAGGGCCTTGGTGGGGATGCAACCCCGGTGCAGGCAGGTGCCGCCGACCTTGTCCTTCTCGATCAGGGCGACGTCCAGGCCCAGCTGCGCCCCGCGCAGGGCCGCGGCGTAACCACCGCTACCACCGCCGAGGATCACTAGGTCGAAAACGGTGCTGGCGTCGTTCGCCACGTCACGTCCTCCATGCATGTGCGCCTTGCGCCGGTCTCCAGTGACCGGCGGGCGGCTGGTGTCCGGCCGCTTGATGCTTCGGCCCTTCGGTGGGGCCCTGTCCTGCCGGGCTCCATCTTTGCACTTGTTCGAGGCGTACGAGACGCGGGGCCTGAGTGTGAGACACCCCACGTACCCCTGCAAACGCAGGTGCGCACGACCCAGGGGCGCGGGGAACTGCGCGACCAGCCCCCACGCCCCTGCGGCCGCCCTGCTACGGAAGCGACCGGGCTCCTGGGCGGCTCAGCCCAGGTCACCCTCGGCGGTCAGCTCGGCGAGACGAACCAGCGTCCGCACGGCCGAGCCGGTCCCGCCCTTCGGCGTGTAGCCGAACGGACCGCCCTCGTTGAACGCCGGACCGGCGATGTCGAGGTGCGCCCACGTGATCCCCTCGCCCACGAACTCGCGCAGGAAGAGGCCCGCGACCAGACCGCCGCCCATCCGCTCACCCATGTTCGCGATGTCGGCGACGGAGGAGTCCATGCCCTTGCGCAGGTGCTCCGGCAGCGGCATCGGCCACGCCGGCTCGCCGACCTCCTCCGCGGCCTCGTGCAGCGCGGAGCGGAACGCCTCGTCGTTCGCCATGATCCCGAACGTCCTGCTGCCCAGCGCCAGCATCATCGCGCCGGTCAGGGTGGCCACGTCCACGATCGCGTCCGGCTTCTCCAGCGAGGCCGCCCACAGCGCGTCGGCGAGCACCAGCCGGCCCTCGGCGTCGGTGTTGAGCACCTCGACGGTCTTGCCGCTGTACATGCGCAGCACGTCGCCCGGGCGCACCGCGGAGCCCGACGGCATGTTCTCGGCCAGCGCCAGCCAGCCGGTGACGTTGACCTGGAGGCCGAGGCGGGCGGCGGCGACGACCGCGGCGAACACGGCGGCGGCACCGCTCATGTCGCACTTCATCGTCTCGTTGTGACCGGCCGGCTTCAGCGAGATGCCGCCCGAGTCGTAGGTGATGCCCTTGCCGACGAAGGCGAGGTGCTTGTCCGCCTTCGGGTGGGTGTACGACAGCTTGACCAGGCGCGGGGTGGCCGCGGAGCCGCCGCCGACGCCGAGGATGCCGCCGTAGCCGCCCTTGACCAGGGCCTTGTCGTCGAGCACCTGGACCTTCAGGCCGTGCTCCTTGGCCGCCGTCTGCGCCACGCCGGCGAACGCCTGCGGGGTGAGGTCGTTCGGCGGCATGTTGATCAGGTCGCGGGCGCGGTTCAGCTCCTCGGCGACCGCGAGGGCCCGGGCCGCGGCACCCTTGTGGGCCGCGTCCCGCGGCTTGCCGCCGAGCAGCGCGGCCTCGGCCAGCGGCGCCTTGCCGTTCTTGGCCTTGGCGTCCTTCGCGCCGTCCTTGTACGTGTCGAAGGTGTAGGCGCCGAGGAGGACGCCCTCGCCGATCGCGCCGACGGCACCGGGGCCGTCGACCGGCAGCGCGAAGGCGGCCTTGCGGCAGCCCGTGAGGGTGCGGGCGGCCACGCCGGCGGCCCTGCGCAGCGCCTCGGCGTCGTACCCGGCGTCCTTCTCGGGCTCCGCGCCCAGGCCCACCGCCACCACGAGCGGCGCCTTGAAGCCGGCCGGCGCGGGCAGCTTCGTCAGCTCGCCCTCGGCACCCGAGGCGCCGAGGGTCTCCAGGACGCCGGCCAGCTTGCCGTCGTACGCCTTGTCCACGGCCTCGGCGCCCGGCGCGACGACGGGGCCCTTGGCGCCCTTGGCGACACCGATCACGATCGCGTCGGCCCGCAGGCCGGGCGCCGCGGCGGTGCTGAGAGTCAGAGCAGTCACGGTGGTGAAATCTCGCTTCCGATGTGAAGTTGCTGTGGCCGATGAGGGGTGGGTCGACCGGGCCCGAGAGCCGACCCTAGGTCCAGGCCTGGGGGCATGTGGCAACCGGGGCCTTCACCCTGTCGGCGAACACCCGTGACGAGACTACGCGCGTACGCGCTCTCGCTCATGCCTGCGGGTGTTCACCCGTCCGTGGCGTCGTGGCCACTTCTCGCCTCAGGGTGTCGGTGACCTGAGCCACACTCGTCGGGTTCCGGCGGGCCTGTCGCCCGCCGATTCGCATGATTTCCACTGATCCTCCGCGAATTCGCCACAGAGGATCTTCTGGGGGGAAGGAACCTGCCATGGCACACCGCGCGCACCGCTGGAGAGCGGCGACCGTCACGGCGACGGCCGCGGGACTGGTCGGCCTGGGGCTCGCCGCCCCGGCCGCCTCGGCCGCCACCGACCCGCGCATCGATCTGCGCGTCCTCGTGGTCGACGACGGAGGCAGCCCGGTCGCCGCGATCACCGCACAGCTGAAGAGCGAGGGCATCCCGTACACCACCGTCGACCTGGACGACTCCGGTCGTCCCGCCGTCAGCGCCACGTTCCTCAGCGACACCGTGGGCGGCCGGCCGAGGGCGAGGTTCCAGGGCGTGGTGCTGCCCAACGAGGCCCCGTTCGGCGCGGGTTCTGCCGAGCAGACGGCCCTGGAGTCGTACGAGAGGACGTACGGCATCCCACAGCTCGACGCCTACACGTGGGCCCACCCCGAGGTCGGCCTCGACTACACCGACAGCAACGGCTACGCGGGCACCCTCGACGGGCGCACGGCCACCGTCAGCACGGCCGGCCGGGCGGGCCCGTTCGGGTACCTGAAGGGGTCCTTCTCCTTCGAGGACAACTCGCCCGGCGTGGACGAGAGCTACGGCTTCGTCGCCCAGCCGCGCACCGGCTTCACCAGCTATGTCGACACACCCGTGCCCGGCGGCACCGGCACCGGCAGCCTGCTCGGCGAGTACGCCCACGACGGTCGCCGCGAGCTGGTGGTGACCTTCGCCTACAACCAGTACCAGCCGCAGTTCCGGGTGCTGGCCCGTGGCATGGTCGAGTGGCTCACCCAGGGCGTCCACCTCGGGCAGGCCCGCAACTACTTCGCCGTGCACGTCGACGACGTCTTCGCCCCGGACGCCCGCTGGGACCCCGAGCGCAACTGCACGCCCGGCGACATCGACTGCGCGGGCGGCGGCGCCGACACGGAGACGCCGATCCGCATGACGGCGGCCGACGCCCAGTACGCGGCCTCCTGGCAGCAGAGCCACGGCTTCACCCTCGACATGGTGTTCAACGCGGGCGCCGGCGAGGAGTGGAAGAGCGAGAACGGCGGCAACGACCCGTTGACCGACCAGCTGCTGGCCGACAAGGCCAAGTACCGCTGGGTGAACCACACCTACACCCACCTGTTCCTCGGCTGCGTCCAGGACACCTCGACCGTGCCGTGGAGCTGCGCGAAGAACGCCGACGGCTCGACGAAGTGGGTGAGCCGCTCCGACATCTCGGGGGAGATCTCCGACAACTACAACTGGGCGCTCCAGCACGGGCTGTCCGTCGACCGCGGCGAGCTGGTCACCGGTGAGCACTCCGGTCTGAAGACGTTGCCGCAGCAGCCGCAGGACAACCCCAACCTGGGCCCCGCGCTCGCCGCCGACGGCGTGAAGTGGACCGCCTCGGACAACTCTCGCGAGCCCGACCAGCGGGCCGTGGGCAGCAGCACGCTCACCGTGCCGCGCTACCCGATGAACGTGTACTACAACGTCGGCACCAAGGCCGAGATGGCCGACGAGTACAACTGGATCTACACGTCCAAGGCGGACGGCGGCAGCGGGATCTGCGAGAACAACCCGACCTCGACCTGTCTGTCCGGCCCGCTGGACACGGCCACCGGCTACACCGACCACATCGTGCCCGCCGAGGCCCACACCGACCTCGGGCACGTGCTGGCCAACGACCCGCGCCCGCACTACGCGCACCAGTCCAACCTGGCCGAGGACCGCATCCTCTACCCGGTCCTGGAACGGGTGCTCACCGACTACCGGGCGCTGTTCGCGGACAACACCCCGATCGTCAACCTGCGCCAGAGCGCCATCGGCGCCGAGCTGCAGAACCGGGCCAAGTGGCAGACCGCGCTGGACAACGGCAGGGTCACCGCCTACCGGATCGGCAACACCGTGACCGTCACCGCGCCGTCCGGCACGCAGATCCCGGTGACCGCACCCGAGGGCACCAAGCAGCAACAGCTGCTCGGCACGACCACGTTCGGCACGGCCTACGCGGGTGAGCGTTCGGCCTGGGCGGCACCGGCCGCGCTGCAGTCCGCGCTGACGCTGAAGCTGCCGTAGGGGAGCACCCCGAAGGGGCGCGGGGAACCGCGCGCCGGGCCACGACGAACCACTGTCGGGCCCGGCCGCGGTTCCCCGGCGCGCCGGCACCGCACGTCATCCGCAACAGGGGGGAGCCGCGCAGCGATGCGCACCGGCCGTCACGTCACCATGCTCACCGAAGGGACCTACCCGCATGTCCACGGCGGGGTCAGCACCTGGTGCGACCAGCTCGTCAAGGGAATGCCGGAGGTCGACTTCCATCTCGTCTCACTCACCGGCAGCGGCCGCGAACCCGTGACCTGGGAGCTGCCGCCGAACGTGTACCGGCACACCACCGTGCCCACCTGGGGCCCCCGCCCCGGCCGGCCCCGCGCCCCTCGAGGCAGGGCCCGGCGCCGCTTCTCAGACGCCTACGAGCGCCTCCTGCTGTCGTTCCTCGACCCCGAGGCGCGCTGCGGCTTCGGGGAGGCGCTGTACGAGCTGGCCGTGATCGCCCGGGACGGTTGGCTGTCGGCGGCCCTGCGCACCGAGTCCGCACTGCGCTCGCTGCAGTGGATCTGGACGATGCCGCATCTGCCGACGGCGGCCGCCCGGCCCACCGTGCACGATGCGCTGACCGCAACCGACCTGCTGGAACACGCCCTGCGCCCGCTCGGCATGCGGATCGGGGAGGACTCGGTGGCGCACGCCGTCAGCAGCGGCCTCGCGACCCTGCCCGCGCTCGCCGCGCACCATCTCGACGGGGTGCCGTTCCTGCTCACCGAGCACGGCATCTACCTGCGCGAGCGCTACCTGGGGCAGCGTGGCGACGGTCATCGCTGGCCCGTGAAGGCGTTCCTGCTCGGCTTCTACCGTGAACTGAACTCACACGGCTACCGCGAGGCCGACCTGATCACGCCGTGCAACCAGTACAACCGCCGCTGGGAGGAGCGCGGCGGCGCCGACGCCGACCGGATCCGCACCGTCTACAACGGCGTCGATCCGCACGCCTTCCCGCACGCCGGCCCCGAACCCGACGTCCCGACCCTCACCTGGTGCGGCCGCGTCGACCCCATCAAGGACCTGGAGACCCTGCTGCGCGCCTACGCCCTCGTCCGCGCCGAACTCCCCGACACCAGACTCCGGCTGTTCGGCCCGGTCCCGCCCGGCGGCGAGGCCTACGCCACCCGCCTGGAGAAGCTCGCCGCCGAACTCGGCGTCACCGACGGCCTCACCTTCGAGGGCCGCATCAGCGAGGTCTGGCGCGCCTACGCGGCCGGCCACATCGTGATGCTCTCGTCCATCTCCGAGGGTTTCCCGTTCTCCATCATCGAGGCCATGTCGTGCGGGCGTACGACGGTCTCGACGGACGTCGGCGGGGTCCGCGAGGCGGTCGGCGACACCGGCCTGGTGGTCCCGCCGCGCGAGCCGGAGAAGATGGCGGCGGCCGCCCTGACCCTCCTGCGCGACGACGAACGACGGCTGGGACTCGGGGAGTCGGCCCGGCAGCGGGTGATCGACCGGTTCACACTGCGCCGCTCGGTCGACAACTTCCGCACCATCTACCAGGAACTCGCCGGTCTCCCCGAGGTGTACGAACCCACCGTCGAGACGGTCGCCGACTGGACCGTGGAGCTGCGCGACCCCTGGTACGCGGCGGTGGCGACGGACGGGACCGACCGGTGAGCGACGACCTTCGCGTCCTGCCCGGCATCCCCGGCCGGCGCCCGCGGCCCGGCTGGGCCCGGCCCGATCCGATCGACGAACTCGCCGGGACACTGGACGCGTTCGTGTCGGCCGCCGTCCACCCGGACGAGATAGCCGCGCTGCTGGAGTCCGACGGCCTGTCCGACGACCAGATACGCGAGCGCTACGGCGTGGAGAACTCCTTCGCGCTCGCCGAGGAGCTGTACGGCCGGACCCCGCGCCGCCACCCCGAACCGGACGGCGAACTCCCCGACCCGTGGCGGACCGGCCTCCTCGGCTGTCTGCTGCGCGGGCTCGTCTGCGCGCTGCCGGGCCTCGCCTACGTCCTGGGCGCCCCGCTGCTCGCCGGCCCGCACGAGGCCCACGGCCTCCCCGCGGGCACCCGCACCCTGCTGGCCGGCGCCCTGTGCGGCTGGGCCTGGAACCAGGGGCTCGCCCACCGCGCCTACTCCTGGCTGGGCCTCGGCGACCGCTCGGCGGCCCGCCGCTGCCTGCTGGTCGGCGCCCCGGCGGGCATGCTGCTCGGCACGCTGGTGGCGCTCGCCGCCGCGGGCGCCGGCCATCCGGTCGCCGTCGCGTTCGCCGCCGGGCAGTCCTGTTACCTGGGCGCGTCCGGCGTCCTGCTGGTGCTGGGCCGCGAGCGCCTCCTGCTGGCGGCCCTGGTCCCGATGACCGCGGGCGCCCTGGCGTCCCTGCTCCACCCGCTCCCCGAGCCCGTCGGCCCGGCCCTCCTCCTGGTCTCCCTCACCGCGGTGGCCGTCCTCGGTCTCCTCGAGGTCGCCCCGGCGGTCGGCGTCCTGAAGGCGCGCGAAGCCGTGTCCGGCCTGCGGCTGCCGCCGCGTGGCCGCGACCGGTCACGACGAAGCCGCGGCGCCGCGGCCGGCCCGCGCCTGCTCGGCTCCCTGCCGTACGCCGTCTTCGGCCTGGCCAGTGGCACGCTGGTGGTGTACGCGTCCCTCGGGGACCTGCTGGCCGGAGCGGACGCGTGGGTCCACAGCGCGACCGCCGCCGTGGCCCTGACGCTCAGCATGGGCCCCGCCGAATGGCTGCTGTCCCGCTTCCGCAGCGGCAGCCTGGCCGCGCTGCGCGCCAGCGGCACCCTGAGCGCGTTCCGCCGGACCATGTCCCGCGTCCTGGCCGGCTGCCTCACCGCCTACCTGGCCGTGCTGCTCGCCCTGCTCCTCGCCGCCGCCGCGCTGTGGCCCCACACGTCCGCTCCGGCCGCCGAGCGGACGGCCGCCCTGCTCGCGCTCGGCGTGGTGCTGTGGACCGGGCTGCTGCTCCAGTCCTTCGGTGCCGTCCTCGGCGCGACGGCGGTCTGCGCCGTGGCCGCCCTGGCCCAGACCCTGGCCCTGCTCACCCACGCGGGCAGCCCGGACGCCGTGGCGCTCGCCGTGTACGGGGCCGCGGCCACCGCCCAGGTCGTCCTGGTCCGCGGCCTGCTGGGAAGGGTGACCGCCCACCGATGAGCACCCTGCTGATCCCGTACTACGAGCACCCCGCCGCCCGCCCCGCCGAGTGGGCGGCGATCCTCGCGGCGGCGCCCCGTCTGTACGGCGTCGTCCTCAACCCGGCGAGCGGTCCCGGCGACGGCCCCGACGCGGCCTTCGCCGAGACCGCCGCCCGGCTGCGGGCGGCGGGCGTGACCCTGCTCGGCTACACCGACACCGGCTACGGCACGAGGCCGCACGAGGACGTCGTGCGCGAGCTGCGACGGTATCGCGCCTGGTACGGCACCCAGGGCGCCTTCCTGGACCAAGTGCCGTCCGGCATCGGCGAGTCGGCGCACTACGAGCGGCTCACCACGGCCGCCCGCACCCTCGGCTGCGTCACGCTCGTGCTGAACCACGGCACCCCGCCGCACCCGGCGTACGCGGCACTCGCCGACCTCCTCGTCACCTTCGAGGGCCCCTGGACCGCGTACCTGCGCACGCCCGCGCGGCCCCGGAACTACCCGGCGGGGGTGAGCGTGTGCCATCTGGTGTACGGCGTCCCGCCGGGCGCCGACGTGGCCCGGGCCGCCCGTGAGCGGGGCGCGGCCGTGCACTGCGCGGTGCCCGGGGCGGGCGCTCACCCCTGGGGCACGCTGCCCCACGGCCTGGACTCCGCCCGCTGAAGCGCTCCGTCGACCGAGGTGCCGGCCAGCCGGTCGGCGAGCGAGCGGCGGCCGGGCAGCAGCACCGGCAGCGCGTTGACCAGGAACAGCCCCACCGCGACCGCCCATACCAGCACCGACAGCAGGAACTCGCCCTCGATCAGCAGCACACAGGCCAGCGCGTACACGGCGACGTCGGCGGCGGTGGTGACGGCGGCCCGGCGCAGCGCGTGACGGGACAGCCGCGGGCTCACCCGCAGACCGAGCAGGCCCTTGCCGAGGGTGCGGCCGAGCAGCGCGAGACAGACCCACTGGTAGAGGAACGTGACGACCACGAGCGCCCCGAAGGCCTCCTCCACGTCGAGCACCGCCTTGTCCCACAGGGACAGCCCGAGCGTCTCGGAGGCGCCGACCACGTCACCGCGCGAGGTCAGCAGGTCGAAGCCGCCGCGGGTGGCCAGCTCCGGCACGTCGGTGACGAGCGCGGTGACCCGGTGGAAGGTGAACACGGCGAGCAGCCAGGCCGCCCCCACCACCAGCGCGAAGTCGATGAACCAGGCCACGGCACGGCGCAGCTTGAGCACGGAAGTCCCCCCGATCACACACTTCCCCCGGTACGGGCGCAGAGCCTAGCGACCCAGGGCCAGCACGATGAGGGCGGTGGTCGCCGCCGTCTCCGCGAGCGCGCCGAACACGTCCCCGGTGATCCCGCCGAAGCGGCGCGTGCAGCGGCGCAGCAGGAGTTCGGCGGCGGCGAGGGCCAACAGCACCGCGGCCGCGGCCCGTAGCGCGCCGTACGGGCCGAAGGCGGAACCGCAGGCGGCCGAGACGATCGTGAAGGACGCCGTCACGGCCAGCGCGGCCGGCACCGGCACCACCCCGGCGACCGCCGCACCCAGCCCCTCGGGACGGGCGGCCGGCACCCCGGTGCGTGCGGCCAGGGTGAGCGCGAGGCGGGCCGCGACCGCCGAGGTCAGCGCCGCGGCGCCGCCCCGGAGTGAGGAGTCGCCGTAGAGCTGCGCCAGCACGGCGACCTGGGCGAGCAGCACCAGGACGAGGGTGAGCACCCCGAACGGCCCGATGTCCGACTGCTTCATGATCCGCAGCGCGTCCTCGGCGGGCTTGCCGCTGCCGAGACCGTCCGCCGTGTCGGCGAGCCCGTCGAGGTGCAGCCCCCGGGTCAGCGCGGCCGGTACGGCGACGGAGGCGACGGCGGCGAGCAGCGGACCGGCGCCCAGCAGGAGGAGCAGCACTCCGAGCCCCGCGGCACAGCCGCCGACGACCAGCCCGACCACCGCGGCGTTCAGCATGCCCCCGCGTGCGGCCTCGCGGTCCCAGCGGCGTACCCGTACGGGCAGCACGGAGAGCGTGCCGAAGGCGAAGCGGAGGCCGTCGAGGGGTGAGGACTTGAGCACCGCCGCAGATTACCGGGCCGTTGTGGAGGATGTTTCCGGGTAATGTGCGCACATGGGGCACTGGTGGGAGCGGAACATCCTGGAGCCGGGGAAGCTTCCGCTGCTGCTGGCCCTGACCGCCTTCGTCGTCACCTTCGTCGTCACGCGCGTGATCACCCGGCTGATCCGGGCCGGCCGGGGCCCCTTCGGCAACGTCAAGGCCGGCGGGCTGCACATCCACCACGTGGTCCCGGGGGTCCTGCTCATCGTCGTCGGCGGCTTCGGTGCCGTCGCCAGCGACCGGCACGGGGCAGGCGGGCCCATCGCCGCCGTCGTCTTCGGCATGGGCGTGGGACTGGTCCTGGACGAGTTCGCGCTGATCCTGCACCTGGACGACGTCTACTGGACCGAGGACGGCCGCAAGAGCGTCGAGGCCGTCGTCCTCACCGCCGCCCTGGTCGGTCTGCTGCTGGCCGGGTTCGTGCCGTTCGGCGTCAACGACCTGTCCCAGGAGGAACTGCAGGACCGGGGCACGGTCATCACCAACATCGCCTTCAACTTCTTCTTCGCCCTGATCGCCCTGAGCAAGGGCAAGCTCCGCATCGCGATCTTCGGGGCGGTCGTGCCCGTCGTCGCGCTCGTCGGCGCGATCCGCCTGGCCCGGCCCGGCTCCCCGTGGGCCCGCCGCTTCTACGGCCGCCGCCCCCGGGCACGCGCCAAGTCGGCGCTGCGCGCCTACCGTCACGACCGCCGCTGGGCCGGCCCCAGCCGCGTTCTTCAGGACTGGATCGGCGGCAAGCCCGACCCGCGCCCGGCCCGTCTGCCCGGCCGCCACTGACCGGGCCGCGGCAGCGGCCCGTACACGTGCCGCACCGCCGCGAGCAGGCACAGCGTGCCCACCCCCATCAGCGCGGCCAGGTGCTCCTTGCCCGCGAGGTTCTCCTTGAGCAGCACCTCGACCACCATCGCCAGGGTCACCGCACCGGCCGTCACATAGGCGCCGTAGCGCCAGCTCACGAACACGGCGAGCCCCACCACGGCCGCCGACGGACCGGTGTCCACCACCCCCGCGTCCGAGGCGGGCAGGCCGAACGGGGCGTGCGGGCCGAGCGCGATGCCCACACGCGCGTACAGCGTCCCGGCCAGCGTGGCGACGTACGCGATGGTCAGCGTCCGCCACCAGCCCAGGCAGAGCTCGGCGATCCCGAACACGAAGAGGGTCTGCGCGAGCGCACCCCAGACGGGCAGGTCCAGCGCGGGGACGAACAGGGACAGAGGAGTGCGCAGGAGTGCCAGCCACAACGGGTCCTCGGCGCGTACGGCCCCCACGTTCTGCACGAACCGGTAGCCCCACGGCTGGTTCTGCACGAACTGCAGCAGCGCCGTCAGGCACACCGCCGAGACGGTCATCGGGAGCGCCGCCGGCCGCCGCTTCAGCAGGGGCTCGCGCACGGTGACGTACAGCAGCCCCCACTCGGCACCGGCCCAGCGGGCGAGCGTCCTCATCAAGCGTTCCTCATCGATGCGTGTCCAGGTGCCGGCGGTGCACCCACTTCGGCAGCCCCGGCGCCTCCAGGAAGCCCTCCGCGCGGGCCGACGCGAGGCCGATGCGCGGCAGGTCCGCGCTCTTCTCGAAGAGCAGGAACCGCGGCTCCCAGATGGGCCGGTACTTGGCGTTGGCGCGGTACAGCGACTCGATCTGCCACCACCGCGAGAAGAAGCTGAGCAGCGACCGCCACAGCCTCAGCACCGGTCCTGCACCGAGGCGTGCGCCACGTTCGAAGACCGACCGGAACATCGCGAAGTTCAGCGAGACCTGAGTGATCCCGATCTCCCGGGCCCGTCGCAGCAGCTCGATGACCATGAACTCCATCAGCCCGTTGGCGGAACCGTCGATGTCCCGGCCCCTGCGCATGAGGTCCAGGGAGAGCCCGTGCGGTCCCCACGGCACGAAGGAGAGCAGTGCGCACAGCCTGCCCTCGGCGTCCGTGCACTCGAGCATCACGCACTGCCCGTCCTCGGGATCCCCGAGCCGCCCGAGCGCCATGCTGAACCCGCGCTCGGTCGCCCCGTCCCGCCAGTCGTCCGCGCGCTCGACGAGGTGCGCCATCCGCTCCGCCGGGATGTCCTCGTGCCGCCGGACGCGCACCTGGTACCCGGCCCGCCGCACCCGGTTGTAGGCCTGCCGGACGGTCCGCATCGCCCGTCCCTCCAGGGTGAACTCGGCCACCTCCACGATCGCCTCGTCACCGAGTTCCAGCGCGTCGAGACCGTGCCGGGCGTAGACCGTCCCCGCTTCCTCGCTCGCCCCCATCACCGCCGGGATCCACCCGTGCGCCCGCGCCTCCACCAGCCAGGGCACGATCGCCCCGGGCCACGCCTCCGGATCGCCCAGCGGATCCCCGGAGGCGAGGCTCACCCCGCCGACGACGCGATAGGCGACCGCCGCCTTCCCGGTCGGCGACCACACCACGCTCTTCTCCCGGCGCAGCGCGAAGTAGCCGAGCGAGTCCCGCTCCCCGTGCCGCTCCAGCAGCGCCCGCAGCCGCTTCTCGTCGTCCTCGGTGAGCGGGTCGACGGCACGCCGGGAGCGGAAGGCGGCGTAGAGGACGGCGAGGACGAGGACCGTACTGACCGCGTTGACGGCGACGTTGGCCCAGTTGGGCGGGTCGATGCCGGGGAAGCGGGACTCCTCGGCGGCCACCGAGACGAGCCGCAGGGTGCCGTAGTGCCAGCGCTCCGGGAACGTCGAACGGGCCGCGTCCGGCGCCTGGTTGGTGACCGTGATCAGCAGCCCGGCGAGCAGTGAGGCGACCAGCCCGCCGCCGACGGCCACGGACGCGGCCAGCCGTGGGTTGGACCGGTCACCCTTGGCGTAGAACTCCCGGCGCCCGACCAGCAGTGCCAGTACGAAGGCGGCCGTCAGCACCAGGGAGACCCAGTTCTGTGCGTACCGCCGGATCTCCGGGAACGCCATGGCGAACGCGAACAGGGCCAGGAACGAGCCGCTCAGCACCAGGTTCAGGATCCACGCGGCCCGCTTGCGCCGCCGCATGGTGATCGCCAGGAACGCGGTGAACACGCCCGAGGCGAAGCCGGCCGTCAGCAGGTACGGCGTGAAGTAGTTCTCCTGGTTGTGCCGGCGCACGTCCTGGCCCAGCGAGACCCACACCGCGCTCAGGAAGTTGACGAAGGCGACGGCCCGTAGGTACCAGACGGCGAAGGCGGCGGCCCGGCGGGAGACCCCGCCGGGCCGCCGTTCCGGCTCGTTCTGCTGCTCCACGGCAATTCGGGCATCTCCCATGGGGGAGGATCATATGGGGGCCGCCCCGGCGAAACATTCTTTTCCGGTTGCCGTGGTGCACGTGCTCGCTTCCGGCCGCCCGCTCCGGCTCCTTCGGCTGCTCCGGCTCCACCCGGCTCCTCCGGCTCCTCGGGCTTCTCCGGCTCCTTCGGCTCCTCGGGCTTCTCCGCCTACTTCTGCTCCTCGGGCTCCTCGGGTCCCTCCGGTTCCTTCTCGGCGTCCGGCTGCTCGGGCAGCTCGGCGGCCAGCGCGGCGGCGCTGCGCACCAGGGGCAGCGCCAGCAGCGCTCCCACCCCCTCGCCGACCTTCACGCCCTGCTCCAGCAGCGGCTCCAGCGCCATCCGGTCCAGCGCCTTGGCCTGCCCCGGCTCCCCGCTGTCGTGCCCGGCCAGCCACCAGTCCGGCGCCCGGAACGCGACCCGCTGGGCGACCAGCGCGCACGCGGCGGCCACCACACCGTCCAGGATCACCGGCAGCTTGCGCACCGCGCACTGCAGCAGGAACCCGGTCATCGCGGCGAGATCGGCCCCGCCCACGGTCGCGAGCAGCAGCAACTGGTCCCCGAGCACCGGCCGCGCCCGGCGCAGCGCGTCCCGGATCGCCGCGCACTTGCGCATCCACGCCAGGTCGTCGATGGGGAGCCCGCCCCGCCCGGTCACCACGGACGCGTCGGTCCCGCACAGCGCCGCGATCAGCACCGCGGCCGCCGTGGTCCCGCCCACGCTCACATCGCCGAGCACCACCAGGTCCGTACCCGAGTCGGCCTCCTCGTCGGCGACCGCCACGCCCGCGAGGAAGGCCGCCTCGGCCTCCTCCGGGGTGAGCGCGTCCTCGACGTCGATACGACCGCTGCCGCGCCGCACCCGGTGCCGCACGACATCCTCCGGGAAGGCGTCCGGCGGGCAGTCCAGAGCCATGTCCACGACCCGCACGGGCACATCCAGGCGGCGCGCGAGCACGGACACCGGGCTGCCGCCCTCCAGCACCGCCCGCACCAGCCGCTCCGCACTGCCCGCGGGCCGCGCGGACACGCCGAGTCCGGCGATGCCGTGGTCACCGGCGAAGAGAACCACCCGCGGCCGCTCGACCGGCCGTACCGGTACCGCGCCCTGCGCGGCGGCCAGCCACTCGCCCAGCTCGTCCAGGCGCCCGAGCGACCCGGGCGGCACGATCTGGCGCTCCCGCCGGGCCTCGGCGTCACGGCGCACGCCCCCGTCCGGGCGCTCGATCAGATCGGTGAAGTCGTCCAGATTAAGGCTGCTCATTCGCCGAACAGTACCGCCAGCGAACGAACGCTTCGGCGCCACACCGTCACCTCATGGTCACCACGTCTTTGCACCCAAGATCGGTATCCCCTACGTTCCGGTTTGCAGCGGAATGTCGCCCAGGGAGCCGCCATGCAGCCCTCGCCCCTCACCCCGCCGGTCACCGAACCCTTCGACCCCTTCCAGGAGCCGCGCCGCACGGACTGCCCCTGGTGCGGCTCCCCCCGGCTGCGGACCCGGCTGCGCGCCCCCGACCCGCTGCGGCACCGGCCGGGCACCTTCGTCCTCGACGAGTGCGGCGACTGCCGCCACTCCTTCCAGAACCCCCGGCTCACGGCCGAGGGACTGGCCTTCTACCACCGGGACTTCTACGAAAGACACCTGGAGGAGTTCGCCGAGCGCGTCCTCTCCACCGGCGCGGCCCGCCGCCGTCACCGCGCCACCGCCCACAAGCTGTCGGCGCTGCCCGACCCGGAGAGCTGGCTGGACGTGGGCACGGGCCACGCCCGCTTCCCCGAGGCGGCGAAGGAGTTCTTCCCCTACACCAGCTTCGACGGCCTGGACCCGACGGCCCGCGTCGAGCAGGCCCTGCTGGAGGGCCGGGTCGAGGAGGCCCACCGCGGCTATCTGACCACCCCGGGCACCGCGGCCCGGCTGCGCGCCCGCTACGACGTGGTGAGCATGTTCGACCACCTGGCACACGCCCCGGACCCACGCGCCGAACTCCGTGCCGCGCTCGCCGTGCTCCGCCCCGGCGGCCACCTCGTCGTCGAACTGCCCGACCCGCGCTGCCTGTTCGCCACGCTCCTCGGCAGGTGGTGGCTCCCCTACGGCCAGCCCCGCCACCTCCACCTGGTGCCCCTGGCCAACCTGCGCGCGGAACTGGAGTCCCAGGGCTGCGCGATCCTCGTCACCGACCGCAGGGCCCCGCACATCCCCTACGACCTGGCGGCGGCCCTCACCCTGGCCCTGGCCCACGTCCACCCGCTCCTGCGAGCCATGGCCGCCCCGGTGCTCGACGTCGCCGCACTCCTGGACCACATGCTGGCCCCCCTGCTCCGCCGCACCCGCTTCTCCAACGCGTACCGCGTCGTGGCCCGTAAGCACGGCTAGGACCTGGTCGCAGGGGGTCGCGTCGCGCCGTACGCGGCCGCGGGCAGTCGTGATCAGCCCCGCAGCATCAGGGCCTGCCCCGCCACCACCAGCAGCACCTGCTCGCACTCACTCGCGAACGCCGCGTTCAGCCGCCCGAGTTCGTCACGGTACCGCCGACCGGAGGCGGTCGCGGGCACGATTCCGGAACCCACCTCGTTCGACACGGCCACCACGGTCCGCCGCGTCGCCCGCACCGCGTCCGCCAGCTCCCGCACCCGCTCGCGCAGCGCCTTCTCCCCGCCACCCGCCCACTCCGCGTCGTCCCACGCCCCGACCGCGTCCATGACGTCCGTCAGCCACAGCGACAGACAGTCGATCAGCACGGGCGGCCCGTCCTCGCCCAGCAGCGGCACCAGATCGGTCGTCTCCGTCGTACGCCACGACCCCGGCCGCCGCTCCCGGTGCGCGGCCACCCGCGCCGCCCACTCGGTGTCCCCACCCCGCGTCCCGCCGGTCGCCACGTACAGCACGTCCGGAAACGCCTCGAGACGCCGCTCCGCCTCCACCGACTTCCCCGAGCGCGCCCCGCCCAGCACCAGCGTCCGGCGCGGCACGTCCGGCACGTCCTCGTACGTCCCGACCACCAGCGTCGTACCGTCCGGCACCACCCGCGCCCCGGCCGCCGCGAGCCGCCGCCGCACCTCCGGGCCCTGCGCCACGTCGTGGTCGAGATGGACCGCGACGACGTCCGTGGTCGGCCCGACGGAACCGACCGCCCGCAGCCGGGCCAGCGCGTCCGGGCGTCCCACGACGTCGGCCAGGACCATGTGGTACGTCTCCGCCGTCGCCTCCTCCAGACCCGCCGGCGCCCCGCCCGGCGGCAGGTACAGCAGCCGCTGTCCGTCCGGCCCGGTCACCGCGTACCCGGTGCCGCCCGCGTCCATCGCCACGGCCCGTACCCGATGCCCCGTCAGCAGCGCCAACTCCCGTCCGTCCGGCACCCGCCCGGGCTGCGGCAGCCCGGCCGGCACCTCCACCGCCGGACCGTCGTGCGGATGCGACAGCAGCACCTGCCGCACCCCGCCCAGCGAATGCCCGGACCGCGCCGCCGCGAACGCCGCCCCGGGCGTCAGGTCCAGCAGCAGCGTGCCGTCCACCAGCAGCGCCGTCGCCGCCCGCGTGTCGGGCCCGAGCGCGGTCGCACAGACGGCGCAGGGACAGTCGGGGCGGGGCAGCCCCGCGGGAGCACCGGTACCGAGCAGAGTCACTTCCACGGAACCGATTTTCGCCTGTCGCAGCGGCTCTTGCGCTTCCGGCTAGGCTGCCATCAGGAGTTGGATCAAAGGAGGCCCAGATGACGGCATGGACGTGGCGGTTCGAGAAGGCCGACGGGACGGAGGTCCAGCCCGCGGTGCAGCCGGAGGAGTTCACCACGCAGGGCGATGCCGAGTCCTGGATCGGTGAGCACTGGAAGGCGCTGCTCGAGGGCGGCGCGGACCAGGTCCGGCTGTTCGAGGAGAACACCGAGATCTACGGCCCGATGAGCCTGCACGCCGACGCGGCGTAACCCGAACGGGGGTGAGGAGGGACCGACCGCCCTCCTCACTGCTCACCCAGCGTCACCTCCACCGTCTTCCCGGTGCCGGCGCGCTGGAAGGCCACCTTCGTCCGCTGCCCGGGCCTGGCCGCGAGCGCCTCGGACCGCTCCGTGGAGGTGGTGATCTCGGTGCCGCCCATCGAGGTACCGGCCCTGCAGGTCGCCCGCCGACAGGGGAACGGCCGCCCGGGCGGCCGGGCCGCCCTCGCGCATCGGTGACACCGGCGCCTTACCGGCGGCGGCCGGGAACGCGGCACACACGAGCACGGCGGCGAACGCGCCCCTCCGGCGGGCACGGGAAGCGTCCATTCCCCGAGTGTCGCTTCGGGCCGAAGGCCCGACCCGGCCCGGTACGTCGGAACGGGCTCAGCCGCGTACCCCGCACAGGTGCAGCAGCGCCGCGACCCCCCGGTACGGATCCGTCCGCCCGGCCCGCTCCTCGACCGCCAGCAGGGTCTCCAGGTCGTCCGGGACCTCCGCGCCGTCCACCGCCGTGTCGGTGAACACCCGCACGCCGTACCAGGCGTGCAGCGGGGCGGCGATGCCGGCCAGCGTGGCGGTGAGCGCCGTCAGCCGGTCGGCCCGCACGTCCAGGCCGAGGCGATTGCGGTAGGAGGCGGTGTCGAACGCGGCCAGCGCGCCCGCCCAGTCGCCGGACAGACCCGGCCGCATCGCGAGCGCGTCGCCGTTGCGCACGAGGAGCGAGAGCAGCCCGCCCGGCGCGAGCATCCGGGCCAGCCCGGCCACCAGCGGGTCGGGCTCCTCGACGTACATCAGTACGCCGTGGCACAGCACCACGTCGAAGCTGCCCGGCAGGAAGTGCACGCCGGTGTCCCGTCCGTCCCCCTGCACCAGCCGGACCCGCTCCCGGATGCCCTCGGGCTCACCGGCGAGCGCCTCGCGCGCGGCCGCGATCATCGTCGCGTCCTGCTCGACGCCGGTCACCTGGTGCCCGAGCCGGGCCAGCCGCAGCGCCTGCGTGCCCTGACCCGTCCCCACGTCGAGCACCCGCAGCCGCTGCCCGACGCGGAACCGCCCGGCTACCTGCTCGTCGAGCTGCCGGGCCACCAGCTCCTGTCGTACGACATCACGCAGCCCGCCCAGCCTGCTCAGCCAGGCATCGGCCGCGCCCCCGGTGAAAGCGTCTGCGCTCAGGGCCGCTCTCCGCGCTTGACCTGCGGCTTCGGCAGCCGGAGCCGGCGCATCTGGAGGGAGCGCATCAGGCCGTAGGCGACGGCGCCGCGGCGGTTGACGTCGGGGAAGCGCTCCGCCAGCCGCTTCTTCAGCCGGAAGCCGCTGACGGCCGCGTCGAGCACGATCAGCACGATCACCACGAGCCACAGCCACAGCGCCAGGGCCTGGATCGCGGGCACCCGCACGATGCTGAGGACCAGGATGACCACGGCCAGCGGCAGGAAGAACTCCGCCACGTTGAACCGGGAGTCCACCCAGTCGCGCGCGAACTTGCGGACCGGACCCTTGTCCCGGACCGGCAGATAGCGCTCGTCACCGCCGGCCAGCGCCTGGCGCTGCCGCTCCAGGGCCTGACGGCGGTCCTCGCGCTGACGCTTGGCGGCGTCCTTGCGCGTCGTCGGCGTGTTGGCGACGCTGCGGCGCTGGGACTGGGCCTCACTGCGCTTGGGGGTGGGCCGGCCCTTGGGGGCCTGCGGGTCACGGGGCTGCTTGGAGAAGTTCACCGGCGCCTTGTCGGCGGGGGCCTTCTCTTCCTTGGCACGGCTACGGAACACAAAACCCAAGGGTACGGGCTCCACCGGCATGGACCCCAGCCCACCGGGGAACGATCCGGCAACACCGGGCGTCTGTAGGGGACAGAGGGGACGTTGCAGACGCTTCACCCGGCGGTCACCGAAAGGACTGCGAGGGCCCACCCGGGGGGCCACCTACTCCTCACGCCGGAGCGATAACGTCCGCAGTCGTCCTTGGGGATGAGCGCATCACTCCCCGAACAGTGCGGTAATGGAGTCAGGGCCCGTACTGTGGGTTCTGTCGCAGGATCTGTGAGCTGGAGTCCGTCAGAAGGGGGCGCGCGAAGCCCATGAGCGGTGTCATGAAGCGTATGGGGATGATCTTCCGCGCGAAGGCGAACAAGGCCCTTGACCGGGCCGAGGACCCGCGCGAGACCCTCGATTACTCGTACCAGAAGCAGCTGGAGCTGCTGCAGAAGGTGCGCCGGGGCGTGGCCGACGTGGCGACCTCCCGCAAGCGCCTGGAACTCCAGCTCAACCAGTTGCAGCAGCAGTCCACCAAGCTGGAGGACCAGGGCCGCAAGGCGCTCGCCCTCGGCCGCGAGGACCTCGCCCGCGAGGCGCTCTCCCGCCGCGCCGCCCTCCAGCAGCAGGTCACCGACCTCGAGACGCAGCACGCGACGCTGCAGGGCGAGGAGGAGAAGCTCACCCTGGCGGCCCAGCGCCTGCAGGCCAAGGTGGACGCGTTCCGCACGAAGAAGGAGACCATCAAGGCCACCTACACCGCGGCCCAGGCCCAGACCCGCATCGGCGAGGCCTTCTCCGGCATCTCCGAGGAGATGGGCGACGTCGGCCTCGCCATCCAGCGCGCCGAGGACAAGACCGCCCAGCTCCAGGCCCGGGCCGGCGCCATCGACGAGCTGCTCGCCTCCGGCGCCCTGGACGACCCCTCCGGCATGGCCAAGGACGACATCCAGGCCGAGCTGGACCGGCTCTCCGGTGGTACGGATGTAGAGCTGGAACTGCAGCGCATGAAGGCGGAGCTGGCCGGAGGCTCGCCGCAGCAGGCGATCGAGGGCGGCGCCGGCCAGGGACAGTCCCAGCAGCAGCCGCAGGACACCCCGCGCTTCGACAAGCAGTAGTCCGGCGCCGGGACCCCGAGCCGAGGAGGCCGACGTGATCGTACGGATCATGGGGGAGGGCCAGGTGAAGCTGGACGACGCCCACTTCACCGAGCTGAACAAGCTGGACGACGAACTGCTGGCGGAGATGGAGAGCGGCGACGAGCAGGGCTTCCGTCGCACGCTCTCCACGCTCCTCGACGCCGTCCGGCGACTCGGCAGCCCCCTGCCGGACGACGCCCTGGAACCCTCGGAACTCATCCTTCCCTCCTCGGACGCGACGCTCGAGGAGGTCCGGGAGCTGCTCAGCGAGGACGGGCTGATCCCGGGCTGAGCACGCCCCGGGTCAGTTCAGCGTGAACCAGGTGGTGCGGGACTTCTGCCACTCCGGGTGGCTGAGGTCCTTCGCCGCGATGCCGTCGCCGTAGAGGTCGGCGGAACCGTCGTCGGTGATCAGCTGCACCCGGGCACCGGAGACGTCCAGGTCGGGCACGGAGACGATGGACTCCCAGCCGCCCGCGTCCGACGTGGGCAGATCCAGCTTCTTCACCGGCTGGTGCCCCGCCACGCCGTCCCACGTGTACAGGGCGTAGGGGTCGCTGTTGTCGTCGGCCGCCCAGGACCCGGCCAGGATCAGGAACTGCCCCTTGTCGTTGCGGCGCAGGTCCCGGACGGACAGACCGCCCAGGTCCAGCTCGATCGGCGTCCCGAACGTGGCCTTCGTGCCGTGCACCACCTTGTCCATGTCGGTCACCGGCACGATCAGCGCCCTGCCGCCCGACTGCGGCGGCACCAGCGGGGCGCGGAAGCCGACGTAGGCGGTGGTGGTGGAGCCCGGCGCGAACTCCAGACCCTCCACGTTGAAGCCGTCCACCTGCTTCGGGGTCTGCCCGTCGGCCGTCGCGGCGGCGAAGCCGTACCGGTCGCCGTTCGCCTCGTCCCAGGCCACCAGGTCGTCGCGCAGCCCGTGCCCCGCGCTGCCGAAGGTGAGCGAGGTGGCCGCGCCCGAGCCGGAGACGGTGGTGGTGAACACCGTGTTGCGGTCGGACTTGTACACGCCGTCCTTGTTGTTGCCCAGCGAACCCGTCCAGTAGATCGTGTCGCCGACGCGCGTCGCGCCCTCGATGTCGACCTCCTTGTCGGCGCCCAGCGCACCGTCCAGGTCCCAGGTCCGCACCGGGGCGCCGGAGGCCGAGCCGTCGTACAGGCGCAGGGTGTTGTCCTCGTCGTTGCCGACGACGACGTAGCCGCCCCCGACGTCAACGGCGGCGGAGGCGTCCGAGGCGACGGTCAGGTAGCGGGCGTCGGCGGAGCGCTGCACGCCGGGTGAGGCCGCGTAGTGCAGGGTCGTGCCGGCCGTCTTGCCGCCGAGCCCCGTCACCTTCAGCGTGAGGTCCGCATAGCCCTGGGCGTGCGCGGTGACGCCGACGGTACGGCCGCCTCCGGTGCCCGTGACCCGTACGTCGGTGGTGGCCGCCACGGAGGTACGGTTGCTCTTCGTCGCCGTCACCGTCAGCGCCGAGGCGTCCGCGCCGCTCTGTGCGACCGTCACTGCGACCGTCGGGTCACCGGTGCTGCCGACCGCGCCGGACAGGTAGGCCGAGGAAAGCTTGATCGTCGGCGTGCCGTAGGTGACGGCCTGCGCGGGACCGACCGGACCGGTGGCGCACACCACGGCGAGGGCGGCGGCCGGCCAGAGGGCGCGGCGCGACAGCGAGGGGGAAGGACGCACGGGGTGCCTTTCGTCCATGGGACGCATCCGGCCGGGCGGCGCGAATGCCGACCAGAAGGTTGAGCATGTACGGCCAACACCGGGCATCCGGTCTCCATACCGTGCGCGAACTCCGCTCGACAGCTGACGGCCGGTGAGGCTCGCACATCACGGCCTGACCGCCCCGCCCGCCGGAAAGGCGCCGTACTGTTCAGACCGTGAGCACTCTGGAACGCGCCCGGTGCGGCCTCAAGGCCCACCCCCTCGCGCTGGACGCGGCCATCGCGGCGGGCGTGCTGGTGTGCATGGTCGCCGGGTCGTTCGTGGTGCCCAGTGGGGAGAACGGCGTCACCTGGGGCGTACGCAGCCCGGCACCGCTCGGCCTCTTCCTGATGACCGTCGGCGCCGCCGCGCTCGTCTTCCGCCGCCGCGCCCCCAAGACGGTCCTCGTCGTCACCGGCACCGTCTCCCTGATCGAGTTCTTCACCGGCGACCCACGCGCCCCGGTCGCCATGTCCGCCGTGGTCGCCCTCTACACCGTCGCGTCGAGGACCGACCGCACCACCACCTGGCGGGTCGGGCTGCTCACCATGACGGTGCTGACCGCCGCCGCCATGCTCGGCAGCACCCTGCCCTGGTACGCCCAGGAGAACCTGGGCGTGCTCGCCTGGACCGGTATCGGCGCCACCGCCGGGGACGCCGTACGCAGCCGCCGGGCGGTCGTGCAGGCCATGCGGGAGCGCGCCGAACGGGCCGAGCGCACCCGCGAGGAGGAGGCCCGCCGCCGGGTCGCCGAGGAGCGGCTGCGCATCGCCCGCGATCTGCACGACGTCGTCGCCCACCACATCGCCCTGGTCAACGTGCAGGCCGGAGTCGCCGCGCACGTCATGGACAAGCGTCCCGACCAGGCCAAGGAGGCTCTCGCCCACGTGCGCGACGCCAGCCGCTCCGCGCTGAACGAACTGCGGGCCACCGTCGGCCTGCTCCGCCAGTCCGGCGACCCCGAGGCGCCCACCGAACCCGCCCCCGGCCTCAGCCGTCTCGAGGACCTCGCCGGCACCTTCCGCAGCGCGGGGCTCCCGGTCGAGGTGGCCCGTGCCGACCACGGCACCGAACTGCCTGCCGCCGTCGACCTGGCCGGCTACCGGATCGTCCAGGAAGCCCTGACGAACGTGCAGAAGCACGCGGGTGCCGGCGCCAAGGCCGAGGTCAGCGTCGTACGGGTCGGACCGCACATCGAGGTCACCGTCCTGGACGACGGCGCGGGCGCGGGCGGTGCGCCCGGGGCGGGCGGCGGCCACGGGCTGCTCGGCATGCGGGAGCGGGTCACCGCCGTCGGCGGCACCCTGACCACCGGCCCCCGCTACGGCGGCGGCTTCCGCGTCCATGCGATCCTGCCGGTCAAGACCCGTACGACGGCCCAGGGGGAGCCCGCATGACGATCCGTGTCCTGCTCGCCGACGACCAGGCACTGCTGCGCAGCGCGTTCCGGGTGCTGGTCGACTCCGAGCCGGACATGGAGGTGGTGGGGGAGGCCTCCGACGGCTCCGAGGCGGTCCGGCTGGCCAAGGAGCAGAGCGCCGACGTCGTCCTCATGGACATCCGGATGCCCGGCACCGACGGCCTCGCAGCCACCCGGCTGATCAGCGCCGACCCCTCCCTGGCGCAGGTCCGCGTGGTCATCCTGACCACCTTCGAGGTCGACGACTACGTGATCCAGTCCCTGCGCGCGGGTGCCTCCGGCTTCCTAGGCAAGGGCAGCGAGCCCGAGGAACTGCTGAACGCCATCCGGGTCGCGGCGGGCGGCGAGGCCCTGCTCTCCCCGGCCGCCACCAAGGGGCTGATCGCCCGCTTCCTCGCCCAGGGCGACGGCGACGACGGCCGCGACCCCGCCCGCTCCGAACGCCTCGACGCGCTCACCGGCCGCGAGCGCGAGGTGCTGGTCCAGGTCGCCGGCGGCCACTCCAACGACGAGATCGCCGAACGCCTCGAGGTCAGCCCGCTCACCGTGAAGACACACGTCAACCGGGCCATGGCCAAGCTGGGCGCCCGGGACCGGGCCCAGCTCGTCGTGATCGCCTACGAGTCGGGGCTGGTACGTCCGAGGATGGACTGATCTCCACCCGGGCGTACTGCGCGCGGAGTAGGGACCGGATAAGGAAATGGACCTGGGGCCTACGGAACGGCCCTCCCGCATGGCTCAGGGTGTTGAGGTGGGCGCTCACCTGTGCGTCCCGCGCCGCGTCCGCCGCTCACAGAAGAGAGACCCTGATCCATGTCCTGGCTGTCGAGATTCAGCCTCGCGCAACGGGCCCTCGTCGGGCTCGTGTCGCTCATCGCGCTCGTCTTCGGGCTGATCGCGATACCCCAGATCAAGCAGCAGCTCCTGCCCACCATCGAGCTGCCGATGGTGTCGGTCATCGCGCCGTACCAGGGCGCCGCACCCGACGTCGTGGAGAAGCAGGTCGTCGAGCCCATCGAGGACAACCTCCAGGGCGTCGACGGCATCACCGGCGTCACCTCCACCGCGAGCGAGGGCAACGCCGTGATCATGGCGTCCTTCGACTACGGCAACGACACCAAGCGGCTCGTCAGCGACGTCCAGCAGGCCGTCAACCGGGCCCGCGCCCAGCTCCCGGACGACGTCGACCCGCAGGTCGTCTCCGGCTCCACCGACGACATGCCGACCGTGGTCCTCGCCGTCACCTCCGGCAAGGACCAGCAGGCGCTCGCCGACAAGCTCGACAAGACGGTCGTACCTGCCCTGAAGGACATCGACGGCGTCGGCCGCGTCCAGGTCACCGGCGTCCGTGACCTCCAGGTCGCCGTCACCCCGAACGACGCGAAGCTCGCGCGGGCGGGTCTCACCTCCGCCGCCGTCGGCCAGGCGCTGCAGGCGGGCGGCGCCACCGTCCCGGCCGGCTCCTTCGACGAGGACGGCGCCAACCGCACCGTGCAGGTCGGCGGCGGCTTCACCTCGCTCGCGCAGATCCGGGACCTGATGGTCACCGGCGAGGGCGCCGCGAAGCCCGTGCGCCTCGGTTCCGTGGCCACCGTCAAGGAACGGCCGGCCCCGGCCGACTCCATCACCCGCACCGACGGCCGGCCCAGCCTCGCCGTCAACGTGACGATGGACCACGACGGCAGCGCGGTCTCCATCTCCAACGCGGTCGAGGACAAGCTGCCCGGCCTGCGCGCGGACCTCGGCTCCGGCGCGAAGCTCACGGTCGTCAGCGACCAGGGCCCGGCGGTGTCCAAGTCCATCAAGGGCCTGACCACCGAGGGCGCGCTCGGCCTGCTGTTCGCGGTCCTGATCATCCTGGTCTTCCTGGCCTCGGTCCGCTCGACGCTGGTGACGGCGGTGTCCATCCCGCTGTCGGTCGTCCTCGCGCTGATCGTGCTGTGGACCCGCGGCCTGTCCCTGAACATGCTCACGCTCGGCGCGCTGACCATCGCCATCGGCCGGGTCGTCGACGACTCGATCGTGGTCCTGGAGAACATCAAGCGGCACCTCGGCTACGGCGAGGAGCGCAGGGAAGCGATCCTGGGCGCGGTGCGCGAGGTGGCCGGCGCGGTCACCTCCTCCACCCTCACCACGGTCGCCGTGTTCCTGCCGATCGGTCTGGTCGGCGGCATGGTGGGCGCCCTGTTCGGCTCGTTCAGCATCACGGTGACGGCGGCCCTGCTGGCCTCCCTGCTCGTCTCGCTGACGGTCGTACCGGTCCTGTCGTACTGGTTCCTGCGGGCCCCCAAGGGCACCCCCGAGGACGCCGAGGAGGCCCGCCGGCGGGCCGAGGAGAAGGAGGCGAACAGCCGCCTCCAGCGTCTGTACGTTCCGGTCCTGCGCTTCGCCACCCGCCGCCGCCTCACCAGCGTGCTGATCGCGATCGTGGTCCTCGTCGTCACGTTCGGCATGTCCGGGCTGCTGAAGACGAACTTCTTCGACCAGGGCGACCAGGAGGTCCTCACGGTCAAGCAGGAGCTGAAGCCCGGCACCAGCCTCGCGGCCACGGACGCGCAGGCCAAGCGGGTCGAGAAGCTGCTCGCCTCCACCGAGGGCGTCAAGGACTACCAGGTCACCGTCGGCTCCTCCGGCTTCATGGCGGCCTTCGGCGGCGGGACCGACACCAACCAGGCGTCGTACCAGGTCATGCTGAAGGACTCGGCCGCCTCCGACGACGTGCAGCAGCACCTCGAGGACGGCCTGAGGAAGCTCAAGGGCATCGGCACGACGACCGTCTCCGCCGGTGACGGCTTCGGCAACCAGGACCTCAGCGTCGTGGTGAAGGCGGCCGACCCGCAGGTGCTGCGCGAGGCCTCCGACCGGGTCCGCTCCACCGTGGCCGGCCTGGACCACGTCACGGACGTCACCAGCGACCTCGCCGAGAGCGTGCCGCGGATCTCGGTCAAGGCGGGCCCCAAGGCGGCCGCCACCGGATTCGACGACCAGAAGCTGGGCGCCGCGGTCGCGCAGGCCGTGCGCGGCACGACGGCGGCGAAGGCGATTCTCGACGACACCGAGCGTGACGTCGTCGTGAAGTCGGCCAAGCCCGCCACCACCCTGGCCCAGCTGAAGGCGCTGCGCCTCGGTCCGGTGAAGCTCGGTGACATCGCGACGGTCAAGCTGGTGGACGGCCCCGTGTCGATGACCCGCATCGACGGGCAGCGCGCCGCCACGATCACGGCCAAGCCGACCGGGGACAACACCGGCGCGGTCAGCACCCAGCTCCAGTCGAAGATCAAGGCCCTGAAGCTGCCGGCGGGCGCCGAGGCCGAGATCGGTGGCGTGTCCTCCGACCAGGACGACGCGTTCAAGAACCTGGGCCTGGCCATGCTGGCGGCGATCGCGATCGTCTTCATGCTCCTGGTGGCGACGTTCCGCTCGCTGGCGCAGCCGCTGATCCTGCTGGTCTCCATCCCCTTCGCGGCCACGGGCGCGATCGGCCTCCTGGTGGCCACCGGCACCCCGATGGGCGTGCCGGCGATGATCGGCATGCTGATGCTGATCGGCATCGTGGTGACCAACGCCATCGTGCTGATCGACCTCATCAACCAGTACCGCAGGCAGGGCTACGGCGTCGTCGAGGCCGTCGTGGAGGGCGGCCGCCACCGTCTCCGCCCGATCCTGATGACGGCCCTGGCGACGATCTTCGCGCTGCTGCCCATGGCCCTGGGCGTCACCGGCGAGGGCGGCTTCATCGCCCAGCCGCTGGCCGTGGTCGTGATCGGCGGTCTGATCAGCTCCACCCTGCTGACCCTCCTCCTCGTCCCGACGCTCTACGCGATGCTGGAGCTGCGCAAGGAGCGCCGGGCGAAGAAACGGGCGGCGAAGAAGCAGGACCAGGAGTCCGAGGCGCTGGAACCCGCCGGCGTCTGACGCCACGGAGGCCCGGCCCCCCGAAACAGGGGGCCGGGCCTCCGTGGTACGCGGGGAATCCCTACGGCAGTGCCAGCATCCGCTCCAGCGCGAGCTTCGCGAACGCCTCGGTCTCCTTGTCGACCTCGATCCGGTTGACCAGGTTGCCCTCGGCCAGCGACTCCAGGGCCCAGACCAGGTGGGGGAGGTCGATGCGGTTCATGGTGGAGCAGAAGCAGACCGTCTTGTCGAGGAAGACGATCTCCTTGCCCTCGGGCGCGAAGCGGTTCGCCAGCCGGCGGACCAGGTTCAGCTCGGTGCCGATGGCCCACTTGGAGCCGGCGGGGGCGGCCTCCAGGGCCTTGATGATGTACTCCGTCGAGCCGACGTGGTCGGCGGCGGCCACGACCTCGTGCTTGCACTCGGGGTGGACCAGGACGTTGACGTCGGGGATGCGGGCGCGGACGTCGTTCACCGAGTCGAGGCTGAAGCGGCCGTGGACCGAGCAGTGGCCGCGCCACAGGATCATCTTCGCGGCGCGCAGCTCGTCCGCGGTCAGCCCGCCGTTCGGCTTGTGCGGGTTGTAGACCACGCAGTCGTCCAGGGACATCCCCATGTCGCGGACGGCGGTGTTGCGGCCCAGGTGCTGGTCCGGCAGGAACAACACCTTCTCACCCTGCTCAAAGGCCCAGTCCAGGGCGCGCTTGGCGTTGGACGAGGTGCAGATGGTGCCACCGTGCTTGCCGGTGAACGCCTTGATGTCGGCCGAGGAGTTCATGTACGAGACCGGCACCACCTGCTCGGCGATGCCCGCCTCGGTCAGCACGTCCCAGCACTCGGCGACCTGCTCTGCGGTGGCCATGTCCGCCATGGAGCAGCCGGCGGCCAGGTCCGGCAGGACGACCTTCTGGTCGTCGGACGTCAGGATGTCCGCCGACTCGGCCATGAAGTGCACACCGCAGAAGACGATGTACTCGGCCTCCGGGCGCGCGGCCGCGTCCCGGGCCAGCTTGAAGGAGTCGCCCGTGACGTCGGCGAACTGGATGACCTCGTCGCGCTGGTAGTGGTGGCCGAGCACGAAGACCTTGTCGCCGAGCTTCTCCTTGGCCGCGCGGGCGCGCTCGACCAGATCGGGGTCGGACGGCGAGGGCAGGTCGCCGGGACACTCGACGCCACGCTCGCTCTTCGGGTCGGCCTCACGGCCGAGAAGCAGCAGGGCGAGCGGAGTCGGCTGTACGTCGAGTTCCGGGGTCTGGGCGGTGGTCACGACACGCACCCTTTCTACTTTTCGTCTAACTGACGCTATCTATCATAACCGCTTCACGTCACTTTGACGATGGCCATAGCGTCGATGTGACGTGAATCCCGCCCGGGTCCCTCTACAGGTCGCTGTGCCTACCGGGGCCCGTGTGCGAGCATGAAGAGGGAAACAAAAAGGCGACCCTGCGAATGCCCGGCCCGGAATGAATCCGCGGTAGCGCCGGTTGCAATCGTCGGCAAGCAGTCTCCGTACAACCCGGGAGAGATGTAGATGTCCGTATCGGACGAGACCACCACCGTCACCGACGGCATCATTCTGACCGACGCCGCCGCGTCGAAGGTCAAGGCCCTGCTCGACCAGGAAGGCCGCGACGACCTCGCGCTGCGTGTCGCCGTCCAGCCCGGCGGCTGCTCCGGCCTGCGCTACCAGCTCTTCTTCGACGAGCGCTCGCTCGACGGCGACGTGGAGAAGGACTTCGGCGGGGTCAAGGTCGTCACCGACCGAATGAGCGCTCCGTACCTGGGCGGCGCCACCGTCGACTTCGTGGACACGATCGAGAAGCAGGGCTTCACGATCGACAACCCGAACGCGACGGGTTCCTGCGCCTGCGGCGACTCCTTCAGCTGAGCCTGCCACAGTCTGACGGACAAGGCGGCGGGGCCCCCCCCCGAAGAGGGCGACGGCCTTTCGCCCCCCAAAGGAAGGTGGGCTCCGGGCGCCCGGAACCACAGTTCCTTCTCGGGACGCCCACGC